>JADFMB010000010.1 GCA_022564115.1 Pseudomonadota bacterium
GTCCAGGATCAGGGTCGACGGCGTGTAGCCTGAGTCCAGGGCGGCCAGATAGACGAAAGGCTTGAACGCCGAGCCCGGCTGCCGCATGGCCTGGGTGACGCGGTTGAACTGGCTGCGTTCGTAGGAATAGCCGCCGGCCATCGCCAACACCCGGCCGGTGTGGGGGTCGAGCGCAACCAGGGCGCCGTCGATGTCGGGCAACTGACGCAGGCCGTAGGTTCCCTTGGCAACCGGCTTGCCCTTGGCGTCGGCGGCCACTGGATCGACGGCGATGACGTCGCCGGGGGCGAGCACGTCGGCCGGGTTGGTCACCTTGGGGCCGCGCTTCTGGCCTTTCTTCCACGGCCGGGCCCATTTCATTTCGGCCAGTGGAATGCGCCCCGTGGTGCCGTCGCCGAGGCCGATCACCGCGCCGTCGATGTCGAGGCCGATGACGACGGCCAGCCGGTGCGAACCCAACCCCTTGACCGGGGCGGTGTCGGACAGTTCGCGGCGCCAGTCGGCGGCGATATCGAGCCGCGTGCCCTCGGCCAGCCGCGCGATCGGCCCGCGCCAGCCGTGGCGGCGGTCGTAAGCCTCGAGCCCTTCGCGCAGCAGCCGGTCGGCGATCGCCTGGAGGGCGGGATCGAGGGTGGTGCGCACCGACAGCCCGCCCTTGTACAGCTTCTCTTCGCCGAAGCGGCGCACCAGTTGGCGGCGCACCTCCTCGGCGAAGTATTCGGCGGTCACGTATTCGGTGGCCGAGCGCTGGCGGACCCGGAGCTCCGCCTGTTTGGCCTTCGCTGCTTGCGTCTCGTCGATGAAGCCTTCGGCCAGCATCCGTCCGATCACCCAATTGCGCCGGGACTTGGCGGCCCGGGGCTTCTTGACCGGATTGTAGTTGTTGGGGGCCTTCGGCAGGGCGGCCAGGAACGCCGCCTCGGCGATGGTCAGGTCGTCCATGGATTTGTCGAAGTAGTTGAGCGCCGCCGCCGCCACGCCATAAGACCCGAAGCCGAGGTAAATCTGGTTCATGTAGAGCTCCAGGATGCGGTCCTTGGAAAGGGCGCGTTCGATGCGGAAGGCCAGGATCGCCTCCTGGATCTTGCGCCGCCACGACAGCTCGTTGGTGAGCAGGAAGTTCTTGGCCACCTGTTGGGTGATGGTCGAGGCGCCGACCGGGCGCTTCGAGGTGCCGATGTTCTTGACGTTGATCAACGCCGCGCGGAGGACGCTCAGCACATCGACGCCCGGATGGATGTAGAAGTTCTTGTCCTCGGCGGCCAGGAACGCCTGCACCACGCGCCTGGGCATCGCCTTGATCGGCACGAAGACCCGTTTCTCGACCGCGTATTCGGCCAACAACCGGCCGTCGCCGGCGTAAACCCGGGTCATCACCGGCGGCTCGTAATCGGCGAGCTGTTGGTATTCGGGAAGGTCGCGGCCGTAATTGTGGAAAATGAACAGCACCCCGCCGGCGCCGGCCAGCGCGAAGATGAACAAAATTCCCAATAGGGTCAGAAACGCTCTAAACATGGAATCCCAAGGCCGTTTCGGTCCGGGTCTTATCGTCCTGATGGCGGCAACAAACGGCGGCGACAAGCCCGGGGGCCATCATACTACATGTCCGCCGGACACGTTCGTGTCACTAAAGGGGAAAAATATGGCGACCGTATGGCCGCCTATCGGCGAGTCGCTTCCTCGATGCGGGCGAAATAAGCCTCCATCGACCGGACGACCGCGGCCGCAAGGCGGGCGCGGTATTTGCGCGACCGCAAGGCGCGCTCGTCTGACGGGTTGGACAAAAACCCCATCTCGAACAGCACCGAGGGGACATCCGGAGCCTTGAGGACGGCGAATCCGGCGAATCGGTGGCTGTTCCGGAGAACCTTGGTGGTGCGCCTGAGCTCCTTGACCAGGGCGGCGGCGAAACGGGCCGATTGGTTCATCGATTCGCGCTGCGCCAGGTCGATCAGGATGCTGGTCACCTCGGGCGTCTCGTAGGTCAGGTCGACGCCGGCGATTAGGTCGGCCTTGTTTTCCTTTTCCGCCAATTCCTGGGCCTCACTGTCCGAGGCCTTTTCCGAAAGGGTGTAGACTGCGGAGCCCTTGATTTTTTTGTTGCCGACGCTGTTGGCGTGGATGGAAATGAACAGCTCGGCCTTGGCGTCGCGGGCCATCTGCACCCGGTCGCGCAGGCGGATGAAGATGTCCCTGTCGCGGGTCAGCAGGACCTTGAAACGGCCCGTCCTTTCCAGCCGTTTCTTGAGCACGCGGGCCATCGACAGCGTCAGGTGCTTCTCGTAGATGCCGGAAATGCCGATGGTGCCGGGATCGGCGCCGCCGTGGCCGGGATCGAGGACGATGACATGTTTCTTTTCGCGGTGTTTCGGTTCCGGCTTACGCGGCGCCAAACGGAAAGGCGTGGCCTGTTGTTGGGGCGGCTGCAATCCGGACCGGGAAGCCTTCGGCCCCCGGGCGGTTACGGGGGCGGCGACGGGGGCGGCGACGGGCGCGGCGACGGGGCCGGGGGCGGTAGCGGCGGCGACCGGGTCCGGCCCCTTGACCAGGACCATTTTCTTCTTCACCGCCGGGGGCGGCGTGACGGCCGGGGGCGGCGGGGACAGGGGTGATGGGCGGCTGGCGGTCACGCGGACGGGCGCCTTGCCGGCGTTTCGCAGGAACGCATCAAGGGTCGTCGGCGTCAGATCGATGACCACCCGGAACCCCTTTTCCCCTTGTGGCTCGAGGATAAAGGCCTGAGTGATCGCCGCCGGGGTGCGGATATCGAGGACGATCCGGGAATTGCCGGGCTTGTAGAGGCCGTAGCGCAGTTTCTCGAAGACTCCGGTAGCGCCCGGCAACGGCCGCGCCGGCAGCCGCCAACCTACTTCCGGCAGGTCGATGACCACGCGGGCGGGATTGCCGAGGGTAAAGGCGCTGAACGCCACTTTCCGGGTCAACTCGAAAACCACCCGCGTAATGCCGGCATGGTCGGCGACGCGGATATCGGTGACCACCGATTCGGCGGCCACGGCCGGCCCCGGGCCGGCCACGGCGGTCAACGACAAGGCCACCAGCGCCCAACATAAAACCCGACCAAGACCCAACATTTTGTGTAACACTAGCAAGTTAACCCCAAATATAGGACTTATTACAGGAGCCGAAGGACTGCAACAAATATCCTTCCCGCCAAGGCGGGCCCGGCAGCCGTTTGCCCCGGTAACGGCAATAAGACGATTGTCGAACCAAAGTCCTACCGTTATGTTAACACCGTGGGCCGAGGCGGTCAGCCGGACAAGTTTCCTTTATCGCCGTTTTTGGCCGTCCCGAGGCCGTTTTACTCCATTACCCTTCAAGCCCGGGCACGGGATCGGGTTCCCGCACCTGGTAATTTGTTTGGTCCTGGCTTATATACGGAACGTTCGAGGGGCCACCCCTCATGGAATATGGTCTTTTTTCATGCCGGATAGAGCAGCGCGAGCTTATTCACAGACACCCCCGCCCCTGACGGTGGCGGGACCGTTCGCAGGCGCCACCGGCGTTTCTGAAACACGCACCTTTTTGCCCAACGCCTCTCGCTCTTGGGAGCCGGGTTCCGGGCAAATCGTGCATCGGAGTTTAAAATTTAATGTCTACCAAAAGAATGCTCATCGACGCATCGCATCCGGAAGAGACCCGGGTGGCGATCGTCATCGGAAACCATCTGGAAGATTTCGACGTCGAGGTTGAATCCCGAAGGCAGCTCAGAGGCAATATCTATCTTGCCAAGGTAACCCGGGTCGAACCGTCCCTGCAGGCGGCGTTTGTCGATTACGGCGGTAACCGCCACGGGTTCCTGGCGTTCAGCGAAATCCATCCCGATTACTATCAAATTCCGGTCGCCGACCGCGAAGAACTGTTGGCGGAACAGCAGGCGGCGGAAACCGAGGCCGAGGCCAAGGCCCTGGACGGCGGCAACGGCGAGGATTCCGATGCCGCCGGCGTCGAGACCCTGGGCGGAGACGATTCCGAGGAGGTCGAAGCCCACCGCCCGGTGACGCTCAGGCGCAGATATAAAATCCAGGAAGTCATCAAGCGCCGGCAGATCCTACTGGTGCAGGTCGTCAAGGAAGAACGGGGCACCAAGGGCGCCGCGTTGACGACGTATTTGTCGCTGGCCGGACGGTATTGCGTGTTGATGCCCAACACCGCCAGGGGCGGCGGCATTTCCCGCAAGATCAGCATCGGCACCGACCGCAAGCGTCTGAAAACAATCCTGGGCGGCCTCGGCATTCCCAAGGGGATGGCGGTGATCGTGCGAACCGCCGGCCAGAAGCGATCAAAAGCCGAAATCAAGCGTGATTACGAATACCTGATGCGGGTGTGGAGTTCGGTGCGCGACGTCACCCTGGAATCCATGGCCCCTTGCCTGGTCCACGAGGAAGGCAATTTGATCAAGCGCTCGATCCGGGACCTTTACGACAAGGACATCGATGAAATCATCATCGAAGGCGAAACGGGTTACCGCCTCGCCAAGGATTTCATGAAGATGCTGATCCCCAGCCATACAAAACGGGTGCAGCCCTTCAAGGAAACCAACAAGCAACTGTTCCAGCATTTTTTGGTGGAAGGCCAACTGGACAGCATGCATTCCCCGACCGTGCAGTTGAAGTCAGGCGGTTATATCGTCATCAATCCGACCGAGGCGCTGGTGTCCATCGATGTCAATTCGGGCCGCGCCACCCGGGGCCGCAACATCGAGGAAACGGCCCTGAAAACCAACCTCGAGGCGGCCGACGAAATCGCCCGGCAGCTAAGGCTCCGGGATCTGGCCGGCCTAATCGTCATCGACTTCATCGACATGGAAGTCCACCGAAACCAGGTCAAGGTGGAACGCCGGATCAAGGATGTCATGCGTTCCGACCGCGCCCGCATCCAGATCGGCCGCATCAGCCCCTTCGGGCTGATGGAACTTTCCCGCCAACGGCTGCGCCCGAGTCTGATCGAAACCAGTTCCGAACCCTGTCCTTACTGCGAAGGAACGGGCATTCGCCGGTCCACGGATTCGGCGGCGCTTCATCTTCTGCGCGCCCTTGAGGAGGAAGGCATGCGGAAACGCTCGAAGGCGGTGAGCGTCGCCATCCCCTCGTCCGTGGCCCTTTACATCCTCAACAACCACCGCCCGGCGCTGGCGGACCTCGAAAGCAAATACCTTTTGGCGGTAACCCTGGAGACCGACGACACCCTGATCCCACCCGATTACCGGATCGAACGGGTCGATGGCGGCAAGGGCCAAGGCGAGGCGGCAGGCGCCGGCGGCAGGAATGCCCTGGGCGAAGGCGGCAGACGGCAGCGGCGTTCCCGGCGCCACCGGCGCGGCGAGGAGACCGCCGTGACCGCGGCGGACGAAACCAAAACCGCCGAGCCCCTGGAAGCCGCTCCTGAAGGGCCGGTCGCCGAAAAAGCCGCCCCGTCTAAGCCGGGGTCGGACGAAGAGACGCCCCCCGCCTGCGCCAAGCGCCGCCGCCGTGGCCGCCGCGGGGGACGGCGGCGGGGCCGCAAACCCGCCGATCGGCAGGCCCAGGTCCGGACCGGAGACGCCCTGCCGACGACCATGACCGAAGCGGAAACCAGCGCCTCCGATGGCGTTATACCCGGCGTTATTCCCTTGCCGGGCCCCGACGCCCCCGCCTCCGCCGAGGCCCCGGCCGGGAATAAGTCCCCGCGCGGGAGAAAAGCGAAAGATCCGGACGGCGACGACGACAAGGCCAAAAAGAAAGAAGCGAAAACACCGGCCAGGCGGAACGGCGGTATAAAAACCAAGAGGGCGGAAACGGGGGCCGAAACCGAAGCCTCTACTGCCGAAAAGGACAACACCGTCGATGACGCCAAACCGGCGCCCGGAAAACCGGCCCGCCGCCCACGGCGCGGCGCCAAAACGAAAGAGGGAAAGCCGGCCAGGGAAAAGACCGTCATTAATATCCCCATCCAGACTCCCGATGATTCCGGCGCTCCGGCAACGGTGGCGGAGCCCTCCGTCCCGGCCGGGCAGGCCGCCGCGTCGACCGGCGGCAACGCCGCAAAAACCCCCGGCGGCGAGGCTGCAAAAATCAATGTCATCAATATCGGCGGCGGGACCGGCGAGGATCAGGCGCCGGAAAAATCCCCGAGCCGCAAGGGGTGGTGGAACCGGCCGGCTAAATAAGCGGGCCTGCGAAGGGCCGGGTCCTAACGCCGCCAGCGGCCGAGGCGGTCCATGGCTTCGGCCATGTCCGATGTCTCGCCGGCAAAACAAAAGCGCATGAAATGGTTGCCGCGCCCGGGGTCGAAGTCCACCCCGGGCGTTGCCGCGACCCCGGTTTCGGCCAGCATGCGTTTGCAGAAATCCTGGCTGTCGTTGGTCAGGTTGGCGATATCGGCATAGATGTAAAAGGCCCCTTCGGCCGGGGCCAGGGTTTCGAAACCCGCCGCCGGCAGTTTTTCCAACAACAGCCCGCGGTTTTCCGCGTACCGGGCGACGTTGGCCTCTAGTTGGTCGCCGCAGTCGAAAACCTTGATCCCGGCGTGCTGGGAAAGGGCCGGCGGCGAGATGAATAGGTTCTGCGCCAGGCACTCGAGGGACCGAAGCAAGTCTTCGGGCGCGACCATCCATCCGAGACGCCAGCCGGTCATGGAAAAATACTTGGAGAAGCTGTTGATGATGATGGCGTCGTCCGTATGGCGAAGCGCCGTTTCCGCCTTCTCGCCATAGGTAATGCCGTGATAGATTTCGTCCGAAATCAGGCGGATGCCGTTATCGGCGCAATACCCGGTCAGCTCTTTCAGTTCCCGGGCGTGGATCATGGTTCCCGTCGGGTTCGACGGGCTGGCGATGATCAAGCCGTCGATGGCGGCGGCGGAGTCGTGGACGGCGCGGTCGATCAATTCCGGGGTCGGCTGAAAGTTGGTGTCGGGCCCGGCTTGTATATCCACCACTTCACACCCGAGGCCTCTCAAGATATTCCGGTAGGCGGGATAACCGGGGCTCGACAATGCCACCCGGTCACCGGCATCGAAAGCGGCCAGGAACGATAGCACGAACCCGCCGGACGACCCGGTGGTGACGACGACCCGTTCCGGATCGACCCCAAGGCCATAGGCATCCCGGTAGTGCCGGGCAATACGGCGTTTCAACGCCGGCAGGCCAAGGGCATCGGTGTATCCGAGGCGGTCATTATCCAGCGCCGCTTTCGCCGCCTCCAGGACCGGCCCCGGGGCGCCGGTGCCGGGCTGTCCGACCTCCAGGTGCAGCACGTCCTCGCCCCGGGCCTGGCGCTCGTTGGCTTCACGCATGACGTCCATGACGATGAAGGGCGGGATGGTTCCGCGCTTGGCGACCTTGAGGACCATGGTGCGGGCCCGGCCCTATTCGGCGCCGGCCGCCAGGCCGTATCCTCTGGGATCAGGGCGCATGGAACAGGAGAGACCTTTCTTGTTGGGAACCCCGGTCGAGCAAAAAATCCCATTTACTTTTCCCAGGGCGGGCACCGGGTTCAACCGATGCCCCCGTTTGGACAAGTCGTCGATAATGGAAGTGACCATGCCTTGTTCGTAATAGGTCAAATCCGGATTCCCGCTGTTATAGAGACGCTTGGCGGCCAACGCCATTTCCAGGGTTTCCTCTTTTCTTCCCATAAGCGTACGCGCCGCAACGCCGGCAAGGACGCTCGGCGCCACGGCCCCGCCGGATGAGGCAAGGCCAAAATAAAAGATGTTGTGGATATTGTTGATCAGCAACATCGCCGCCAATGAATCCGGGCCGCGGCCAAGCGGACCCGGCAAGGCTCCCAGTAAAATACCCATGCCCTGGGCGACCTTTCCGGCACCGAAAAGATTGTTGAGGGTCAAGGAACAAGCGACGGCCGATCCCTCGCGGTCAACGACGACAAACCCCGTTCCCGTGGAGGAGCCGGGATTCCCCCTAGGCCTGGCCCCGGAATTCCCGAAAGGCATGTGACGCTCGAGTTTGAATCCGGAAATCAGGTTTTCGAGGCTATCCTCCGAAATCAGGGACGCGGGATCGACGGCAAGGGAGCCGTCATTGTGGAGCCAGCGGCCGCGGCCGGCATGGGCAATGCCGATCACTTCCGCCATAAGGTGTTCCCTTTCCGCCGGAGAGGAATCTTTCCAATCGCCGTTTTCGGCCAACATCCCGATTATTTGCGCCGTCAAAACGCCCGACGGGATGGCAGACCCGGGAAAATGAAATTTGGTGTTCTTGATATAAGGAATTTTCAAGGTCGGCCGCCAACGGGGGGCAAAGGCCCGAAGGTCGTTGAGTGTGAGAGATCCACCGGCCCGGGCGACGGCGGCGACCAATTGGCGCCCTAGGAGCCCGGTATAGAAATCGCCCGCGCCCCGGGCCCTGAGGCGGCTCAGGACCGACGATAATTCCAATTGCTTGAGAAAATCCCCCTCCTGGATAAAACGGCCTCCCTTTCCGAGGCTGAAAATCTTTCTTATTTCAGGGTCCGCCAGAAGGGTCGGGGGAATTTGCTTTAAGTCCTGGGCAAAGGCGCGCGAGACCTGATTGCCGAACCGGGCCAGGGTTTCAGCCGGCGACACCAGATTGGCCCAGGCCAGGCGCCCGTATTTGGAATGCAGCACCGCCATCCCGCGGACAAGGCCGGGAACGGCGGTGGGGAGGGTCGCCGTGGCCGGTATGTTTTTCGGAACCGCGGACCGAAAATCCAGGGATTCCGTCGTGTTGGTTTTGGAATCGTGAACCACGCAAACGCCGCCGCCGCCAAGGCTGGCCGAGGACGGCAAGGTCACGGAAAGGGCCATCATTACGGCAACGGCCGCATCCGCCGCGGTGCCGCCCGAGGACAGGATATCACGGCCGACCAACGTCGCCCGGGGTTCGTCCGTCGCCACCCCGCCAAGGAACCCAATGACGAACCCGATGGTCCCGCGTTTGCCTTCATCTTCCTTGGTCTTGAACGGGTTGAGGGATTCAAGGGGATTGGAGGAACAGGCGGTCAATAGTAAAATCAAAAAGAGAGGCGCAATTTGACGACACCCCCCCACGGGACTACGTTTCCACCACGCACGGGCTATCGTTGACGGGGGGCGTAAATCCTTGAGGTTGAAGGCCTTGCTGAAACGCATTTTCAATTTTGTCACCGTTTTATTGTTTGCCGCCGTCCTGTTGACGGGAGCGGCCCACGCCCGCGCCCATAAAATCTCCCTGATCCGCGATGCGGAGATTGAAAATACCATCCGTAAATTTTCAACGCCAGTATTCCTCGCCGCCAAACTTGATCCTTCCGCGGTCAAGATTCACCTGGTCAGGGATAACACGCTTAATGCCTTCGTCGCCGGCGGACAGCGGTTGTTTATCAATACCGGCCTGCTGACGCAGGCCAAGAGCGCCGAACAAATCATCGGGGTTATCGCCCACGAAACCGGCCATATTTCCGGTGGCCACCTAGCACGGATCAAAGATGCCCTCGAAGGCAGCACCGCAGTGACGATCTTGTCGATAATTTTGGGCGGCGTCGCCATCGGTGCCGGTCGCGGAGACATCGGCGGCGTCATCATCGCCGGCGGCCAAGGGGTAGCGATGCGTAATTTCCTGAGTTACACGCGGACTCAGGAATCGGCGGCCGACCAGGCGGCCTTGAAGTATCTGGACAAAATCAAGATATCGGCCAAGGGGTTTCTTGAATTCATGGAACTTCTGGGGGATCAGGAGCTTCTGGCTCCCGAACGCCAGGACCCCTATGTCCGGACCCACCCCCTGACTCGCGATCGCGTGGAAACCATCGCCCATCATGTCGCCAACTCCCCCTATTCCGATAATTCCGTGTCATCCGACTTAGATATCAGTTTTCGGCGGGCCCGGGCCAAGCTTTATGGATTCCTGAACCCCCTTGGACATACGCTCCGCGTTTACAAGGAAAGCGACAACAGCCTGGAATCCCGGTACGCCAGGGCCGTCGGCTATTATCGGAAACCCGATCTGGACAAGGCGTTGCCGTTGATCGACGGGCTGATCGCCGAGTATCCCAAGGACCCCTACTTCCGGGAGTTGAAAGGGCAAATGCTATTTGAAAACGGCAACCCGAAGGCGGCGCTGGTGTCTTACCGGAACGCCGTTACCCTGTTGCCCGACAACCCGCTGATACGCCGTGACCTGGCCCGTGTCCAGTTGGCCTTGAACGATCCGGCGCTGCTGGATCAGGCGGTCGACAACCTTCGCATCGCCATTGCCGATGATTCGGAATCCCCTTTCACCTGGCGTCAACTCGCGATCGCCTACGGACGCCGGGGGAACAAGGGGCGAAGTTCCCTGGCCCTGGCCGAGGAAGCTTTGTTGACGGGTAAGAAATCCGTCGCCCTTTACCATGCCGGCCTTGCCGAACGGCTTTTTCCCCTCGGGTCCCGGGAATGGCTGCAATCCCAGGACATCCTTCTCGCCGCCCGGCAAAAAAAGAGAAAATAAGGGCCACCCCATGACGGTGCGGTTGGCAGGGCCCGGAAGGTGGCTTTTAGCCCTGGGGTCAGCTTCGTTGGCAGTCCTCGCCGCCGCTTGTTCCATGCCCGCCAGCAACGTCGCCCCCAGCGGCACCATGAACGTTCTCGGCCCGGTGCCGGCGTTCGAACCCAATGCCCTGCCGCTTGATTGGGTCATTGAGGGAAAAACCAGCCGCGGCCAGTTGACGGTCGTCGAACGGGCCGGCGTGCCGGCCTTGAAGGTGATCAACGGACAGCAGAGTTTTGTCGCCGTCAAGCCGACCCGGGCATCTCTTCTGGCGACGCCCTATCTCAGTTGGGCCTGGAACATGGACCCGCAATTCTCGGGCGTTCATCCGGTCCGGCTGGTGGTCGGGTTTCACGGCGGCAACCCGAAATCCCGGGGCCTGGGGGGCGCGGCCCTGGTTTGGCCCGGCGGCACCCTTCCCCCCCACGACCGGGCAGTGGTCATCACCTGGGGAGAATCGGCCTTGCAGCGGGGCTCCATCACCAAACCGAAATCGTCAACGCGCCGCCAAGCCGCGTCGCGTTATACGGCCAGGGGGGGACGTGAGAATACCGGCTCATGGTGGCTGGAAACCGTCGATCTGTCGGACATCTACCGGAGGGCCTGGCCGGAGGACGACGCCGGGTTGACACGGATCACGTTTATCGGCATCGCCGCGGCGGCCGGCAAACCCCCCAGCCCCGCATATATATCGGGCCTTCGCCTGTCCCGCTAAGGTGGGGAGTAGCGGGAATTGAGGGGTCGGCATGCCAAAAACCTGTACAAAAACCGCCTGACCAACCATCATGCGGCATTCTTTCGCCCCTGGCGCAACATTGAGATCGACCCTGCCGATGAAATCCTTTCCCTTTTTCCGCCGCATGATCCCCGCCCTGATGGCGGGTCTGTTATTGGCCGCCCAAGCCCTTCCCGCCCAAGCGCAGAATCATTCTCCTCTCCTGGCACAGTCACCAAGCGATCTTCAGTCCAAGGCTCCGGCGCTATCGCTTTCGCCGGCCGAGAAACGGTCCTTCGAAGACCTCATTCGTGACTTCATCCTGAAGAACCCGGAAATCATCATCGAATCCATCCAGAACCTGCAGGCGCGCGATAAACGTGATGCCCAGGCGCGGTCGAAGGCTAATCTGGTTAAGTTCCGCGGCGAGATTTTCAATGATCCGGCCACCCCCGTCGGCGGCAATGTAAAGGGCGACGTCACTATCGTCGAGTTCTTTGATTACCGCTGCGGTTTTTGCAAACGGGTTTTCCCGGCGGTGATGAAGGTCCTGAACGACGACGGGAACATTCGCTACGTTTATAAGGAATTCCCGATCTTAGGCGCGGATTCCCTTACCGCCTCCAAGGCCGCGTTGGCGGCGTGGTTGACGGACAAGGGAAAATACGAACCTTTCCATCGGGCTATGATGGTCACCAAGGGCGCGTTGCCGGAACAAAGGGTGATGAAAATCGCCGCCCAGACCGGCTATGACGTCAAGGCGTTGAAGAAGACCATGGCCGACCCCCGGATCGACGAAATGATCAAGAAAAACTTTGCCCTGGCGGAGGCGTTGGACATCAACGGCACGCCGGCTTTCGTTATCGGCGACAAAATCGTCCGCGGGGCCATCGATCTGGCGGCGTTGAAGAAATTGATTTCCCAGGCCCGGGGAAGCTGATCCGGGCCCGCGGCTTTCCCCGCCTCTTTTTTTGTCCCGGCCTGGCTTACCGCCCTTCTCCGCCTCTTTTTTTTGTCCCGGTCTGGGCTTACCGCCCTTCTCCGCCTCTTCTTACTTAACCGGTAAAGGCATGTAATAAAATCCGTTAACCCGCTCAATCAGCAACAACAGCTCCTTGCGGCCGGCCTTTTTGGCGGCCTTGTATTTTTCGACCACCTGCTCCGGCAACCAAACGTCGTACTGATTGACCTGAACGATCAAGTCGCCGCGCCGGAGCCCGATATCCGCTCTGTCGGGATCAACCAGGGTCACCACCACGCCGATGGAGCTCCATCGAAGGCCAAAACCCTTGCGCAATTTTTGCGTCAATGTCGCCATGGTCAAACCGGATTGGGGAAAGCTGGCAACGGCGGTATTGGTAATGCGCCAAGGTTCCGTCCATTTTCCCAGCTTCATCCTCAGCGTCATCGGTTTGCCTTGGCGCACGAGGGAAACCTCAACCTCCTGGCCGGGCCGGGTGGAACCCGCCGCTTTCACCATGGTTTGGAAGCTGTCGATATCCTTGCCGGCGTATTTTAAGATCAGGTCGCCACGATGGATGCCCGCCTTGTCTGCGGGCCCGCCCAGGGCGACGTCACGGACAAGCACACCGTCCACGGTTTTCCGGCCCAGGGCTTTGGCGATTTTTTCCGACATACCCTGAATCTGCATGCCGGTAAACCCGGATTCAGCGGCGGCGGGGAGCGAAAATACCGTCACAAACACCGCCAACAGGGCGGCCAGGCAAACCATCGAGGGTTTCATTTTAATGTTCATGGCTTGCACGGCCATTTCCCGGGGATAATGGAAAAAAGTCTAATCCTTGCAAGGGATTATGACAACCGCGCCGGTCTCAGCAGTTGGGCAGTTCGAGGGCTTCTATTTTTACCAGCTTTTGGATCGCGGTGAAATTGGTGAAAACCAGTTCCATTTTCGGCGTCACCCCGTTGTCGAGTATCACGGCCTGCACCTCGTAATCGGGGGCCGCGCCCCGGCTGTCGATGGGATAGAAAGCGATGCGCATGGACCAGCCGGGCCTGTCGACCAGGGGACCCAGTCCGTTATCGAAGGCGCCGCTGTTTTTATCCAACGGAATGATAAAGGCGACGGCCCGCTGCGGCCCTTCCTCGTCGGTGCCGTCGAAGACCACGGTTTCGGCCCTGGTAGCCCCGGAACGGGCGCGCTCGATCAACCAGGACGTCAGGCCGAAATAGAAACGCGTTCCCGGCGGCAGTTCTATTTTCATCTTCTTCGGCTTCGAATAGACGGCCTCCCCCGGCTGGTTGGGATCGGACCGGGCGCTGCCCATGAATTTCTTGCTTTCGTTGTTGATCCGCGATTGCGCGGCGAACCGGTATTGCCTGCCATCAAGCGATTCCCAACCGGTGTATTTGAGTTTTTGAATCAGCCGCCCCCCAACCCGGGTATCGATGTGCATGTTGATCTGTTCCGCGGTGATCCAGGCATCGCAGGTCTTTTCCAGCGCCATTTTGACCGCCCCGCCGACATTGACGAACCGGCCCGAGGTATCGCTCTTGCCCATGGTCAGGGAATAAACCGCCCGGTGGGGCACAATTTCGGCCAAGGCCACGTGCCCGGATACAACCAGCGCCGCCCCGGCGCCGGCCAACCCGACGATCATTCTCGAAAAAACTGAAAGACCCATGCGCGATGTCCTCCTCGATAAGGTGAGCCTCACCTTAAGCATTCAATGGGGATTGGCAAAGCCGTTCTTGCGAAATGACACCGGACAAGATATCCAATCATCTCACAAGGAGCTGAAAGACAAGCCAAAATGCGAGTGTTGAGCGTTTTCGGAACGCGTCCCGAGGCCATTAAAATGGCTCCCGTCATCAAGGCCTTGCAAGAGGCCCCTGGCGTCGAGGCCGGCGTCTGCGTCACCGCGCAGCACCGGTCCATGCTTGATCAGGTATTGGAGCTGTTCCACGTGTGCCCCGATTACGACCTCGACATCATGCGTGAAAACCAGGACCTGGCCCACATTACTCAGGCCGTTCTGGCGGGGATGATGGACGTGCTGGACGATTTCAAGCCCGACCGTGTTCTTGTCCACGGCGACACCACCACCACCCTGGCCGCCGCATTGGCCGCGTTTTATCGTAGGGTCCCCGTTGGTCATGTCGAAGCCGGGCTTCGCACCGGCGACTCTTACGCTCCCTTTCCGGAGGAAATGAACCGCAAGCTGACCGACGGCATCGCGGACTTGCACTTCGCGCCAACGGAATCGGCAAAAGACAATCTGACCCGAGAGGGGACGCCGGAAAATAGCATCGTCGTGACCGGTAATACGGTCATCGACGCGCTCCTGTCTGTGACGGAAAGATTGAAGAAAGACAAAGACTTAAGAAAGGATCAGGAAAACCGCTTTTCGTCCTTGGACCCGACCCGCCGGCTGATCCTGGTGACCGGGCACCGGCGCGAGAATTTCGGCCCCGGTTTCGAGAATATCTGCGCCGCCCTGGCCGAGCTCGCCGACCGCGGCGACGTTGAAATCGTCTATCCGGTCCACCTCAACCCCAACGTCACGGAGCCGGTCAACCGGGCCCTCGGCGGCAAACCCAACATCCATCTGATGGAGCCGCTGGATTACCTGCCGTTCGTCTACCTGATGGACCGGGCCTATCTGGTGATTACCGATTCCGGGGGCATCCAGGAAGAAGCGCCGTCACTGGGAAAGCCGGTCCTGGTCATGCGCGACGTCACCGAAAGACCGGAAGCTCTCGACGCCGGCACCGTCAAGCTTGTGGGCACCGACAAGAAAACCATCGTCGCCGAGGCCGTGCGCCTTCTCGACGATGAAAACGCCTACGCAACCATGAGCCGCGCCCACAACCCCTATGGCGACGGCAAGGCCAGCCAACGCATCGTCAAGGAGCTATCCCGTGACCTCTAAGACAGACCCCGGTTTCAAGAGGCTCTCGGTGGTCGGACTCGGCTACGTCGGCCTGCCGACGGCAGCGATCTTCGCCGGCCAGGGGCTGGACGTGCTGGGCATCGACATCAATGCCGAGATTGTCCAACTGATCAACCAGGGCAAGGTTCACCTTGTCGAGCCGGACCTGGACAAAATGGTCCACGACGCCGTCGGCGCCGGAAAGCTCCGCGCCGCCACCGAGCCCGAACCCGCGGACGCCTTTATCCTGGCCGTGCCGACGCCTTTCACCGATGACCGCAAACCCGATCTCAGCCACCTGCAAGCCGCCGCCGCAAGCCTCAAGGGGGTGTTGAAGATAGGCGACCTGATCGTCGTTGAATCGACGGTCCCCGTCGGCGCCACGGAATCCCTGTCGGCCCAGTTGTCGGACCTGTGTCCCGGGCTGAGCTTCCCGCACGAGGCCGGCGCCGAGGCCGACATTATGATCGCCCACAGCCCGGAACGGGTCCTGCCGGGACACGTGATCCGGGAGCTGACCCAAAACGACCGCGTCATCGGCGGCATCAGCCCCCGGTGCGGCGAACGGGCGGCGGCCCTTTACCGTTTGGTGGTCGAGGGGGAATGCCTGTTGACCAACGCGCCGACGGCGGAACTGGTCAAGCTGTCTGAAAACGCCTACCGCGACGTCAACATCGCCTTCGCCAACGAGCTTTCGATGATCTGCGACCGGCTCGGCATCGACGTCTGGGAAGCCGTCGAATTGGCCAACCACCATCCCCGGGTCAACGTCCTGCGGCCCGGCCCCGGGGTCGGCGGCCACTGTATCGCCGTCGATCCCTGGTTCATCGTCGATTCGGCCCCCGACGATACCGATTTGATCCGCGCCGCCCGCAAGGTCAACGACGCCAAGCCCCACCACTTGGCCGGCCGGATCGTCGAGCACGCCCGCGACCTCAAGGACCCGGTGATCGCGTGCCTGGGGCTGGCTTACAAGGCCGACATCGATGATTTGAGGGAGAGCCCCGCCATCACCGTGATCAAGGAGCTGGCCGGGGCCGATGTCGGCGAAATCCTGGCCGTCGAACCCCACGTCGACGCCCTGCCGCCGGCCTTGGAAGGTCTTGATAACGTTACCAAGGCCAGCCTGGAGGAAGCGCTTAAAAAGGCCGATGTGGTGGTGCTTCTTACCGACCATCGGGCTTTCAAGGATGTGCCCCGAAAACGGCTTGAAGGCAAACGGGTTTTCGATGCCCGCGGCGTCTGGCGGTAGCCCCCGCATAAGATAGACTCAAATGGGTGCCATGAAAAAACTGACGCGCCGCACGTTCGGCCGATGGATCGGCGCCTTCGCCGCCACCGCCGCCGGCAAAAGCCTGTTTCCCAAACCGGCCCTCGGCGGCGCCAAGCCCCGGGCGGTCGTCATCGGCGGCGGCGCGGCCGGGGCCACGGCGGCCCGCCGCCTGGCCGAGGACTTCAACGCCATCAACGTGACCCTGATCGAAGCCCACCGGTCATATGCCTCGTGTTTCTTTTTCAACCGCTATGTTGGCGGCCTCCGGTCGCTCGATTCCGTCACCCACGATTATCGGAAACTTTCCTCCGCCTTCGGCATCGACACCATCCACGCCGAAGCCGCCGGCATCGACGCCGCCAGGAAGACGGTTGCCCTCAAGGGCGGGGACACGCTTTCCTATGACCGGCTGGTGGTGGCGGCGGGGATCGACTTCAAGGATGGCCTTATCGACGGCTATGACGAAACCGTGGCCGAAACCCTCACTCACGCCTACAAGGCCGATCGTCAAATCGCGGTCCTGAAACGGCAACTCGACGCGATGAAGGACGGTGGCCTGTTCGTTTATCACCGCGCCCCGAAAGGCCCTACCGGTGCCCGCCGGCGCCCTACGAACGCGCCTCCATGGCCGCCTATTACCTGAAAGTAGCGAAACCCCGGTCGAAAATCCTGATCCTCGACGCCAAGGACGAGTTCCCGATGTCGGAGGCGATGACCGAAGTCTGGGAGCGGTTCTAACGGCATGATCGAATGGGTGCCGGCGGAATTCGGCGGCCGCCTCCGCGCCGTCGAGGCCAAGACCCGGACCCTGATCACCGACGAGGAAAAATTCACCGCCGACGTCGCCAACGTCATCCCCGACAAGCAGGCCGGCCGGATCGCCCAAAGCGCCGGTCTTGCGGATAAAACCGGGTGGTGCCCGATAAATCCGAAAACCTTCGAATCCTCCCTTGTGCCGGACATTCACGTCGTCGGCGATTCCATCGACCCCGGGGACATGTCGAAATCCGCCTATTCGGCCAACAGCCAGGCGCGGGTCTGCGCCGATGCCGTCGGCGCCGCCCTGACCGGCGGGGCGCCCAAACCGGGAAAACTCGAAAATATCTGTTATTTCCTTGCCGCCCGGGACCATGGCCTGAAGACCGGCGGCACCTATCAGGCGAAAGACGGAAAACTTGCCGGCGTCACCGGTTTCATCAGCCAAGTCGGGGAAGACGACGTTACCCGCAAGGCCACCGCCGACGAAGGCGACGCCTGGTACAAGGCCGTGACCAAGGAAATGTTCGGCTGATGGAGCCGTTGATTCAGGGCGCGACTTTTATATTCGAAAAGGGTAAAGTGTTATTCATGTTAAGGGCCTTTTTTGACGCGACTTTGTTCTTTTTTGGGCGCCAATTTTATCAGCCAAGGACCGTTCCCATGCGGTGGGGGTTTTTTGTTCTCATTGCACTGGCTTTCTCCTCCAGGGCCGTTCCGGCGGCGGAACTGGTGATGTTCGAGTCCTCGACCTGCGAATGGTGCGCGATTTGGGACGAGGAAGTGGGGGTTATCTATGACAAAACCAGCGAATCCAGGGTCGCCCCGCTTCGCCGCGTTGATTATCACGATCCTCGCCCGCCGGAACTTCAGGACCTCAAACAGATCGTCTACACGCCGACTTTCGTGTTGATGGACCAGGGCCGCGAAATCGGAAGGATCATCGGCTATCCCGGAGAATCCTATTTTTGGGAACTTTTGCAGGCGCTGATAAGCAAGCTCCCGCCGCAAGCCTTCGGCTGCGACCAAGGAAGGATAATGGCGTCCAACGAACGGGCGCCGAAAAAGGAGAACAGAGTATGTTGAAGCGCTTGTTTGCCCTTTCGGCTGTTATGGCCGGGCTGTCCTTTTCCGCCACCGCCGGTGAAGGCGCTTTGGTCACCTTCAAGGTTCTCAGCCTTGAAACAGCGACCGAGCTGGCCCAGGCCACGCTCGCCGAATGCCGCAAGCGCGGGTTTCAGGTCGCCGTCACCGTCGTCGACCGTTTCGGCATCGTCCAGGTGACCCTCAGGGACCGCTTCGCCGGCCCCCATACGCCGGAGACGGCCCGGCGCAAGGCATGGACCGCGGTCAGCTTCCGTACCAACACCCTGGAGATAGAGGAGTTGATGAAATCCGGAGAACTCACCCCTGGAATCCGCTTCGTTGAAGGCGCGCTGATGGTGGGAGGCGGTGTGCCCGTGCAGGCCGCGGGCTCCATCGTCGCCGGTGTCGGCGTTTCCGGGGCGCCGGGCGGCGAGGCCGACGACGAATGCGCCCAGGTGGGCATCGAAACGATTTCCGACAAATTGGCGTTTTAATTCCCGCGAACGGCCACCCTTGACGGTTGCCGCAATCCGATCTTAAGTACCAATTTATTATGTTAAATGGTGTGGCAATCACATTACAAATCCGATATATATGATTCGGGAAGCGGGAACGGTATTTTTTTTGGTCAAGAATTGGTAAACCGGCGATGAACGCCATTCATCAAAACGCAAAACTTGTCAGCGGCTTCTTAAAGGCGCTGGCTAACGAAAATAGGCTGATCATCCTTTGCGCGCTTGCCGAAAGTGAGATGAACGTCAAGGAGATGGAAGTCGCCTTGGGAATTCGCCAACCGACCCTTTCGCAGCAACTCGCCCGGCTCAGGTCCGAGAACCTTGTCGCCACGCGCCGCGAGTCCAAGCAAATTTTCTACCGCTTGGCGAGCGACGAGGCCGAATTGATCATTGGGCTGGTTGCCAAACTTTTATGCAACAACGAAATGGCGGCGCAAGCGGAAAAACCCGAACCGGCGGCCAAAGCCAGCGCCGCCTGATGTCTTTCCTACAATCCCCTATCATCCCGGCCCCTATCATCCCGGCCCCTATCATCCCGGCCCCTATCATCCCGGCCCCTATCATCCCGGCCCCTATCATCCCGGCCCCTATCATCCCGGCCCCGATTATCCCGGCCTATTCTTTACATGATTCCGGGCGCCCTAGCCGAACCGGCCAAGGTCGGGAAAGGTCTCCAGGATCCAGAAAGCGATTTCATTCATGGAGCCGGTCATGAACAACACGCCGGTGATCACCAGCAAGCCGCCGATGACTCGCTCCACCGTCTTCAGGTGACGCCGGAACCGGCCCATGAAGGCCAGGAACGGCTTCATGCCGAGGGCGGCGAGGAGGAACGGAATGCCGAGCCCGGCCGAATAGACCGCCAGCAGGCTGGCCCCATAAGTAACGGTGGCTTCGCTGCCGGCGACCATGAGCAGGGCCGCCAGCACCGGACCGACGCAGGGCGTCCAGCCGAAGGCGAAGGCGAGGCCGATGATATAGGGGCCGATCAGCCCGGCGGGCTGCTTTTCGGCGTGAAAGCGGGCCTCGCGGTAGAGAATCGGGATGCGGATAAGACCGATGAAATGCAGGCCGAGGATGATGATCACGGCGCCGGCGATCTGTGACAGGACATCCATGTTATCGCCAACGAACTGGCCGATGGTCGACGCCGTCGCGCCGAAGGCGACGAAAACGGTGGAAAACCCAAGCACGAACACCAGCGCCGACAGGAGAACTCCGCGCATGACCCCGGGATCGGGCCCTTCGCCTTCCGACATCTGCTCGAGCGACACCCCGCCCAGGAAGCAAAGGTAGGGCGGCACCAAGGGCAACACGCAGGGCGACAGGAAGCTTAGAATTCCAGCCACCAAGGCGCCGATGAAAGAAATCTCCATTTCCCCTCGCTTGTCCTTTTTTGGGTCCCTGTCCGGGCTTCGCCCGTCCTCGCCTCTTGTTGTCCCTGTCCGGGCTTCGCCCGTCCTCGCCTCTTGTTGTCCCTGTCCGGGCTTCGCCCGTCTTCGCCTCTTGTTGTCCCTGTCCGGGCTTCGCCCGTCCTCGCCTCTTGTTGTCCCCTTCCGGGCTGATTAGATGCCGGTGATTCGGATGCTCCGGTTTTCCGGGATATCGATCACCTTCTTTTTCTCGATGTATTGGCTGACAACATCATATACCGGCGGTCCCTGGGTGGCTTCGTTGACCGAGGCCCAGCCGGTGACAACATAGGACTTCGCGGAATCGATGGGCTTGCCAGTCTTCAGCGACGTCATGTCGGAAATCCGCTTGCCGATGGGTTTGCCGATATCGATACTGTAGGACATGCCGCCGACACGCACCATGTCGCCGCCCTGTTGATAATAGGGATCGGGGTGGAACAGGTTGTCGGCCACGTCTTCGAGGATTTCCTTGATGAACTTTCCGGTCATTTCGATCCGGTAGGCCTTCGGGTAGGTGATCGCCGTCTGATTGAAGACGTCCTCGACGGTGATCTCCTGGCCCGGAAGGATGCTCGATCCCCAACGGAACCCAGGCGACAGGGCGATTTCGGCGTCCCGTTCCTGCAAAAGCGCGTTGCAGATCAGGTCGTCGAAGGTGCCGTTGAAGTTGCCGCGCCGGTAAAGCAGGCTGTCGGCCCGTGCCAGGACATGGCGGAGCCTGTTTTCATGGGGGGCGCGGATTTTCTTGATCAAAGCGGCCATTTCCGGGTCCGGCTCGATGACGTCGGAAAACACCGGAATCAACCTGAACCGGTAATCCTTGACCCGGCCGCCTTGGATATCCAGGTCGAGGCGGGCCAGGAACTTGCCGTGGGAACCGGCGGCCACCAGCAAGGTATCCTTCACCTTGATCACATCGGGTATGGCGTCATGGGTGTGGCCGGTCAGGATCACGTCGATTCCGTCGACCCGCGACGCCAGCTTGCGGTCGACGTCGAAACCGTTGTGGCTCAGAAACACCACCAGTTGGGCGCCGTCCTTGCGGGCCTTTTCCACCCTTTGGCGGACCAGCTTTTCCCGGATCCCGAACGACCATTTGGGAATCAGGTAGCGGGGATTGGCGACCGGCGTATAGGGAAAGGCCTGGCCGATCACGGCGATCTTGACGCCGCCGCGCTCGAAGAAGGACGTTGAGTCGAAGACCTCTTCCTCCCACTCGGTGTCGCGGACGTTGCCGGCCAGGAACGGGAACTTGATCTTGTCAATCAGTTCATTCACCCGGTCCGTGCCGTAGGTGAACTCCCAGTGCGCGGTCATGGCTTCGACGCCGAGCGCGTTCATGACGTCGACCATGTCCTCGCCCCGGGTCTCGAGCGCGGTATAGGATCCCTGCCAGGTGTCGCCGCCGTCCAGCAGAAGCGTATTGTTCGGACGCTGGGCGCGGATGGCCTTGATTAGCGTCGCCAGGCGGTCCAGCCCGCCAACACGGCCGTAGGTTTTGGCCAGGTTGGTGAAATCCGCGCTCGAAAAGACATAAGCTTCGGGGGAACCGGCTTTCAGTCCGAATTGGGTCAGCAGATCCTTGCCGGTGATATGGGGCGGCAGCCCGTGGACATCGCCGACACCCAGATTGACCGAAGGCTCGCGGTAATAGAGGGGCACCAACTGCGCATGGCAGTCGGTGAAGTTAAGCAACGTCACCTGCCCCACCGGCTCGAACGCCAAAAGGTCCCGTTGAGTTAAGGTTTGGCGGGCGAGGCTCCGGGCGCTTAGACCCGGCGCGCCGGTGATGACGGCGGCCGCGGCCGCCACTTGAAGAAATTGACGCCGGTCCAACACTTCTCACTCCCTATCAAAAAATCGGGGGCCTATCAAAAAAGGGGGGAATGCGGACACCCGCACTCCCCCTATCGTTTAAAGCCCGTTTTTCTTTAATTGCGTACGGTGGACGTTTTCACCGTAAATCTTCCCTACATGCGGACGGCCGGGGTTTCCACCGGCAGCCCTTGACCCCGCCAGGCGACATACAGTTCGAGATTGACGTATTCGTCCGCGCCATAGCTGTAAGGCTTCGCCCGCACCTGCTTGTTGCAGCCGCGGAACCGGCGGTGCAACGATCCCGGTTTCTGCCATTTCAAGCGGTAGAGAGGAAAGCCGTTGCTCTGCCCCTGGCTCAACAGGTTGGCGCGGATCATGCCGCCCGGATTGTCGACGTGGCAGTTGGCGCAGGCCATGTCCAACTGACCGCGGCGTTGGAAGTAGAACTTTTTCCCTTTCTCGAAGAAGGGAGCGGCCGGCCCGTCGATACTGACGTTTATGGGCATGTCCTTTGACTGATTGCGGACGAACATTGTCAACCCCAGAAGCTCCTTGGATTCATATTTAAGGGGCTTCGCCTGCATTTTTTCCACCCGTTCCTGGTTGATGCGTTGCTCCAGGTTCTGCAACTTTCCCAGTTTCTTGTTAAAGACGGGATAACGGGCGCCGACGCCACGCATCGAGGCGGACGCGTTTTTATGGCACGACGCGCAGGACTTGCCCGCCTTGCCTTCCTTTTTGTTCCAAAGAGCCTCGCCCACATCGACCCACAGGAACGCCGGGTTCTCAAAATCGTCGTCCTGAATCGCCCGCGTTTCTGGCGTGGAAAAAGTATAGCCGGTGCGTAATTCTCCGACTTGGTATTTGCCGAAATTCATCTTATCCTTGCCGGCGAAGGCGGTTCCGGCGAACGCCGAAAAGGCCACCGCCAGAGCGGCCAAGGCCCCTATTCCCTGAATGGATTTTCGCATGTTGTCCCCCTGTTATCCGGAAACCGAGATGTTGACGGACTTATCGGTGACCTTGCCGTCGTCATCGGTCCATTTGAAGTTCATCGGCCCGCTTTTCGTGGCCTTGACGTAAAAGGCCAGGTACGGATTGGCCGAGACCGCGGGATGCCAATCGGAAGAGAACACTTCCTTGCCGTCATAGGTGCAGACGAAGTTGTTGATGATCTTCCGAGGAATCTTCTTTCCGGTTTTCTTGTTCTTGCGAAGACCGGTTTCCATCTTGTGGGAAATCAGCGTCTTGACCTGGAACACTTCGCCCTTCTTGACCGATTTCGGCACCTTTACCCTTGCTTTTGCCATTTCAATTCTCCCGTATTCCGCCGTCAGCCGCCGCAGCCGCCGATGGTGACCTTGACCGCTTTCTTGGTCATGTAAACCGAACCGTCGCTCATTTCCGCGACCGCAATGATGTTTTGGCTTTTAATCAAGCGCATGCGCGTCGACACCTTGGCTTTGCCGTTGCCGGGCGTAAACCGGAAGGTGGCAACATCGGGGTTCGGGTTTTTTTCGGCGAAGATATGGACCGCCTTGACGTAATCGTTGTCCGTCATCGGGCTGTCGATTTCGAAACCGATGGGAACCGTATTGCCGTTTTCCGCGATCTCCGGCAGTTCCAGCGTAATGCGGCCCGATTTCATCGGTTTGTCGCCGATCCGTTTCTTTATGGCCTTGGCCACGGCCGCCGCATCGGCGGAAGCGGCACCGGGAAACAGGCCGATCCCGGCAACGACAACGACGACGCCGGTTCCGGCCAGGGCCAGAACTTCACGCCGCTTGTAAGTGTGAGGTTTTAACTTGTCAGCCATCAATGCCTCCTTGACGGTTTTCTTTATCTGTCTTGTTGAACCAATTTGAAAGGCCGCGCCATCCGCTCGGCGGCGTTTCCTCATTTCAGTGTCATCGTGTAGGCGACCAGGTCTTCGACCTGCTCGGCCGACAGCATGGTCTTGCCCTGAAACTTCTTCATCACCCGTTCAAACCCATCCTTGCGGTAGAACGCCGGCATGATGGTGTCCGGGTTGACAAGTTTCGGATTGACGATCAGCAGTCTTACTTCGCCCGCCGAACGGCGGCCGGCGACCCCGTTGAGATCCGGACCGATCAGGCCGTGGAAAGTCTGTTCGGGAATTGGCATCACGTGACAGGCAAGGCAGTTGCCTAACTTGCGGTTGATCGCCAGTTTCCGTCCTTTCACCGCATTGCCGGGTTTGCCGGTCAACGACTTGGCGATTGCCTCGTCCTTGACGACAAATTTCACCATCATATTTTTTTCCGCGGCGGTGGCGAAGGTGCCGAGCGTGAAGCTCAACGCAACGCCGAGGGCCGATATGGCCAAGGTTTTGAAACCCAAAGCAGCCTCCTTTTTGTTTAACGCCCCTGACCCGAGTTGCCCGCTGCCCCCGTTTCCCGCGAGAGAAGCAGAGGTCCGAATGGGTCAGTCATTTCGAAAAATAACCCCTGTTATTTCTTTTCATTTTTGTTCCTTACCGGTTATCATATTCATATATTATAAAATATCAACAGCGATTTTATGGCCATCCAGCCGCCATCATGATTCCGCGAGGATAATTGTAACGAAGGGTTGAATTGAGTAAACCCAGTTTCCAGATTAGAATTCTCTAATCCAAGCCGCAACCGAACATTAAAGCCACAGGAGCTTGCGGAAGGATCGAGGTTTCCTCGAACAGGGAAAGGATTAAGGACCGGAACATGCCAGGTCAAAAAATTTTAAGCCTGCTTTTATTCGTTTGCGTCATCGCCTTCTCGACCGGCGCTCCGCGGGCCGAGGAGAATCTCCTGCCCTATGTGGAACCCAACGAAGAGGGTCTGCATGTTCAACCCTGGTTCATGAACTCGTTCCTCGACCTTCGCGAGGACATTGCCGAAGCGGCGGGGGAAGGCAAGCAACTGGTCATCTTCTGGGAGCAGAAAGGATGCCCCTATTGCCGGGAAATGCACCTGGTCAACCTTCGCCAACCCGATATCGTCGATTACATCCGCGCCAATTTCAAGGTCCTCCAGCTCAACCTTTGGGGTGACAAGGAGGTCACCGATATCGACGGCAAGGTGACGACGGAAAAGAAGCTGGCTCGGAAATACCGGCTTCAGTTCACGCCGACGTTGCAGTTCTTTCCGAAGAAACTGGCCAAGGACAACAAAAAGCCCGGTCACAAGGTCGAGGTCTGGCGTCTGCTCGGCTATTGGAAGCCCTTCCACTTCAAGAACACCTTCCGCTACGTTCGCGAAGAAGGCTATAAAACGGAACCAAACTTTCAACGCTGGCTGCTGAACCTGGGGGGGAAGATGCGCGCCGAAGGCTAGGATATGTGAAACTCTGGTAGAACCGGCCACGACTTGACCCGGAACGCTAAAAGCGGCGCCCCTTTTCGGAGGCGCCGCTTTTTGTCGGCGGCTCCCCCGGCCGACCGGTTATTGGGAGGGGCCCCGGTCAGCCGCGGGCGAACAACGCCGATAAGGTGCCGCCGAAACTTCCATGTTCCAAATACTTCATGCCGAAAACACCGCCCGCCAGGATCGAAAGCAGAGCGATCACCGAGCCCAACGCCAACGTCGACATTCCGGTCACCCCCTGGCCGATAGTGCATCCCAACGCCAAAACGCCGCCCATGCCCATGATCGAGCCACCGATGATGTGGCGGATCATGTCGCCCGAATCGGTAAACGTTTCGAAGTGAAACTCGCCCTTCGCCTTGGCCATGAGGAAAGCGCCGGTGATGACGCCGCCGATGGCGGCGATGCCGAAGTTGATGGTCGAGCCGGTAAAGGTCATCAGGTACTGGAGGCTGTCTCCGACCGGCGCGATGAAGGTGAAGGACGCCACCGCCGTCGGCTCGAATTCGTCGGCGCCCAGAACCCCGGTCACGTACCAGGCGGCGGGGATCAGGGCGCCGATGATCAGGCCGCCGGCGATGTTGACCCGGGACGACCGGAAAGCGGCGCTCTTGAAGCAGAACCACAAGAGGCCGCCGACAACCAGGACGGAAACGGCCAGGCGCAGGGTTTCAACCGGAAGCGCCGTCACCGCCGCCACGATATCAGGGATGCCCTGGGTCTTAAGACCCATTTCCGTCAGGTCAACCATGGTCAGGTTTTCGAGCTCCACCCGGGCCAGGCCGGTCAATCCGCGCACCGTCATATAGGCGAAGATGCCGAGGAAAAGGGCAACCACCAAGGATTTCAGGTTGCCGGCGCCCAGCCGCACCAGCGTCTTGTTGCCGCAACCGCCGGCGATGGTCATGCCGAAACCGAACAACAAGCCGCCGATGATGGCGCCGCTCCAACCCAGGTTGGGAGACAGATAGATGGACTTCGTCAGGTCCACCAGCCCGGCCTGGTTCAGGACCTGGCTTCCCAGGACGGCAACGGCAATGGCCAGCATCCAAGCCCGGAACCTGTTCCAGTCCTCGAGGAAAACGATGTCCGAGATCGCCCCCATGGTGCAGAAATTTGTCCGTTGGGCGGCGGCGCCGAAAACGATACCAAGGCCAAAGCCCAGAATCGCCACCAACAAGCCAACTGGAAAGTCTTCCATTACCGGTTCTCCCGACGACAACGGCCAAAGTTCACGCCCGTTTCTTGTCGGCGTTTGGGAAAGGAGCGATAGTAGCAGTACATTTAATTAGGATTTTTATATATTGTTTTTTTGTATATTATGATAGATCAAATTCGACCGTCAACGCGGTTGAAATTTAATTAGAGGCTGGCAGCCCCGGCCGGCCGAGACAATAACCGAACAACAGACAAGGAAAAGCCATGGCAACCTCCTTACTCGACGTTAAGGGACTCAACTGCCCGTCACCGATCATACAGGCGAAAAGGGCCATGAATTCGCTTGATTTCGGCGCCGTCCTCGAGATTCTTTCCACTGATTCCGGATCGGTCAAGGATTTTAGCACCTTTTGCCGGGCCACCGGCAACGTACTCCTGGAATCCGGTGAAGACGACGGGGTCTATCGGTTCCTGATTCAGAAAGCCTGAGACCGGCCTATCCCTTGTTTCGGCCTTTTTGGCGACGCCGGGGACCGGTGCCGGCGGCGGCTGGGAATCCCTGTTTCTCATTGCTTACAAATTTTCTTGTTTGCCAAGCTACAAAATTTTATGTAACTTGGCCTGATGAACAAAGTTCAAAGCGATTCCGCGCTGCATCACCTTGAGCAGGCCATCGGCATCCTCGGCGGCCAATCCGCCTTGGCCAGGGCTTGCGGCGTTAAACAGGGACACGTCTGGCACTGGCTGAACAAATCCGGCAAGTGTCCGGCCGTACACGTCATCACCATCGAAGAGGCCACAGGCGGCAAGGTGGCCCGCCAACAACTGCGCCCCGACCTCTATCCCCTTCCCGGAACAAAGCCCCCGGCGGCGAAGGCCAAGCGCCGGAAAAAAACAAAAGCCAAAAAAGGCGCCGCCAAGATCGCCATCTACGGCGCTGGCGCCATCGGCGGTTACATTGGCGTGCAACTGGCCCTGGCCGGCAACGACGTTACTATGATCGCCCGCGGTCCGCACCTTAAGGCGATGAGGAAAAACGGGTTGAAGCTCCTGATCGACGGCGAGGAGCGCGTCGCCAAGGGCTGCCTGTGCACCGACGATCCGTCGGAAGCCGGCCCCCAGGATTACTTGATCATCGGGCTGAAGTCCCATCAGGCCTACGACGCCGCCGAACGCTTCCGTCCCCTGCTGGGGCCGGAAACGGCGGTGGTGACGGCCATGAACGGGGTCCCGTGGTGGTATTTTTATAAACTCCAGGGCAAATACGAAAACCACCGTCTGGAAAGCGTCGACCCCGGCGGCTGGCAGTGGGATACTATCGGACCGGAAAGGGCCATCGGCTGCGTCGTCTATCCGGCGTCGGAAATCCTCGAACCCGGGGTCATCAAGCACGTCTACGGCAACAAATTCACCTTGGGCGAGCCTTCGGGTGAAATTTCCGAGCGTTGCCAGATTCTCAGCGAAATCATGGAAAAAGCCGGGCTGAAGGCGCCCGTCCGCGATAACATCCGCGACGACATTTGGATCAAGCTTTGGGGCAACCTTTGTTTCAACCCGATATCGGCGTTGACCGGCGCCACCCTCGATATCGTCGCCACCGATCCGGCGACGCGGATCCTGGCCCGCGGCATGATGCTCGAAGCCCAGGCCATCGGCGAGGCCCTGGGCGTGCATTTCCGCGTCGATGTCCACCGGCGCATCAACGGCGCCGCCGAAGTCGGACCGCACAAGACCTCCATGCTCCAGGATCTGGAAAAGAACAAGCCGATGGAAATCGACGCCCTGGTCACGGCGGTGCAGGAAATGGGGCGCCTGGTGGACTTGGAAACGCCCTATATCGATTCCGTCCTCGGCCTGATTCAACAGCGCGGCCGGACGCTGGGCCTTTATCCCACGTTCGCCGGGGCCGATTTGTCCTCGGACGCCGGGGCTCAGGAAGCGGCCCTGGAACTGGTAGATTAAGGCTCCTTACTCGACGACAATGGTGTAGGTGTACATCGACCCGTCGCCGCTGTCGGGGTTGCCGGGATCGCGCAACAGCGCCAGGGTCGGGCGGTATTTTCCCGGCTTGCTGCCGGCGGTGAACCGCAGGAGCATCATCGAGCCGCCCCACCGTTTTCCGGGCTTCGGCGCCATGTCCTTGGTCAGTCGCGACAAGATGGGCTTGCCGTCCTTTTCCAGGCTCTTGAGTTCCTGCCCCTTGGCCCCTTTGGGCGCCTTGGCGATGCCGCCGCCTTCCGGCGACACCACGGTCGAGACCGGCTGGCTGCGCGCCCTGATCGCCCCTCTCGAGGACGACGCGCTCGGCGCCGCCACCGGCTTTCGCTGGCATTTTCCCGAAGAGGGCGGTTTCTGGCCCCTCCTGCGCGGCGTCTGGGATGCGGCCATCGCCGGCAGCATGAAGGCCGGGGACGACAACTTCGCCTGGGGCGGCGGCATGGCGCTGCGGCGAACGACCTTCGACTCCGCGCGGGTCGCCGAATTCTGGCGGGGCTCGGTGAGCGATGACCTGCGGCTGAGCGCCGCCATGAACGAAGCGGGCCGCGGCATCCGCTTCGTGCCGCGCGCCATGGTCGCCACGACCGGCGCCTGCACCAGCCGAGAATTCCTCGACTGGGCGACGCGGCAGCTCATCATCGCGCGCGTCTATCGCGCCGGTATGTGGCGGGCCGGCTTCGCGGCTCA
>JADFMB010000011.1 GCA_022564115.1 Pseudomonadota bacterium
GTTTCCCGCCATGCCCCATCTTTCGCTCAATAGCCCACTCGGTCCCCTGACGGTTTTCGAGGATCATGGCGCCGTCGTCGCCGTCGAATGGGGCCGCGCCGGCAGGTCCGATCCGTCGTCGCCGCTCCTCGAAGAGGCGCGCCGGCAGCTCGATACTTACTTCGATGGCCGGCTGAAGGTGTTCGACCTGTCCCTGCACCCGCCGGGGTCCGCTTTTCAGCGCGCCGTTTGGGGTCAGATGCTCCGTATCCCCTATGGCCGCACCCGGACCTATGGCGACATCGCCGACGCGCTCATGAGCGCACCCAGGGCCGTGGGCGGGGCATGCGGGTGCAATCCCATCCCCATCATCGTTCCTTGCCACCGGGTCGTCGGCGCCGACGGCCGCATGACCGGCTATTCCGGCGGCCAGGGGATCGAGACCAAGATCCAGCTCTTAAGGCTCGAGGGCTGCCTGATCGCTTGAACCCGCGGCCTTGCCGTTTCCCCCGGTCCGGATCAAAATGGCGGCCAACGACAAACGAATACCTTAAGGGAGGAAATCATGACCAAGGCTATTCGCATTCACCAAGCCGGCGGGCCGGAAGTCCTGCAATACGAGGACGTGGATATCGGCGACGTCGGGCCGGGCGAGGTGCGTCTCAAGCACACCGCCATCGGCCTCAATTTCATCGACGTCTACCAGCGCTCGGGGATGTACCCCATCGGCGACCTGCCGAAGACGCTGGGCATGGAGGCCGCCGGCGTCATCGAGGAGGCCGGCGCCGATGTCGAGGGCTTCGCCGTCGGCGATCGCGTGGCCTACGCCATGGGGCTCGGCAGTTACACCGAGGAGCGCGTCTGGGGCACCGATCGGCTGGTCAAGCTGCCCGACAACATCGACGACCAGACGGCGGCGGCGATGATGCTTCAGGGCATGACCGCGTACTATTTGCTCAACCGGACCTACCGGGTGAAGCCCGGCGACACCATTCTGTTCTACGCCGCCGCCGGCGGCGTCGGCTTGATTGCCTGCCAATGGGCAAAGCATTTGGGGGCCATCGTCATCGGCTGCGTCGGTTCCGAGGAAAAGGCCGAACTAGCCCGGGCAAATGGCTGTGACCATTCGATTCTTTACCGCGACGAGAACGTGCCCGAACGGGTCAAGGAAATCACCGGCGGCGAAGGCGTGCCGGTGGTCTATGACTCCATCGGCAAGGATACCTTCGAGGATTCGCTGGACTGTCTCAGGCCGTTCGGTCTGATGGTCTCGTTCGGCAGCGCGTCGGGTCCGGTGGACCCGTTCAATATCGCCTCGCTGGGCCCCAAGGGGTCGCTGCACATCACCCGCCAGACCCTGGCCACCCACACGGCGACGCGCGAGCTTTTGGACGAATGCGCCGGTGCGGTCTTCGACGTGGTTGAGGGCGGACAGGTAAAAATCAACGTCAACCAAACCTACCCGCTGGCCGAAACGGCCCAGGCCCATACCGACCTGGAGGCGCGCAAGACCACCGGTTCGACGGTGCTGCTGCCGTAATATCCTTGCTTGGACGTTGCCCGGAAACGCCGGGCGGGGGATTTTTCCCGGAAACGCCGGTCAGGTGTTCATGGAATCGAAGAAGTCTTTATTGGTCTTCGATACCTTGAGCTTGTCGAGCAGGAAATCCATGGCGTCCGTCACCCCCATGGGCATGAGGATGCGCCGCAGCACCCACATCTTCGACAGGGTGCTCTTGTCGACCAGAAGCTCTTCCTTGCGGGTGCCTGATTTGGTGATGTCGATGGAGGGCCAGGTTCGCTTATCCGAAAGCTTGCGGTCGAGGATGATTTCCGAATTGCCCGTGCCCTTGAATTCCTCGAAGATGACCTCGTCCATGCGCGAGCCGGTTTCGATCAGCGCCGTCGAGATGATGGTCAACGAGCCGCCTTCCTCGATGTTGCGCGCGGCGCCGAAGAACCGCTTCGGACGCTGCAGGGCGTTGGCGTCGACGCCGCCGGTCAATACCTTGCCCGATGACGGCACCACGGTGTTGTAGGCGCGGGCCAGGCGGGTGATGGAATCCAGCAGGATGACGACGTCGCGTTTGTGTTCGACCAGGCGCTTGGCTTTTTCGATCACCATCTCGGCGACCTGCACGTGGCGCGCCGCCGGTTCGTCGAAGGTCGAGCTGATGACCTCGCCCTTGACGGAACGGTCCATGTCGGTGACCTCTTCCGGCCTCTCGTCGATCAACAGCACGATCAGATAGACTTCCGGGTGGTTGGCGGTGATCGAATGGGCGATGTTCTGCAGCATCACCGTCTTGCCGGTGCGCGGCGGGGAGACGATCAAGGCGCGCTGCCCCTTGCCGATTGGGCAGATCAGGTCGATGACCCGGGTAGTGGGGTCGTTCTGCTCCGGATTTTCCTGTTCCATCTTTAGGTGTTCATCGGGATAGAGGGGCGTCAGGTTGTCGAAATTGATGCGGTGGCGGACTTCGCCGGGGTCGGTGAAATTGATCTGCTTGACCTTGAGCAGAGCGAAATACCGCTCTCCGCTCTTTGGCGCGCGGACCTGGCCTTCGACCGTATCCCCGGTCCTCAGCCCGAAGCGGCGGACCTGACTTGGTGATACGTAGATATCGTCCGGCCCCGGAAGGTAGTTGGCTTCGGGACTACGCAGGAATCCGAAACCGTCCTGAAGAACCTCAAGCACGCCGGTGCCGAAAATGGCGACTTCGTTATCCGCCAGTTGTTTGAGGATCGCGAACATCATGTCCTGTTTGCGAAGCGAACTGGCGTTTTCGATCTCCAGATCCTCGGCATACGCCAGAAGATCCGGGGGGGGTTTGGTTTTGAGTTCTTGAAGGTTCATTTTTGGTCCATGGACCTATCGGGTCGGATATCTGATTTCGGTGACCGGATGACAGGTGGGTCTTGATCGGTCTCTGTCAGGGCGGGCCGAAACCTGGAAAAACGGGCAAGAAACCCGAAAGGAGGGATTATTGGTCAAAAAAGAAAATTGATAATGCGTGTCGGATTCGACAGAGTTTGGAAAGCATTAAACAAACAACCATGACCTGTCAAACGAAGATTTCCCGGCCATGAAACCGGGACCGGCCGTCAAAACGGCCGCACGACGACAAAGATGACGATGCCGACCATCAGCACCGTCGGGACCTCGTTGGCGATGCGAAAGAACTTTCGTGATTCGGTGTTCCGGTCCTCGGCGAAATCGCGCCGCCAGCGGCCCATGGCCATGTGCGTCACCAGGAGCCCGGCGACCAGCAACAACTTCAAATAAAGCCAGCCGGCGCTCCAGGCGGCCCCGCCAAGACTCAGCAGCAGCAGGACGCCGAAAAAAAACGACGCCGCCATCGCCGGGTTCATGATCAACTTCAACAGCCGGCGTTCCATGATCTTCAAGGTTTCCGACAGTTCGGATCCCGGTTCGGCCTCGGTGTGATAGACGAACAGCCTGGGCAGGTACAAAAGACCCGCCATCCAGGCGATGACGCCGATGATATGGAACGCCTTGATCCACAAATAGGCGATGTCCGAAAGCTCAATCATTCGATCGTTCCATGATCAGGCCATGATCAGGGGCCCGTTATCGGGCATTTCCCATACCCGGCGGGACATAGTCGGGTCCCCTCCGACGGACACAGGGTCTTTTCACTCGCCAAGGCCGTTTCGACCGCCCCGGCCAGGCCGCCGATGAAGTCTTCCTGGACGCCGAGAGACGACACCCGGACATAATGAGGAACCCCCCGCTCATGGGCCAGGTCCCGGTATTGGATGTCAAGCTCGACCAGGGTTTCCGAATGCTCGGAAACGAAGGCCACGGGCACCACGACCACCGGCACCCGGTCGCCGGCGGCGCGTAAAATTTCCTCGTCGATGGAGGGACCGATCCATTGCAACGGCCCGACACGACTTTGGTAGCACACCGCCCAGTCGAGGTCGGAGATGCCGAGCGCATCGACGATGGTCCGGGCCGTTTGTTCGATTTGCCATTGGTAGGGATCGCCCCGGGCGATGATTTTTTTCGGCAATCCGTGAGCGGAAAAGAGGATTCTAGGCCGGCCATGGCTTTTGGCCCCGGCAAACGACGGGCCGATCAGTGCCGCCTGACCCCGAATAAGTCCTGGATCAGTTGGATAGCAACAGATGGCGCGGGTCGGGCGGTCAAGCCCCTGTGCAATGGCCTGAGCATGCCATTCCTTCAATGACGAGGCCGTGGTGGTGGTCGAATACTGGGGGTAAAGCGGCAGCAGGATAATCTCATCCGGGCCGAAGGCCTTGACGGCCTGGACTGTTTCCTCGCTCATCGGGTGCCAGTACCGCATGGCGATAAAGACCCGGACCTCCCCGGTCCGGTCTTCGAGCCGGCGGGTCAGGGCGTCGGCCTGGGCCTGGGTTTCCTCCAACAGAGGTGACTTGCCGCCCAGTTTCTTAAAAATCTCCCGCGCCTCCGGGGCGCGCTTACGCGAAAGGAATTTGGCCAGCATCCACCGTAGCGGATTTGGGGCTTGGATAATGGCGGCATCGTTGAACAGGTTGAAAAGAAACGGCTCAATCGCCCGCGGGCCATCGGGGCCGCCGAGATTGAACAGGACGACCGCCAATCGTTCCATCAACGGACTTCCTTGGCCGTCGCCGGCCAGCCCAAGACGAGCTCGGCCACCCGGGCCACGTGTTCCGGCGGCGTCTCGGGTAATACGCCATGGCCGAGGTTGAAGATGAACGGGCCTTTCGACAGGGCTTTGAGGATTCCGATCGTTTCCCGGTCCAGGGCTTCGCCACCTTTAACCAGGACTTGGTTATCCAGGTTGCCCTGGACCGTGCATTTCGGTTGCAGCGCCTCGGCGATCCATTCAAGGGACACATCCTGATCCAGGCTGATGCCGTCGATCCTGGTGTCGATGACGTATCGTTCCGCCAACGGCCCGGCGTTGCGAGGAAATCCGATCACTGGAACCCCGGGGCAGCTTTCCCTCAGCCGATCGACAATCCGCCGTGTTGGTTCGATAGACCAGCGGCGGAACTGCTCTTCGTTTAAAATCCCAGCCCAGCTATCGAATAATTGGATGATCTCGGCGCCGCTTTCGACCTGCCGGGTCAAATACATCGTTGTTGCGTCCACCAACAGATTCACCAGTTTCTGGAATTCATCGGGCGCGTCATCGGCCCATTTCCGTATCCGGCCGCAACCCGTCCCGCCTCGGCCTTCGACCATGTAAACGGCAACCGTCCAAGGGGCGCCGGCAAAACCGATCAGGGCGGTTTCCTTGGGGATTTCCTTGGCCAATATTCCGATGGTTTCGAAAACAGGGGTCAGGTGATTTTCGATTCGGTCCGTTGAAAGACGATCTATCCCGGCGACGGAACAAATGGGTTCGAGCACCGGGCCTTCGCCCTCGCGAAATTCTACTTTTTGGCCCAGGGCGTTCGGCAGAACCAGAATATCGGAAAACAGGATCGCCGCATCCATGCCGTAGCGGCGGAGCGGCTGTAAGGTAACCTCGACCGCCAAATCAGGGTTATAACAGAAATCAAGAAAATTTTTCGACTGTTTCCGCATCTCCCGGTATTCAGGCAGATACCGGCCGGCCTGGCGCATAAACCAGAACGGCGGCCTTTCCAAGACTTCGCCCTTCAAGGCTCGTAACATGAGTTTCCGATCTGAGGTCATGGTCTAATCTGATGAGAGGTTCGGAAAGTTTACTTTCTCAATACAAGATATATTTATTTAAAAAGAAAGGTAGATGTAGTTGTTGTGCGGTGAATCCAGGGGATTATCGACAACCTGGGGCTTTATCACGGATAAGGAAAAATTTGCGGCCCGACCCGTTCGATGCTGTGTAATTCCTGTTTAAAAGAAGTTTTTTTTCAAGGATAAGCGCGGCCTGTAGCGGAAACGTTTAAAGCGTGATTTACCGGGATAGAATTGAAAGGGAACCTTGGGAAAGGATAATTTCCAGCCGGGTTGATAATGTTTTGCACCCGTGAATCCCCTGGTGTATGGACACGTGACAAATACGGATAAATCAATCCCCTGCCAATATAACCGTTGTTATCCCCAAACGGCTAACAGCCCAAGTGGCTCACGGCCCAAGTGCACACGGAAGGAAAATGAACGAAACCTCCTTGAAATCCTTTCATCTTCATCTGGTTTCAGACTCGACGGGGGAAACCGTCGGTATCGTCGCCCGCGCCAGCTTGGTGCAATTTGAATCAGTCGAGGCGAAAGAGCACCTTTGGTCCATGGTCAGAACGGAAAACCAAGTACAAGAAGTGATTGACGGCATCGAGGAAAATCCGGGGTTTGTTCTTTACACCATCGTCAACGAGGACCTGCGCAACCTCCTCGAAGACGGTTGCCGGAAGCTTCAGGTTCCCTGTATCGCGGTGCTTGATCCGGTGGTCGCCGAACTGGGCGCCCATTTGGACGCTAAAATCCTCGCCCAGCCAGGTCGGCAGCATATCATGGACGCGGAATATTTCAGCCGCATCGAAGCCATGCACTTCGTCCTCAGCCACGATGACGGCCAATCGACCCGGGACCTGGAACAGGCTGATGTGGTGTTGCTGGGCGTGTCGAGAACGTCGAAGACCCCGACCAGTATTTATCTCGCCAACCGCGGCATCAAGACCGCCAATATTCCGATCGTGCCGGGTTCTGAACTTCCCGAGGAACTATTCGCGACCAACGGCCCCTTGATTATCGGGCTAACGAAGGATCCGAAACGGCTGGTCGAGATTCGCCGCCAGCGCCTGCGCATGCTCGACCAGGATGAGGAAACGGACTACGTCGACTTGGATATGGTGTCCAAGGAAATCAACGACGCCCGGCGCCTGTTCACCAAGCATGACTGGCCGGTAATCAATGTCAGCCGCAAATCCATCGAGGAAACCGCGGCAACCATCATTCAATTATACAACCGCCGCCGGGAGCAGGACTCCTGAACCCGGCCGGGGAAGTCATTCTGGCGTCAGCCAGCAAGATACGGAGCCAAATCCTGGAAAGCGCCGGTGTTCTTCATTCCCGTGATCCCGCCGAGATCGACGAAAGAGAGCTGAAGGATCGAATGGCGAAACAAGGCGCCGACGTGGAAACGGTGGCGGCGTCCCTGGCCTTGGCCAAGGCCGATGAGGTGCGGAAACGCCATATGCAAGCCCTGGTCATCGGCGCCGATCAGATTCTCGAATGCGAAGGCAGATGGTTCGACAAACCGCAACACCGTGAAGACGCCGCGAAAACCCTAAGGACCCTTCGTGGCCGCACTCATCGGCTGATCAGCGCCGTGGCGGTTCACCGGGGGGAAGAATGCGTCTGGCGGCACCTTGAAACGGCCAGCCTGACGATGCGTGAATTCAGCGATGCGTTCTTGGAACGCTACATCGACGACGCCGGCCCTGGAATTCTGGAAAGCGTCGGCGCCTACCGGCTGGAACAGATGGGGGCACAGCTTTTTACTCGTATCGAAGGCGATTATTTCACCATTTTGGGGTTACCCCTGCTGCCGCTGCTTGGGTTTTTGCGGCATGCGGGCGCACTCGGGGAATAAAGCGATATGAGGCGGCGGCGTTTCCCGGGGCAGGGCAGGAAAAGACCATGACGGAAAACGGAAAAACCATACAAGCAGGCGTCATGGGGTGGCCCGTCAGCCATTCCCTATCGCCCCGGCTGCACGGGTTTTGGCTGAAGGAGCAAGGCATCGACGGCACCTATATCGCCCTCGCCGTCGCCCCCGAGGACTTGGAGGATTCCCTCCGCTCACTGTCCGAACGAGGCTTCGCCGGGGTCAACCTCACCCTGCCCCACAAGGAAGCCGCCGCCTTCATCGTCGACACCATGGATTCGGCGGCGAGCCGCATCGGCGCGGTGAACACCGTCGTCGTCGGCGCCGACGGAAGCCTCGCCGGCGGCAACACGGATGGTTACGGTTTCATGGAAAACCTGAAGTCCGGCGCTCCCGGATGGACGGCGGACAATAGTATCGCCGTGGTTCTCGGCGCCGGCGGCGGCGCGCGGGCGATCATCGCGGCCCTGTTGGATGCCGGCGTAAAGGAACTGCGGCTGGTCAACCGCACTCAGTCGCGCGCCACGTCCCTGAAGGATGATATCGGCGGCGCCATCACCGTTGTTTCCTGGGCCGAACGGATGGCGGCACTCGAAGGCGCGGGCCTTTTGGTCAACACCACGACCCTGGGAATGACCGGCGAGGAATCCCTGGAGATCTCTCTTTCCTCCCTGCCCGCGGATGCCGTGGTCACCGATATCGTCTACACCCCGTTGACAACGCCGTTGCTGAAAGACGCGGCCGGGCGCGGCAACCCCACCGTCGATGGCCTGGGAATGCTGCTGCATCAAGCCCGACCCGGGTTCCATCAATGGTTCGGAGCCGAGCCCGCCGTTACCGACGCGCTCAGGGCGCATGTCCTGGGGGGCCTGGAGAGATGATGATCCTTGGGCTGACGGGCTCCATTGGAATGGGAAAATCCGCCGCCGCCGCCAACTTCCGGCGCCGTGGCATTCCTGTCCACGATGCCGATAAAGCCGTCCACGAATTGCTGGCCGAAGATGGCGAGGCAGCGCCCCGGATCAAGGACTTGTTTCCGGACGCGGTCAAGAAAGGCACCCTCGACCGGGAACTGATCGCCAGAAGGGTTTTCGGCGACGCGCAGGCCCTGGCCCGGATCGAGGAAATCCTCCACCCGATGGTTCAGCGGCGGGAACGGGCGTTCCTGGGCCGCGCCGCCCGCCAGGGAAGACCCCTGGTCGTCCTCGACGTTCCGTTGTTGTTTGAAACCGGCGGCGAGGTCCGATGTGATGCCGTGGTTACCGTATCGGCGCCGAAATTCATTCAGGAACGCCGCGTTCTTAAAAGGCAGGGCATGACCCGGGAAAGGTTCGAATCCATCCTGGCGCGTCAGATGCCCGACGCGGAAAAGCGCCGCCGGGCCGACTTCGTCGTTTTAACCGGCCTCGGACGCGACTTCAGCTTGCGTCAGATTCTCAATCTTGTCAGAATCACTTCCCGTTGGCGGGGAACGAAATGGCCGCCGCGGCCTGACGTAAGGAGAAAAATCATTGCGTGAAGTGGTCCTCGATACGGAAACCACGGGCCTCGACCCGAACGCCGGTCATCGAATCGTGGAAATCGGCTGTGTCGAACTCATCAACCACATGGCCACCGGGAAACACTTTCATAAGTACCTCAACCCCGAACGGGACGTTCCCGAACAGGCTGCCGCCATTCATGGACTGACCGAGGAATTTTTATCCGCGAAGCCAGTGTTCGCCGACATCGCCAAAGAGTTCGAAGCCTTCATCGGCGATTCGACGCTGGTTATCCACAATGCGGAATTCGACCTCGGCTTTATCAATGCCGAATTGAAAAATATCGAACACCCACCCATCTCTTTGGACCGAGCCATCGATACGATATCCCTGGCCCGGCGCAAGTTTCCCGGCGCCCAGGCCAACCTCGATGCCCTGTGCCGGCGCTTCAGGATCGACAATTCGGACCGCTCGCAGCACGGCGCCCTCAAGGACGCCCGGCTTCTGGCCGAGGTCTATCTGGAACTGATCGGCGGCCGCCAGCAGGATCTGGGATTATCGGCCGAAGAACGAAAGATCGTCGAGTCGGCCAAAAAAAACCGGCGCCCGCCCCGGCCCCACGCGCCCACCGACACCGAGCAACTGGCGCACGCGCAATTCATGGAAAAGCTGGAATCGCCGATTTGGAAAAGTGAGGACTAAAGCCCTTTACTCATGGGCCTTTCGTCTTAGCTGGGCGGGGCCGCGCTAGTCGGGGCCGCCGGGGCCTCGCCGCCGCCGGGCCGGGCCTTTTCCAGTTCCTGAAGCTTGGCTTGGAACATGGCGGCGAAATCCACCGGTCCCAACATCAATGACGGAAATCCACCGTCGCGGGAAATATCAGCCAGAATATTGCGCGCGAACGGAAACAACAGCCGTGGACATTCGATCAACAGGACCGGCTGCAGGTGCTCGTCGGGAACGTTAAGGGTAAACACTCCAATGTATTCAAGCTCGAAGATAAACGCGACCTGTTCCTTGACCTTGCATTCCGCCTGAAACTCGAGGACGACCTCGAAAACATTGTCCTGAAGAGGATTGGCATTGACGTTGATGTTGACGTTAATATCGGGTTGCGACTCCTGCATGAGGCTGAAAATGCCGGGCGCCGCCGGGGCCTCGAAAGACAGATCCTTGATAAACTGGATATTGATGGTAATGGGCTGCGCCGCCTCCGCGCCGCCGGCCTCGGCCGGATCGGGAGCCGGGGGATCCTGGTCGCCGGAATCAGCGCCGGAATCAGCACTGGAATCAGCGTCTGAACCGGCGTCGGCCACCGGCTTTTCCTTCTTGGCGGCGGGTTTCTTGTCTTGTTCGGATTTGTTGGCCATATCCTGTCTCTCTCCCATCCAAAAGTGGCCCTGTGGCTATCATGGATCGGGGCCGGGAACAACCGTTTCAGGCCCCTTGAACCGGGTCAGTCCTCGGGCGGCCCCCGGGTCGGCGTGGGCTTTTCGGAACCGTCCGTGTCTGGGGTGATGTCCTTGAAATCGCCGTTTATTATCGTACCGGTATTGGGGCCGGTATTGGGGCCGGTATTGGGGCCGGTATTCGGGCCGATATTCGGGCCCGCGTCCGGGCCGGCGGAAAACCCGGCGCCATAAACCTCGATAGAACCCCGGGCGGCCAAAAAACGTCCCAACCCCCGGCGCAGTACCGTGCGAAAGGGCGGCACGAACATCAACAGCCCGATCCCGTCGGTAAGGAACCCCGGGGTCAGCAAAAGGGCGCCGGCGAAAATCAGGCACAGGCCGTCAAAGACCTCGTCCATGGGAAAGCGGTTCTCCTGGAGGCTGGCCTGGGCTTTCCTGAGCGTGGCCAGGCCCTGTTGTTGCAGCAGCACCGTGCCGATCAGGGCCGTCAGGACGACGACCCCGATTGTCTTCCAAAAGCCGATGGCGCCGCCGATTTCGATAAACAGGGCGATTTCAAGAATCGGCACCCCGACGAAAGCGGCGAAAAGAAATCCACCCATGCTTGTTCTTTCCTCGTTTCCGGCCTATCTACCCAGAAGAACGAAAACACTATCCAGTTCGCGGGCCGGTTCGCGGGACGGGTTTGTAGACCTGGACGGCGTAAGCCGTTAACGTGTCTATGTGTGTGTTTAACCCAGGGATGCCTGGGGGTCCACCCGGCGGATGCCCTGTGATGAAAGAGTTTTGACCGTGATGGACGAAGGCTTTCAGTTCATCGACATTATTTTCTTCGCTATGATCGCGGCCTTTCTGGTGTTGCGGCTTCGCGGCGTTCTCGGCCGCCGCGACGGCCATCAAGGAAAAATTCAAAATCCCTTTAAAAACCGGCCCAGCGAAAAACAAGACAACAACATCATCGCCATGCCCGACCGGACCGACCCCCATGCCGATGAAAGCCCGGTGAAGGAAAGCGTCCTGGATGCCGGCGAAAGCGACGACCCGGTGGTTCGGGGCCTGATGGAGATTCAACGGGCCAACCCGGACTTCGAATCGGAAGATTTTATTTCGGGCTCGAAAATCGCCTTCGAACTTATTCTGGGCGCTTATGCATCGGGCGATACCGGAACGTTGAAGCCTCTGTTGAGCGCGGAAGTTTTCGCCGATTTCTCGCAGGCGATCCGGGACCGTGAACAGGCAGGCGAAACCCTTGAGGACACGCTGGTCGGGATCAAGTCGGCGGATATCGTCGAAGCCTACCTCGAAGGCCGGACGGTCAACATCACCATCAAATTCTTCAGCGACCAGATCAACGCCACCCGCGACGAAAACGGCGACGTGGTTGACGGCAACCCCAATTCGGTTATCGAGGTAACCGATTTTTGGACCTTCGCCAGAGACACCAAGTCCCACAATCCGAACTGGACTCTGATCGCGACAAGCAGCCTTGATTAGAAAAAAGGCCTCAACGCAAATTTTGTTGCCACTGACGGCAGCGGTCCTTGTTTCCGTTGTTGCGTCGTGCGGCGGCAGGCTGATCCCCGAAATAGATACGCCGAAACCGCAAGAGACCTTCCTCCGCCTCGACGCCACCTCCTTCGACCAAATGCCCGGATGGAAAGGCGACAACCTCGGCCAGGCCTTGGCGGTCTTCCTGCGCTCGTGTGAAAAGATCAAGTCCCTGCCGCCGGACCATGGGCTTGGGCCCAGGTCGGAGATGGGGCGTGTTTCGGAGTGGATCAAGATTTGCGCCTCCGCGGCCTTGATCCGCCCCGGCAACGAAACCGAAGCCCGGTATTTTTTCGAAACCCGGTTTACGCCCTATTTGGCCAGGAACAACACCAAATCCCGGGGCCTGTTTACCGGATATTACGAGCCCGAACTCCGCGGCGCCTGGAAGCCGGACACCACCTACCGCTATCCCATTTACGCCCGGCCCAAGGATCTCGTGTCAATCAACCTTGAGGACTTCGGGGATGAATTCAAGGGCCGGCAACTGGCCGGGCAGTTGAAGGGCAACAAGTTCAGGCCCTATCCCACCCGCGCCGACATCGAAAACGGCATCCTCAAGGGCCAGCAGCTTGAACTGCTGTGGGTCGACAACGCCATAGACGCCTTCTTTCTGCATGTTCAGGGCTCCGGCCGGGTGATGTTCGAGGACGGATCCATGATCCGTGTCGGATACGCGGGCCGCAACGGGCGGCGCTATACCCCCATCGGCCGGGAACTGGTGGCCAAGGGCATCCTCGCCCAGAAAAAGGTTTCCCTGCAATCGATCCGCCGATGGCTGGCCGCCAACCCCCTGGCCGGCCGGCAGCTGATGGAGAAGAACAAGTCCTATATTTTCTTCCGCCTGATGGAAGGCGACGGGCCCATCGGCGCCCAGGGCGTCGCGCTGACGGCGGGCCGAAGCCTGGCCGTGGACCGGAAATACATTCCCCTCGGCGTACCGGTGTGGCTGAACACCACGCAACCGGGGAAATCGAAAAAACCCCTTCGCCGCCTGGTCATGGCCCAGGATACGGGCAGCGCCATCAAAGGACCGGTGCGCGGCGATCTGTTCTTCGGTTTCGGCGACGACGCCGGCCTCGGCGCCGGGCGGATGCGCGAAAACGGGACCTATTATCTGCTACTGCCCCGCAAGAACGCCCCTTAAACCGACCCCCTTAAAAATCCCCGCAAAGCCCCCCATAAAGCTCCGGGGGCGCATCTTGCCTTTGACCCCTGAAACGCCCATTCTCCGGACATGCCCGCAAGTTCCGCCACCGAACCAATGACCGTCGGCCTTTTCGTCACCTGCCTGGTGGATTTGACGCGGCCCACGGTCGGCTTTGCCACGGTCAAACTGCTTCGAGACGCTGGCTGCAAGGTCTCCGTGCCCAAGGCCCAGACCTGCTGCGGGCAGCCGGCTTACAATTCCGGCGACAACCCGGACGCCCGGGCGATCGCCGAAAAGGTTATCAAAGCTTTCGAGGGCTTCGATTACGTGGTCGCGCCGTCCGGCTCGTGCGCCGGCATGATCAGGCACCACTACCCTTCGCTTTTCGCCGCCGACCCCGAAATGGCGTCCAGGGCCACGGCCCTGGCCGGCAGGACTTTCGAGCTGGTGTCGTTTCTGGCCGATGTCCTGAAGGTCGAAAACCTCGAGGCGGCCTACGACGGGACCGCAACCTACCACGATTCATGCTCGTCCCTGCGCGAGATGGGGGTCAAGGAACAGCCCCGGGCGCTGCTCGCCCAGGTCAAGGGAATGACCCTGACGGAAGCCCCGGAAAGCGAAACCTGCTGCGGCTTCGGCGGCCTGTTCTGCGTCAAGTACCCGGATATTTCCGGGCACATGGTTGACGCCAAGGTCGACGACATCATGGCCACCGGCGCCGATACCCTGCTGGCCGGCGATCTCGGTTGCCTGATGAATATCGCCGGACGCCTGCATCGCCGGGGATCGAAAATCCGGGTCCGCCACATTGCCGAGGTCCTGGCCGGGATGACCGAAGGGCCGCCCCTGGGCGAGCCGGCCGAAAAAGGGAAACGCCTAAAGGAGGCCGGATAAATGGAATCGACCACCGCCGCCTTTCGGGAAAACGCGGCCAAGGCCCTCGGCGACGCCAAGCTGCGCGACGCCTTGTCGAAGCTGGCGGACGGGTTTCCGGCCAGGCGCCGCGAAGCGATGGCGCGGCTGCCCGAGTTCGAGGCGCTCCGCGACGCCGCCCGCGACATCAAGGACCACGTCCTCGCCAACCTGGACTTTTACCTCGAAGCCTTCGAAGCCCGCGTTGTCGAGGCCGGCGGCACCGTGCACTGGTGCCGGACCGCGGCCGAGGCGCGAACGGCGATCCTTCGGATCTGCAAGTTGGCCGGAGCCAAGACCGTGACCAAGGGCAAATCCATGATCGGCGAGGAAATCGCCATCAACGAACACCTCGAGGAGCACGGCATCGAGCCGGTGGAGACGGACCTCGGCGAATACATCATCCAGCTTCGCCATGAGCCGCCGAGTCACATCATCGCCCCGGCCATCCACCTTTCCAAGGAACAGGTCGCCGACACGTTTCGGGAAAAACACCGCCACCTGTCGCCCGGGCGCAGCCTCGACGAACCGCGCGCGCTTCTCGATGAGGCCCGCAATGAGTTGCGGCAGAAATTCATCGGCGCCGACGTCGGGTTGACGGGCGCCAACATGCTGATCGCCGAAACCGGCTCGATCGTGCTGGTCACCAACGAAGGCAACGCCGATCTGACGTACTCCCTGCCCCGGGTGCACATCGTCATCGCCAGCCTGGAAAAAGTGGTGCCGACCCTGGAGGACGCGACCACCATCCTGCGCGTCCTGGCGCGCTCGGCGACGGGACAGGAAATGTCCGTCTACACCACCTTTTGCACCGGGCCCAAACGCGAGGGCGACCTCGACGGGCCCGAGGCGTTCCACGTCGTGCTGCTGGACAACGGCCGCACCGAAATGCTGGGCGGCGATTTCCATGAAATGCTGCGCTGCATCCGCTGCGGGGCGTGCCTCAACCACTGCCCGATCTATAAGGCCATCGGCGGCCACGCCTACGGCTGGGTCTATTCCGGGCCCATGGGCGCGGTGTTGATCCCGGGCCTCATCGGTCTGGAAGAGGCGGGCCACCTGCCCAATGCCTCGACCCTGTGCGGTAAATGCGAGGACGTCTGCCCGGTGCGCATTCCGTTGCCGAGAATGCTGCGGACCTGGCGCCAGCGGCAGTTCGAGAAGCGGCTGACCTCTTCCGTCTCCCGCTCCGGCCTCAAGTTTTGGTCCCACCTGGCCCGCCGGCCCTGGCTTTACCGGCTGGTGGCCGACATCGCCGTGGCCACCCTCGCCGTCCTCGGCCGCTCCCGGGGGCGGTTCCGGCGGCTACCCCTGGCCGGCGGCTGGACGAAGCTTCGCGACCTGCCGGCGCCCGAGGAAGGCGGCACGTTTATTTCCCGCTATCACCGAGCCGGGCACGGAGACGGGGCATGAGCAACGCCAGAAGCGATATCCTGGGTGCCGTCAAGGCCGCCCTGCAACAAGCCGGAGGGCCGCAAAGGGCCGATACGACATCAGTTGTTTCGGCTTCGAAACGGCTTGGCGATCACCGGGCCAATCTGATCCCGGCGCGCGGGCGTCTGGGCGTCAAGGCCCGGGTCGATCTATTCATCCGCGAGGCCGAACAGGCCAGCGCCACCGTCGCCCGCGTTTCCGGCCTTTCCGGCTTGCCCCGGGAAGTGGCCCGGTATCTGGCCAAGAACAACCTGCCGATGACCCTGAAGGTGGCGCCGGGGATTTCCGAGCCGGCCATTCCCTGGACCCGGGAGACCCTGCTGAGCGTCGAGGAAGGCCGGGCCGACGGATCGGAATCGGCCAGCGTCAGCCGGGCCTTCGCCGGGATCGCCGAAACCGGCACCCTGGTCATGCTGTCGGGCCCGGAAAACCCGACGACGCTGAACTTCCTCCCCCCCACCCATGTGGTGGTAGTCGCGGCCTCGGAAATCGTCGGCGACTACGAGGAAACCTGGAACCGCCTCAGGGAAAAAGGCCAACAAGGGCGCTTCATGCCGCGCGCCGTCAACTGGATCACCGGCCCGTCCCGCACCGCCGACATCGAGCAAACCCTGCTGATGGGCGCCCATGGACCGCAACGCCTTCATATCGTGATCGTCGATGAGGAAACCCCCGCCCCGTAAGCCCGCCGGCGCCGTGAGCCGGCCCGTGAGCAAGGATGAAAGCGCGCTCTGGCGCCACGTCATGGACGACGTCGAGCCCTTGCCCGACGGCGGCGGCGACGCTCCGGCACCCGAAACCGGGCCGGAAATCCCCGTCCCCGGCGAAGCCGGAAAACCCCCCAAGACTCCGCCCCGGATGCGAATGCCGATGCCATCCCCCGGGCCTCTCCCCGGGACTCACCAGGAGCCCGAGCTTCGCCACGGCGAGGCCCCGGGCCTGGAAAAACGCACCAAAATCCGAATGCGGCGCGGGCGGATGGACATCGAGGCCACCCTCGACCTGCACGGCATGACTCAAGAACAGGCCCATCGGGCCTTGGGCGCTTTCCTGCACGGGTCGCGGAGCGCCGGCAAGCGGACGGTGCTGGTAATCACCGGCAAGGGCGGCGGCAGGGACGTTGATTCCGGGCGTGGGGGCCCGGGGGGGGCCACAGGACGCGGCGTTTTGCGCGACGCCGTGCCCCGGTGGTTGAACGAAGGGCCGAACCGGCGGATGATCAGGGGGTTCTCCTTTGCCGGGCCCAAGGACGGCGGCGAAGGGGCGCTATACGTTTTGCTGAAGAGGGTTAGATGACGCCGTTTGGAACCAAGGTCCGGGAATACCGCGCCACGAAGGGCATTGCGCTGAAGAAGATGGCCGAGGATCTGGGCGTGACGTCGGCTTACTTCTCGGCCCTCGAACACGGACACCGGGGCCGTCCCGGATCCGGCCTGATCCAGCAGATATCCGGTTATTTCGAACTCGGCTGGGAGCAGACGGAGGAACTGAAGCGCCTGGCCGAGCTGTCCCACCCCCGGGTCGTCGTCGATACCGCGGGCCTCGCCCCGGCGGCGACGGAACTGGCCAATCTGTTGGCCGAATCCATCCACGACCTCGACGACGACACCATCGAATGGGTGATAAACGAAATCCGCGGCCGCCTCGGCGCCAGGGAAAAAGAAGGGCCGACGCATTGAGGGGATTGTCCGGACTGGCGGTTTCGGGGCCGAAATGCTAAGAATCCGCCGTGACACAAGAAAAACAATGATTTTGTTTTAAAAGGCTCGTAAAATCTAAAACAAAACAAAATGTTTGTATAATTAAAAACAATATGTTTCTATTCAGCCAATGACAAACAGAATTCAAGCTCTAAGAAAACAAAAAGGCCTCAGCCAGCAGGAACTGGCCCAACGCATCGGCACCAGCGGGCAGCAGGTGGGGAACTTGGAAGCCGGCCGCCGCAAGTTGACCCAGGACTGGATGGAGCGCCTCGCCGCCGGCCTCGGGTGCGGTCCGGCGGACCTTTTGGGCTCCCCCCTGAATCCCCCCCTGAATCCCCCCCTGAATCCCCCAGGGGCACGATCGACCGCTTCGCCGAACGCCCCAATACCAAATACCCCCTTGGCGCCAGGAGTAACTGCCATGCGAACCGCGACCATCGAACGCAACACCAGGGAAACCCGGATCCGCGTCACCGTCAATCTCGACGGCGGCGGCGAGTATTCGATCAGTACCGGCATCGGTTTCCTGGATCACATGCTGGAACAGTTGTCGCGCCATAGCCTCATCGACCTGGAGGTCGAGGCCAAGGGCGACCTGCACATCGATTTTCACCACACCAACGAGGACACCGCCATCACCATCGGCGAAGCGGTTTCCCAGGCGCTCGGCGACCGCGCCGGGATAACGCGCTACGGCGACGCCCGCATTCCCATGGACGAGACCCTGACCCGGGTCACCCTCGACGTTTCCAACCGGCCCTATCTGATCTGGCGGGTCGAATTCACGGGCCCGAAACTGGGCGAGATGGATACCGAACTGTTCAAGGAGTGGTTCCAGGCCTTCGCCCAGGCGGCGGGGATCACGCTCCATGTGGAGAACATCTACGGCGAAAACAACCACCACATCATCGAGTCCTGTTATAAGGGCCTGGCCCGGGCCCTGCGCCAGGCGATCGAGATCGATCCCCGCAAGAGCGACACGGTGCCCTCGACGAAGGGCGTGCTGGGCGGCTCTCTTTGATCCGCGCCGCCGCTCCGGGGGTGGCCGGGCCTTGCCAACCGGGGATACCCGACATTAAAAACCACTAAACAACCCAATCCAAGGCCCAGAACATGCGATTCTATTCGGTTCACCTTCGCCGCCACGGCCTCGACCCCGACCGCGACATCGTGCTGGTCAAGGAGGGTTTTTCGTGGCCGGCGTTACTCTTTTCCTTCCTGTGGGCGCTTTGGCACCGTTTATGGCTGGCCGCGGCTGCGATCTTCCTCGCCGTCACCACCCTCAACGCGGCCGTCTATTGGCTGCGCCCGGACGCATTGAGCCAGGCCGCCCTGTCCCTGGGCCTCGGCGTCATCGTCGGGTATCTCGGCAACGACTTTCGGCGGCGAAAGCTGACCAAGCTGGGCTTCGCCTTCGCCGGCGCCGTCTCCGGCGACGACCCGGATCAGGCGCTGCGCCGCTATCTCGACAACCAACCGGCCCTGGCCACCGACCTGAAGTCATGAGCGACCACCAATGAACGTCGCCATCATCGATTACGGGTCGGGAAACCTGCGCTCCGCCGCCAAGGCCTTCGAGCGCGCCCAGGGTGAAGCCGGGCTGAACATGGCGGTGACGGTGACCCGCGATGCCGATGACCTGAAGGCGGCCAGCCACATCGTGCTCCCCGGCGTCGGCGCCTTCGCCGATTGCCGCCGCGGCCTCGACGCGCTCGACGGCATGGTCGAGGCCCTGGAGGAACAGGTGATCAAGGCCGGAAAACCGTTTTTGGGTATCTGCGTCGGCATGCAGCTCATGGCCTCCATCGGGCGCGAACACCAGGACACCCAGGGGCTTAATTGGCTTGAAGGAGAGGTGGTTGCGCTCAATCCTTCGGATAAGACATTAAAAATTCCACATATGGGTTGGAATAACCTTGATTTTCGCGCCCCTTTTCATCCTATCTTTGAAGGAATCCCCGTAGGTGCCCATGTTTACTTCGTTCATTCCTACGGATTTTCCCCGGCCGACCCGGAACACATCCTCGCCAGCGTCGATTACGGTGGCGAAACGACGGCCGCCGTCGGCCGCGACAACCTGGCCGGGACCCAGTTCCACCCGGAGAAAAGCCAGGCCGTGGGCCTGAAGCTGATCACCAATTTTCTCAACTGGCGCCCGTAAAGTACGGAAAATAAGGGATGTTGTTTATATCGACATGATCTTTTTCCCCGCCATCGACCTCAAGGACGGCCAATGCGTGCGCCTTTATCAGGGCGACATGGAGCAGGTGACCGTGTTCGGCGATGACCCGGGGGAACAAGCGAAAGTCTTCGCCGACGCCGGTGCCGAGTGGCTGCATGTGGTCGACCTCAACGGCGCCGTTTCCGGGCGCCCGGTCAACGAAGACGCGGTCATCGCGATCCTCGACGCCATCGACATCCCGGTGCAACTGGGCGGCGGCATCCGCGACGGGGAAACCGTCGATTTCTGGCTCGGGCGCGGGATAAAAAGGGTGATTCTCGGAACCGCGGCGGTGCGCGAGCCCGATCGGGTCAAGCAGGCCTGCCGGCGCCATCCGGGGCGCGTCGCCGTCGGCATCGACGCCCGCGCGGGCTTGGTCGCCCTCGAGGGCTGGACCGAAACATCGGAAATCACCGCCCTCGACATTGCCCGCCGGTTCGAGGATTGCGGCGCCGCCGCCATCATCCATACCGACATCTCCCGCGACGGCGCCATGGAAGGCCCCAACATCGAGGCCACGATGGAACTGGCGGGCGCGGTGAGCATACCGGTGATCGCTTCCGGCGGCGTGTCGTCCCTGGCCGACCTGGAGGCGTTGAAAAAGGCCGGCGCCGGCATTCTCGAGGGCGTCATCTCGGGCCGGGCGCTGTATGACGGGCGCATCGATGTAAGGCAAGCGGTTAAGCTATTGGCGGAGGCGGAACCATGCTGAAAGTCAGGATCATCCCGTGTCTGGACGTCGATGCCGGACGCGTCGTCAAGGGGGTAAATTTCGTCGACCTGGTGGACGCCGGCGACCCCGTCGAGCAGGCGCGGATTTACGACAAGGCCGGCGCCGACGAGCTGTGTTTCCTGGACATCACCGCCAGTTCGGACGGCCGCGAGACCATTTTCGACGTCGTCTCAAAAACCGCCGAGCAATGTTTCATGCCGCTCACCGTCGGCGGCGGGATACGCAAGATCGACGATATCCGCAAGCTTCTGCTGGCCGGCGCGGATAAGGTTTCCATCAACACCGCCGCGGTCAAGACCCCCGAATTCGTCGGCCAGGCGGCGGAAAAATTCGGCAGCCAGTGCATCGTCGTCTCCGTCGATGCCAAGGGGACGCCGTCCGGCGGGTTCGAGATCTTCACCCACGGCGGCCGCGAAGCCACCGGAATCGAGGCCATTTCGTGGTGCCAGCGCATGGCCGACCTGGGCTGCGGCGAAATCCTGCTGACCTCCATGGACCGGGACGGAACGAAGAAAGGGTTCAATCTGGAACTGACCCGCGCGGTTTCGGACGCCGTGCCGGTGCCGGTGATCGCATCGGGCGGCGTCGGCACCCTGGATCACCTGGTCGAAGGCGTCACCGAGGGCCACGCCTCGGCGGTATTGGCGGCCTCGATCTTTCACTTCGGCACCTATACCATTGCCGAAGCCAAGGCCCACATGAAAGCGGCGGGCGCGGATATAAGGGATGATCCAACATGAACGAAAAACAGGCGACGGCCCACTTTTTGGACGAGCTTTACGAGACCATCGCCAGCCGCAAGGGCGGCGATCCCGAAACCTCCTATACGGCCGAACTTTTCGAGGGAGGCCTCGGAAAAATGGCCGCGAAAATCGGCGAAGAGGCGACCGAGGTGATCGTCGCTGCGCTTCGCGAAACCCCCGACCACGTGATTTCGGAAAGCGCCGACCTGCTTTATCATTTAATGGTTCTGTGGGCGGAACAAGGCATAACCCCCGAAGACGTGTTCGAGGAACTGCGGAACCGCGCCGGCACGTCGGGGATCGAGGAAAAGGAATCCCGGGACCGGGAATAACGAAAAACGGCTGAGGGAACAGACGATGGCTTATGACCCCGAGAACATCTTCGCCAAGATCCTGCGCGGCGAAATTCCCTGCGACAAGGTCTACGAGGACGACACGGCGCTGGCCTTCAGGGACATCAACCCGCAGGCGCCGGTTCACCTGCTGGTCATTCCCAAGGGGTCTTATGAGTCCCTGGACGATTTTTCCGAAAACGCGTCCGACGCCGAAATCGCCGGTTTCCTGCGCGCCGTCGGCACCGTCGCCCGCGAAGCCGGCGCCGTCGAGGCCGGTTACCGGTTCCTGGCCAACAACGGCCCCGACGCCCACCAGGAGGTCGCCCATTTCCACGTCCACGTCTTCGCCGGACGGGATCTCGGCGGCATGATCAAGCGGGCGCCGTAATTAGGTCTATAAAGCAAACGAATCGGGGCTTCCGATTCGCTTGATTCCGGGCCCCACCGGCCCCGGCCCCCTTTCGCGCCGCTTGAACAAGGGCAACGATATCAGTCCGTTAGAGTCGTTCATTTAAGGCGGATTCACCCGCCTTTCGGCGCCGTGTAGAATCGTTCCGACGATCCCAGAGGCGCCCCCTAGCGGACGGGCGCTCGAAACCGCCCCTTGGTATCATACGAAAACGGTCCTTCGTGAGCAGAACAGGCAACCTCCTTTTTCCCGACGGCCAGGACGACGGCTGGATCACGACGATCCAAAAAGCGCTGCCCAAGGAAAAGAAGCTCGATTCCCTTGCCATCGAAGACCCGGTCGCCATCGAGGCCGAAGCCGCTTTTGCCGAACTAAGGGCCGAAAACGCCGCCCAGGAAGCCATCTTCGCCGCCGGCTGGTCGGCGGAAGCAACCTCCGCTCCGCCCGAACCGCCAACCGAGGACCGGATGTCCGCCGCCGCGCTCGACGCCCTTGACGCGGTGGTCGACCGGACGCTTGCCGAAGACGGTGACTTCTCCGCCGTCGAGGACCCGGTCGCCGACGCGGCGCAAGCCGCCTTCGCCGAAATCAGCGCCGACACCGCCACCCAGGACGCCATCCGGGCCGCCGGCTGGGACGCGCGGGCGGTCGCCTCGAAGGCCGAACCCCCGCCCGAAGCCCCGGCCGATATTTCCCCTGGGGCGGCGCCGGTGGAAAGCGGGTATTCCCCCGAGGCCCTGGCGGCGCTGGATTCGATCATCGCTAGGCAAGCGCCCGACAGGGGCGCCTTGGCATCGGCCGAAGACCCGGTGGCCGACGCGGCGGGAGCGTCCTTCGCCGAAACCGCGGCCGAAACCGCGACCCAAGAGGCCGTCTTCGCCGCCGGCTGGTCGGCCGAACCCATCGGGCCGGGACTCTATGCCGATGACATGCTGTCCCCCGGCGAGCTGGCGGCCCTCGACGAAGTCATCGCCGAGGTGTCCAGGACCACCGACCTGTTTTCCGGCATCGACGACCCTGTCGGCTTCGCCGCCGACGCCTTTTTTGCCGAAACCCTGGCCGAGGTCGCGGCCCGCGAAGCGGCCCTGGAGGCGGCCGTCCTCGACGCCAGGACCGCCGGCCGGCCGGCGCCGGAGGCATGGGAATCCTTGCCCCCCCTGTCGCCGTCGGAATTGCATGCGCTCGACCGGGAAATCGAGAGACAGGCGACGGCCCGCGATCCCATGGCGGCGATCGACGACCCGGTGGCCATCGAGGCCGACGCCGCCTTCGCCGAGGCGGCGGCCGAACGGGCCATTACCGAGGCCGTTTTGGCCGCCCGCTGGGCCCCGCGCACCGCTCCTCCCGGCACCGTGGTCGCCGGCGTCGAGGCCGGGCGCCTCTCCGAGGTCGGGTTCTGGGACATCGAGGACCTGGTCCGCGCCGAGGCCGAGATCGCCTTCGAGGACGCGGCCTATGACCTGGCCTACAACGCCGTCGACAGCCTGGTCACCGGCGAAGCCGTGGCCCTGGCCGCCTTCGACCAGGCGATCGCATCCGGCGCCGACCCCGAAGAGGCGCTTGCCGTCGCCATCGCCGCCGCCGAAGCGACCGATCCGCTGTCTTTCGGTCTGCGACGCGCCGTCGCCCGGACCGGCCCCGACGACTTCGTGTTCGCCGATATCGCGCCGGGCGACGACCAACGGGACCGCGACGATGATTCCGGCGAACAACAGGAGCCCGAGGCGGAAGAAGAGCCCATTGTCGCCACCTTAGGCCAAGGCTTCAACGACGACCCCGGACAGGATTTTCTTTTCGGCGGCGAGGGCGCCGACGGGCTGACCGGGTTGGAGTTCGGGTTTTTCTTCGACCGCGCCCCGATCACGCCGCCGGGGTCGGGGTTCCGCAGGATCGACCGCGACGACCTGATCCTGATCCCGCAGGCGGTCTTCAACCCCATCCAGGGCAGCGCCGGCGCCGATTTCCTCGTCGGCGGCTCGGGCAGGGACGCCATCGGCGGCCTCGAAGGCAACGATTATATTTACGGCGACACGCCGACGAACCTTGATACCTCTATACACGACGCGGCCAATCCCCTGACCGACCCGGTATTTTCTTCCGGAAGCAGCGATTCGATTTCCGGCGGCGCCGGCGACGATACCCTCTGGGGCGGTCCCGGGGACGACGTCATCCACGGCGACGTTCCCGTTTCCTCCACGTTTCTGGATGACTTCGATTTTTCCCTCGGCGACGATACGGGCGGAAACGACGAAATCCACGGCGGCGACGGCGACGACAACATCTTCGGCTATGCCGGTGACGACATCCTTATCGGCGGCCAGGGAAACGACACGCTGGAGGGCGGCACGGGCGCCGATCAGTTCGTCTTCGAGGGCGGCTCGGGCGCCGGCGCCCTGGCCCGTGCGACATCGCTCGGCACCGACGTCATCGAGGACTATTCGGCCGCCGACGGCGACACCTTCGGCCTGTCGGACGCCGACTTCGGGTTCGGCGATACCGGCACCCTGACCGACGGCAGCAATTATTTCGAAAGCGGAACCGCGACCTTGTCGGCGGCGCCCTTGGACGCGTCCGGCGGCACGGCCGGTCCGGCGGTGGTGGTCCTGGGCGACGGGTCGAGGACCGACGGGGTTGCCGTCTATTACACCGATGATGCGTCGGCCATGACCACGGACAATTCCTACCAGATCGCCGACGTCACCGGCGCCAACACGTCCGACATCGAGGCCGGGGATTTCAATTTGCGGGCTTAGGACGCCTGGCGGTCCAGGCCCATCAGGATGGCGCTTTTGCCGGGCTGGATGCGCCGGTAGGACAGCGCCTCGGCGATGTGGAGGCGGCCCAGCCTCGAGTCCTCGGGCGCCGCGCCGTCGAGATCGGCGAGCGTCCGGGCGACCCTGAGCACCCGGTGAAAGCCCCTGGCCGACAGCCCCAGCCGTTCGGCGGCCTCGACCAGCAACTTGCGCCCGGCGTCGTCGGGCTTGGCGACGTCGTCGAGAAGCCGGCCGTCGGCGTCTGAGTTGGTGCGCACGGGCGTTTCGCCGCCCCATTTTCGGTAGCGCGCCTTTTGCGTTTCCCGGGCCCGGGCGACGCGGGCCCGGATGTCGGCGGAACTTTCCGCCGTCGGCGGCAGGTCGAGGTCGGCGGGGTTGACCGCCGGCACGTCGACATGCAGGTCGATGCGGTCGAACAGGGGGCCCGAAATCCTGGACTGGTAGTCTTGGGCGCACTTGGGCGCCTTCGAGCACGCCTGGGCCGGATTGTCCAGGTACCCGCACCGGCACGGGTTCATGGCCGCGACGAGCTGGATACGGGCCGGATAGGTAACATGCGCGTTGGCCCGCGCCACGGTGGCCCGCCCGGTCTCCAGCGGCTGGCGCAGGGCTTCCAGGGCGGCGCGCTGGAATTCAGGCAGTTCGTCCAAAAACAGGACGCCGAGGTGCGACAGCGACACCTCGCCCGGCCTGATCCGCCGCCCGCCGCCGATGAGCGCCGGCACCGAGGCTGAATGATGGGGGTCGCGGAACGGCCGGTTGCGGGTCAGCCCGCCGTCGTCCAGTTCGCCGGCGAGGCTCCGGATCATGCTGACTTCGAGGATCTCGGAGGCGTCCAGCGGCGGCAGAAGCCCCGGCAGCCTTGCCGCCAGCATCGACTTGCCGGCCCCGGGCGGGCCGACCATCAACAGGTTGTGGCCCCCGGCGGCGGCGATCTCGACCGCCCGCTTGGCCGTCTCCTGACCCTTGATGTCGGCCATGTCGGGGTATCGCGGCGCCTCGCCGGTGAGCTTGGCTTGCGGCGGGGTGAGAACTTGCGTGCCCTTGAAGTGGTTGACCAGGGCCAGCAAGTTCGGCGGCGCCAGCACCTCGACCTCGCCGGCCCAGGCCGCTTCCGGCCCCTGGACGCCGGGGCAGATCAGGCCCAGCGCGGAAGCGTTGGCGTGAATGGCCGCCGGCAGCACGCCGGCGACCCGGGCCAGGCCGCCGTCGAGCGCCAGTTCGCCGAGGGCCAAATAGGCGCCGATTTCGTCCATCGGCAGCACGTCCATGGCCGCCAACAGGCCGATGGCGATGGGCAGGTCGAAGTGGGAGCCTTCCTTCAGCAGATCGGCGGGCGCCAGATTGACGGTGATGCGCTTGTTGGGCAGCGCCAGGCCCATGGCGTGAAGCGCGCCCCTGACCCTCTCGCGGCTTTCGCCCACCGCCTTGTCGGCCAAGCCGACGATGGTGAACGTCGGCAGCCCGGCGGACGTCTGCACCTGCACGTCCACGTCGAGCGTCTTGATGCCCTGAAAGGCGACCGTCGAGACCCGCGCCACCATGCGATGATGCCTCCCTTATATCCGGGGAACGAGTGTAGAGGGAACGAAAAGAGAACGCCAGCTTTTTTTACCGGGACCTATTTTATCTTGGCCTCGATGACGTCCCAGATCCACGCTTCCAGCTTGACCCCGTCGAAACGGTTGATCTCCTGAATGCCGGTCGGCGAGGTGACGTTGATCTCGGTCAGATAGCCGCCGATGACGTCGATGCCGACGAAGATCAGGCCGCGCGCCTTCAGATCCGGCCCGATGGCGGCGCAGATTTCCCTGTCCCTCGGCGACAGTTGGCATTTTACCGGCTCGGCGCCGACGTGCATGTTGGCCCGCGCCTCGCCCTCGGCCGGAATGCGGTTGACGGCGCCCGCCGCCTCGCCGTCGATGAGGATGATCCGCTTGTCGCCGTCGCGCACTTCGGCCAGGTATTTCTGGGCGATGATCGGCTCGCGGTAGAATTCGGTGAACATCTCCAGCAGCGCGTTCAGGTTTTCGTCCTTAGGCGTGACGTGGAAGACACCGAAACCGCCGTTGCCGTAAAGGGGCTTCAGGATGATGTCCTTGTGTTCGGCCCTGAACGCCGTGATCCGGTCGCGGTCGGAAGAGATCAGCGTCGGCGGCATCAGGTCCGGGAAACGGGTGACATAGAGCTTTTCGGGCGCGTTCCGGACCTCGGCCGGGTCGTTGACGACCAGGGTCCGCGGGTGGATGTGCTCCAGCAGGTGCGTGGTGGTGATGTAGGCCATGTCGAAGGGCGGGTCCTGGCGCATCAGCACCACGTCGAGTTGGCCCAAGTCGAGGGTTTCGGATGGGCCCAAAGTATAATGACCGTCCTTTTGCCGCTTGACGCTCAATGGCTGGGCCTGGGCCAGCACCCGGCCGCCGGCGAACGAAAGATGCCCCGGCAGGTAGTGATAAAGGGCGTGGCCGCGGTCCTGCGCCTCCAGCGCCAGCACGAAGGTGCTGTCGGCGTCGATGTCGACGGTCTCGATGTGGTCCATCTGGATGGCCACTTTCAACACCATGGCGGGCTCCCTTTTGGCAAGCGCCCGGGGCTTAGTACGGGGCTTGGTAACGGGGCTTAATTAAGCCGGGCGCGCAGTTCCTGCAAGAGCATGGACGCATTGTACCGGGCCTTTTCGGCGCCGCACCGGCGCAGGTATTCCTCAAGCGCCCGGACCGCGTCCTTGAGATGATCCAGCCGCGCGTGGAGAAGCCCCGTTTCGCGCCATAGTTCCGGCCTGTCGGGGGCGAACAGCAACATCGTTTCCAGCGTTTCCAGGGTGTCGTCGAAAAGCTCCTGGCGAAGAAGGCGGGTCTTTATGTTGCCCTGAAGGCGCAGCAGGATGTCCCGGTTACCCATGTCGCGGTAATGTTCCGGCCTCAATTCGACATGGTTGCCGGCGATGGCCTTGAACATGTCGCGCATGTCCCTGGGCTCGACGACCGCGCCGCCGGCGAAGGGGTCGAGGATACGGCGTTCGCCGCCGGCCTCCAGGCGGACCAGGAAACGGCCGGGAAAATCGAGCCCGGAAATGTCCCATCCCAGGGTCCGGGCCGTTTGCATGAAAAGAATGCCGATGATGATGGGCATGCCGGAACGGCTGTCGATCACCCGCATCATGTTGACGGCGTCAAGATCGTCGAAAACCTCATCCGTGCCGCCGTAGCCGTATCGCTTGACGATCACCTGGACCATCCCTTCGATGCGAAGATCGAGCGGGACCAAAGGCTCGGTGCCGCTGACATAGGCGCGGACTTCCGATATTATTCTCTCCATGTGCCGCCGGTAGGGCTCGAGGCGGGCCCCGGGCCGGTCCGCGGCGGCCAGGACCAGGGCCGATTCGAACAGGTCGATGGCGCCGTCTTCGGCGCCGCCGATTTCGGTCAGCCGGGCCCGGATATCGGGGGGCAGCCTCAAGACCGGCCCTTTTTCACCCGCACGTGGCTGATGATCCGGCGCACGTAATCGATGCCCCGGCCATGGGCGATGATGCGGTCGAGCTCACCCTGGTTCTGGGCGATGCCGATCAGGTAAACGATCCCGTTCACCGTTTCGATGGAATAATTGATGGCCAGGATCTTCTTGTCGAAGGTGATCTTGGTTTGCAACTGGGCGGTGATCCAGGAGTCCTTGGCCATGTCCCTGAGCGACGACTGGCCGATCTGAATTTCGTTGATGACGTCCTTGACGCCGTCGGTCTTCCACGCCAGCTTCACCGCCACCGCCCGCATGGCCTCTGTCTCCAGGGTGCCGGTCAGCAGCACCCGGCCCTCGTAGACCTCGATCCCGACGCCGGTGACGTAGGCTTCGCCGGCATCCAGCAATTGGGTGCGCAACTTCGTCGCCGTCGCCAAATCCCGGGCCACGCCCCGCACGCCCCGCTCCTGATAGGCCGCCGTGCCGACCACGGCGCCGCCGCCGACGACGACACCCGCGCACCCCCCCAGGGGACCAAGGGCTCCGGCGGCCAGGACAACAACGCAAACCACGGCCGCGGCGCGGCGGAAACATGAAAATGAAACAGCGTCGATCATTGGAATCGGCCTTAATCAACTGTAGTCCGCGAATCGCTATTCTAAAGCACATAAAGTTTGAATGGAATCATTCGGACTTTATGGACTTTGGTTGCGGGGTTAAGCCGCAACCCGCCGCGAAGCGGGCGTAGGCCTTAAGGGTCTAAAATTCCGGGCGCCAAGCGTCTACAAGATGGACGGGCAACCGCCATGGAACGACCAATATGACGTCGAAACGTTGATCCAGGGCGCTCAGGCCGGGCCGCGACTGGATGAAGGCTCCGGCGGCGCGGACGATGCGGCCCGTTTGGCGGGGCCTAAGCGATTGCGCCGCCGCGCCGAGGTCCGCCCGGGCCTTGACCTCGACGAAGGCGAGGACTTGGCCGCGCCGGGCGACGATGTCGATCTCGCCGACGGGGGAACGAAACCCCCTGGCGACGATTCGGTATCCCCTGAACCGCAAATGCCAAGCCGCCAGTGCTTCGGCGAAACGGCCGAATTTCCAGGCCTGTCGTTTTCTTTGGCTCATTTCCGGCCTTGCTTCAGTTCAAGGGCGCGGGAATAGACCCGCCTTTTCGGCAACCCCAATGACACCGAAACC
>JADFMB010000146.1 GCA_022564115.1 Pseudomonadota bacterium
CAAGCAGCGCTCAGCCGCGCTCCTCGACGATTACCACCAGATGCGGGATCTTGTTGACCATTCCGCGCACCGAGGGGGTGTCCTCCAGTTCGCGGGTCTTGTGCATCTTGTTGAGTCCGAGGCCGATCAGCGTGGCGCGCTGGTCGGCGGTACGGCGGATCGGGCTGCCGATCTGCTTGACGACGATCGTCTTTGCCATCGTGCTTGCCTCCCTTACTCGGTCACGGTTTCGGCGGTCGTTTCGGCGCCCGATTCAACGGCGGTCTCGCCAAGTGTCTCGGCAGGCGCGGAGTCGGTCTCGCGGGCGGGCAGGATGTCGGCCACCTTCTTGCCGCGGCGCGCCGCGACCTGGCGTGGCGACAGCTCCCGGGTCAGGCCGTCGAAGGTGGCCCGCACCATGTTGTAGGGGTTCTGACTGCCGGTCGACTTGGCGACGACATCGGCGACGCCGAGCATCTCGAACACCGCGCGGCAGGGGCCTCCGGCGATGATGCCGGTGCCCGCGGGGGCGGTTCGCATGATCACCTTGCCGGCGCCATGGCGGCCCTCGATGTCGTGGTGCAGCGTGCGGCCTTCGCGCAGCGGCACCCGGATGATGCTCCGCTTGGCGTCTTCGGTGGCCTTGCGGATCGCCTCCGGCACCTCCTTGGCCTTGCCCTTGCCGAAGCCGACACGGCCCTTCTGGTCGCCCACCACGACTAGCGCCGCGAAGCCAAAGCGCTTGCCGCCCTTCACCGTCTTCGAAACCCGGTTGATCGCGACCAGACGGTCGGCGAATTCCGGTTCGCGGTCGTCGTCGCGGCGCCCACGCCGCTGGCCGCCACGATCCCCGCGGTCCCGTCTTCCTTCACGTCCTGCCATCATCGTCTCCTCAGAACTTCAGCCCGCCCTCGCGGGCGGCATCGGCCAGGGCCTTGACCCGGCCGTGATACCTGTATCCGCCACGGTCGAAGATGACTTCCTTGATTCCCTTTGCGATCGCCCGTTCGGCGATCGCCTTGCCAACCCGGCCGGCGGCGTCCTTGTCGGCCCCGGTCTTCAGTTTTTCGCGCAGATCCTTATCGAGCGTCGAGGCCGCCGCCAGGGTGACCTGTTGGCGATCGTCGATGACCTGGGCGTAGATATGTTTTCCGGACCGGAAAACGGACAGCCGCGGGCGTTGCCCGAATTTGCGCTGAAGCTGCTGGCGTGTCCGTCCCTTGCGCCGGTTGAACAGATGTTTTGTACTGGCCATTACTTTTTCTTGCCTTCCTTGCGGAAGACAAACTCGCCTTCGTATCTAATTCCCTTGCCCTTGTAGGGTTCCGGCGGACGGAAACCCCTGATTTCGGAAGCCGTTTGGCCGACCTTCTGTTTGTCGGTGCCGCTGACGGAAATATGGGTCTGGTCCGAACACTCGATGGTGATGCCTTCCGGAACCGGGAACCGGATTTCATGGCTCAGCCCGAGCTGCATGACCAGTTCCTCGCCCTGGACCTGGGCCCGGTAGCCGACGCCCTGAATTTCCAGATTGCGTGAGAATCCTTCGGAAACGCCGGCAACAAGGTTGTTAACCAAAGTCCGGGAAGTTCCCCACATCTTCCGCGCCGACAGGTTGTCTGTCCGGGGCTTGACCCAGATTTGGTCGCCTTCACGGCTCACTTCCACTTCGTGGGAAAGAGTGACGCTGAGTTCCCCCAACTTTCCCTTGGCCGTGACCACCTGTCCGGCGAGGTCGACGCTAACGCCTTCGGGGATATCCACGGGGTTTTTGCCAATTCTGGACATGGGTTTTTCCGGTTGCTTCCTAAGTAAGGCCCTAAAAGACCTGGCAAAGAACTTCGCCGCCAACATTTTTGTCGCGGGCTTCGGAATCCGAAAGCACCCCTTGCGGGGTCGACAGAATGGAGATCCCCAGGCCGTCATAGACCCTTGGCAGGTCCTTGATCCCCGAATAAACGCGCCGGCCAGGGGTTGACACGCGGCTGATTTCGCGGATCACGGGATCCCCTTCGTGATACTTGAGCTCGATCTTGATCTCGGAGATGCCGGGCCGGACCTCGTGCTTGGAAAAATCGCGAATGAAGCCTTCGCGCTTGAGAACTTCGAGCACATTGGCGCGCAGCTTGGAAGCCGGCGACATGACGGAGGATTTCCGGGCCCGCTGTCCGTTACGGATGCGGGTCAGCATATCGCCCAAGGGGTCGGACATCGTCATCGGGTGTCTCTCCTTACCAACTGGATTTGACCATTCCGGGAATCTGCCCGGCTGACGCCAATTCGCGCAAAGCAATGCGGCTGAGCTTGAACTTTCGGTAATTTCCACGCGGCCGGCCCGAAATCTTGCAGCGCAGGCGTTGGCGCACCGGAGACGAATTCCGCGGCAACTGGGCCAGCTTTATTCGGGCATTGAAGCGTTCTTCCGGCGACAGGGTTTGGTCCTTCGCCTGAGCCTTCAGGGCCGTTCGTTTGGCGGCGAATTTTTGGGCCAAACGGACTCGTTTCTTCTCTCTTTCTATGGCGCTTTTCTTAGCCATTGGAGTCTTCTCCCTTCGATTTTTTGGCCTCGGGGGCTTCGGGGGCCTCCGAGGAATCGTCGTTTCCCTTACCGGCGGATGGGGAGTCCGCCTTTTCAACCGCCTCGGCACCGGAATCGCCCCCGGCGTCCGCGCCGTCTCCGGCCTCTTCAAGGGCCGCCGCCCGTTCGGCTTCCTCAATTTCCTTCATGGCATCCCTGGCCGCCTGTTTTTCCGCCTCAAGGGCGGCCCGCCGGGCGGTCTCTTCTTGTTTTTCCTTTTCCGGATCCCGGCCACTGAACGGCATGTCCAACCCTTTAAGCAGCACCCTCGCCTCATCGTCGGTCTTGGCGGTGGTGCAGATCACGACATCCATGCCGCGGATTTGATCGACCCTGTCGTAGTCGATTTCCGGGAACACGATCTGCTCTTTCAAGCCCAGGGAGAAGTTGCCGTTGCCGTCGAAACTCCGGGGCGAAATACCACGGAAATCCCGGACCCTCGGCAAGGCGATGGTGATCAGACGGTCGAGAAATTCGTACATGCGATCACGGCGCAGCGTCACCTTGCAGCCAATGGTCATGCCATCGCGAAGCTTGTAGGTGGCGATCGACTTCTTAGCCTTGGTGATGACGGCCTTTTGCCCGGCAATCAGGGCCAGCTCCTTGGCCGCGGCCTCGACTTTCTTGCGGTCGGCAACGCCTTCGCCGACGCCCATGTTGAGGACGATCTTGTCCAGCCTGGGCGCCTGCATCGGGTTCATGTAGCCGAATTCCTTGATCAGGGCCGGCTTGACCGTGTTTTTATAATGATCGTGTAAGCGTGTCATGCTCGTTCAGCCCGCTTTATTTATCAATCACTTCGCCGGACCGTTTGGCGAAGCGCACCTTTCGGCCCCCTTCGAGGGTCTTGTACCCGATCCGTGTCGGCTTATCGTCCTTGGGGTCGATATGCGCCAGATTGGAAATATGAATGGTCGCCTCTTTTTCGACGATGCCGCCGGGCGAGGTCTGGGTTGGCCGTTGATGGTGCTTGACCATGTTGACGTTCTGGACGAAGGCGCGTCCCTTCTTGGTCAAGATTTTCAGGACCTCGCCGATTTTCCCTTTGTCCTTGCCGGTCGTCACAATGACCCGGTCGCCTTTCTTGATTTTAAGCTTTGCCGCCATCACAACACCTCGGGCGCCAGGGAAATGATCTTCATATAGTTCTTGGCCCGCAATTCCCGGGTCACGGGACCGAAGATGCGGGTGCCGATGGGTTCCCCCTGGGGGCTGATCAACACCGCGGCATTGGAATCGAACCGGATCGCGGAGCCGTCCGCACGCCGGATGTCCTTGGCGGTCCTGACCACGACGGCTCTCACGATCTCACCCTTCTTGACACGGCCACGCGGTATCGCCTCCTTGATGGTGACGACGATGACATCACCGACGGAGGCATACTTGCGCCTGGAACCGCCCAGCACCTTGATGCACTGAATCTTCCGGGCCCCGGAATTATCAGCAACATTGAGCTTTGTTTCGACCTGAATCATGGTCCTTGTCCTTATTCGTTATTCGTTTCCCGGAGGGCGCCCTCAGGCGTTCTCGGACAGGATCTCCCAACGCTTATTTTTCGAGATCGGCCTGCATTCGCGAATGGAAACCACGTCACCGACCTTGCAAGCATTGTTTTCGTCATGGGCGGAATATTTCTTGGAACGGCGGATGAATTTCTTGTAAAGCCGATGCATGACCCGCCGTTCGACCTTTACAGTCACGGTCTTGTCCATCTTATCGCTGACCACGATTCCTTGCATGACGCGTCTTGGCATGTTCTTCGTTCTCCTTAGGCCGCCGGGGCCTGGGCGCGATGGCGTTCATTCAAAATCGTCTTGATGCGGCCGATGTCGCGGCGAACCACGCGCACCCGGGCGGTGTTTTCGAGCTGCCCGCTGGCGGTCTGAAAACGCAGGTTGAAGGATTCCTTGCGGAGGTCCAGCAACTGTTCTTTCAGTTCGTCGTCGCTTTTGGCGCGCACGTCCTCGGCTTTCATGACCTTATCCTTCTTCGCCCAATCGGGTCACGAACCGGGTTTTGAGGGGCAGCTTGGCGTCGGCCAGGGCGAATGCCTGGCGGGCGACGTCCGCCGATACCCCGTCGACCTCGAACAAAATCCGGCCCGGCTTGACCCGGCAAACCCAGTATTCCGGCGTTCCCTTGCCTTTGCCCTGGCGTACTTCGGCGGGTTTCCGCGACACCGGAATGTCGGGGAAGATCCGAATCCAGACACGCCCAGCCCGTTTCATGTGCCGCGTCATGGCGCGCCGGGCGGCTTCGATCTGGCGCGCGGTAACGCGTTCCGGGGTCACCGCCTTGAGGCCGTAGGAACCGAAATTCAGCTTGCTGCCGCCTTTCGCCTTGCCGTGGATGCGGCCCTTGTGGGCCTTGCGGAATTTCGTGTTTTTGGGGCTAAGCATTTTTCTTTTCCCTGATCCTGTCGGCCAACCAGCGCCTTAGCGCTGGGGCTGCTGTTCCTGGGCCTGTTTGTCCAGCGCCATGGGATCATGGGCCATGATTTCACCCTTGTAGATCCAGACCTTGACGCCGCAGGTCCCGTAAGTGGTGTTGGCGACGCATTGGCCGTAATCGATGTTGGCCCGGAGCGTATGGAGCGGCACCCGGCCCTCGCGATACCATTGGGTACGGGCGATTTCGGCGCCGCCGAGGCGCCCGGCGCAATTGATACGGATGCCTTCGGCGCCGAGCCGCATGGCGGCCTGGACGGCGCGCTTCATGGCCCGGCGGATGGAAACCCGGCGCTCCATTTGTTGGGCGATGTTTTCGGCCACCAGTTGGGCCTCGATCTCGGGCTTGCGGATTTCGACGATGTTCAGGTGCGCCTCCGATCCGGTCATATTCGAAATCTCGCGGCGAAGCTTCTCGATATCGGCGCCCTTCTTGCCGATAACCACGCCCGGGCGTGCCGTATGGATGGTGATGCGGGCCTTTTTCGCCGGCCTTTCGATAATGATCTTGGACACCCCGGCCTGGGCCAGGCGTTTGAAAAGAAACTCCCGGATTTCCAGATCCTCGTGCAGAAGATCGGCATAGTTTCCGTCGGCGTACCAGCGTGAATCCCAGGTGCGGTTGATGCCCAGACGCAGGCCGATGGGGTTGACCTTTTGACCCATTAAGCTGTCTCCTTGCGTTCGCGAACTATTAGCCGCAGATTGCTGATAGGCTTCTGGATGGGTCCGACACGGCCCCGGGCGCGGGCGCGCCAGCGCTTAATGACCATGGTCTTTCCGACCGTCGCCTCGGCCACGTAAAGCCGGTCGACATCCAGTTGATGGTTGTTTTCGGCATTGGCGATGGCGCTTTCCAACAGTTTCCTGACCTCGCCGGAGATACGGCGGCGGGAGAATTCGAGTTCCGACAGCGCCGCCTCGCAATTCTTCCCGCGGATGGTTTCGGCCACCAGATTCAACTTCTGCGGGCTGGTCCGAAGATTCTTGGCGTAGGCCATGGCTTCGTTGTCGGCGAGGCCGCGCCCGAATGATTTCTTGCCCATGGTCTAATCCGACTCCCTTTTCGCCCTCTTGTCGGCGGAATGGCCGTAATAAACGCGGGTCGGGGAAAATTCGCCCAGCTTGTGGCCGATCATGTCCTCGGTCACCAGGACGGGGATGAACTTGTGGCCGTTGTAGACGCCGAACGTCAGGCCGACGAACTGCGGCAGGACCGTCGAGCGCCGGGACCAGGTCTTGATGATGTTGTTGCGCCCGGACGCACGGACGTCTTCCGCTTTTTTAAGCAGATAGCCGTCAACGAAAGGTCCTTTCCAAATCGAACGGGGCACCTTGGGCGTCCTCCTACTTCTTGGCGTGACGGCGGCGCATGATCAGGCGGTCCGTCTTTTTGTTGGAACGGGTTCGTTTGCCCTTGGTGGGCTTGCCCCAGGGGGTCACCGGGTGGCGGCCGCCGCTGGTCCGTCCTTCGCCGCCGCCATGGGGGTGGTCGATGGGGTTCATGGCGACGCCGCGCACCGATGGCCGCTTGCCCAGCCAGCGCTTGCGTCCGGCCTTGCCGAGCTTGATGTTCTTTTGGTCGGGGTTGGACACGGCGCCGACGGTGGCCATGCATTCGGCCCGTACCATGCGCAACTCCCCGGAGCTGAGCCGCAACTGAGCATAGCCCTGGTCCTTGCCGATGATCTGGGCATAGGTGCCGGCGGAGCGGGCGATCTGTCCGCCCTTGCCGACCTTCATCTCGACGTTGTGGATGATGGTGCCGACGGGAATGTTCTGCATCGGCATGGCGTTGCCCGGTTTGATGTCCACGGTATCGCCGGAAATGATCTTGTCGCCC
>JADFMB010000147.1 GCA_022564115.1 Pseudomonadota bacterium
GAGGACTGCTGGTCGCACCAGTCGGACTATCCCCACGGCGAGGCCTACTTCCCAGACACCGCGGAGATGATCATCGACTGGCCCATATGGAAGGAGCTGGGCGACCAGGCCCTCCACAAACACATGCATGGAAACGCTGAGAAAATACTTAGGTTGATCTAAGCTAATACCGGACAACTTCCAGAAAGGCAATGCAAAGGAGGTCGGAGATGTCGAAAGGTTTATTAGGGCTGGCTGCGGGCGCCGTATTAACCCTGCTATTTGCGGTGGCGTGCGGCGCGGACGCTACAAATACGCCGGTCCCCACCAGGGTCCCGGCGACGCCGACAACGGCGGCGGGGCTACCCACGCCGTTGCCGACGGCGATCACCGTGGCGCGTCCGTCAGGCACCCTTACCATAGCCATGGAGGACATCGGAGATGGAGTGGGGCTGCCCAGCGCCGCCTCGGATTACAACAAGCACTGGGCCCTGGAGTCACCGCTGCGCAAGACCTTTGACGGCAGGATAGTGGGGGGACTGGTGGAATCGTGGGATGTCAGTGCCGACGGGTCCAAGATAACGCTGCACATACGCAAGGGCACCCCGTTCCATACCACGTTTGGCGACTGGGGAGATGTGACAGCGGAGGACATCCAGTGGTCCATGGAGAGCGTTGGGCAAGTAGGCTCCTCCAGTTGGAGATGGGATGCCTTCACGCCCATCACCCAGTTCGAAATACCGGACCCCTACACTCTGATCACCCATCTCCCCCTGAAAGACTTCTTCCTGCTCATGGACAGCGTGTATCAGAGCAAGAACCTGGGGATTAACATCACTTCACAGGCCTTCCATGAGTCGGCCTCTGAAGCGGAAGCCTTCAACCACTACGTCGGCACCGGCCCTTGGGACCACCTGCAGACACAGTCTGGCGAGTTCATGAAGTTCCAGGCGGTGGAAGACCACTACCAGAAGACGCCGGACTTCGCCTTCCTGGAGGTCAGGGAGATTCCGGAAGCCGCATCCCGACTGGCCGCGGTCTCAGCGGGCGAGGCCGACATAACCAAGGTCTCAGGTACCTTTGTGGGCGAGGCCACCAGACTCGGCTTGACGCTATCTCCAGGGTCCGGCGGCGCCTGCGTCTGGCTACAGCTAGGGGGCCTGGTGCTAACCGATCGGCCAACCTTTAACCCCAACACCAGTCCTGACGGCATACCCTGGGTCGGTGACCCCGCCAGTGCAGACAGCATGGAGCGGGCCCTGAAGGTGCGCAAGGCCCTGAACGTCGGCGAGATGATGACCAAGGCGAGCGCCAAAAGCAAAGCCACCGAAGCCATCATCAAGCTGGCCAAAATCGTCAGCGCCCGCGAGGAGACCGATGAAGGGGAAAAGAAGGGCGGCCTGTTCAAGAGAGGCAAGAAGAAGGACAAAGACAAAAAGTAACTGGCAAGGTTTGAAACAAAGGATTGACTGATCATGGCTTTTGGACGAAGGGGCGCGCAACCGCAACCAGTTAACGACACCCTCCCACCCCCGGAGGAAAAGCCCGAACCCGCGAAACCGGCGCCTGCGCCGGAGCCGGACGCCGTCGCCGAAGAGGCCGCGGCTGAGCAACCGTCGGCCGAGGACGCGCCCGAGGAGGCCGCTCCGGCCGAAGAGGCCGAAGCACCGCCGCCGGAGCCCGAACCCGAACCCGGAGCCACGGAACCCGAACCCGCCCCGGCCAAGGAAGATTCCGCTCCCGCCCCGGAACCGGCGAAACCGGCGCCCCCGCAGCCGACCGCCACCGAAGAGCTTATGGGCACCGACATCGCCGCCACCGCGGCGGCTAGCGAACGGCTGGCTGAAATCAAGGTGCTGGTCTTCAACGACCTGCTGGAGGCGGTCGACCTGGCCGAAATCAGCAAGCTGGAACAAGACCAGGTGCGCGAGGAAATCACCGACATGACGGCCGAGATCATCTCCATGCGGGGGCTGGTGCTGACGGTTCAGGAACAGCAGCAGGTGGTCACCGACATCTGCAACGATATCCTCGGCCTCGGCCCCCTGGAGCCGCTGATCGAACGCGACGACATCGCCGACATCATGGTCAACGGCGCCGGCCAGGTTTACATCGAAACCAACGGCAAGATCGAGCTCACCGACATCACCTTCCGCGACAACGCGCAGTTGATGAACATCTGCCAGCGCATCGTCACCGCGGTCGGCCGCCGGGTCGATGAATCCAGCCCCATCTGCGACGCCCGCCTGAAGGACGGATCGCGCGTCAACGTCATCGCGCCGCCGCTGGCCATCGACGGGGCGGTATTGACCATTCGTAAGTTCAAGAAGGAAAAGCTGACCCTGCAAAGCCTGGTCGAATTCGGCAGCGCCAGTCCGGAAATGGCCCAGGTCCTGGAAGTCATCGGCGCGTCCCGCCTCAATATCCTCATTTCCGGCGGCACCGGGTCGGGCAAGACGACGCTGCTCAACTGCATGACCCGGTTTATCGACCCCAATGAGAGGACCATCACCTGCGAGGACTCGGCCGAGTTGCAGCTCCAGCAGCCGCACGTGGTGCGCCTGGAAACGCGGCCGCCCAACCTGGAAGGGGCGGGCGAGATTACGATGCGGGACCTGGTCAAGAACTGCCTCAGGATGCGCCCGGAACGCATCATCGTCGGCGAAGTCCGCGGCCCCGAAGCCTTCGACCTGCTGCAGGCCATGAACACCGGCCACGACGGCTCCATGGGCACGATCCACGCCAACGCCCCCCGCGAAGCTCTTAGCCGTGTTGAAAACATGATCGCCATGGGCGGCTACAACCTGCCGGCCAAGGCGGTGCGCGAACAGATCGCCGCCGCCGTGCACGTCATCATCCAGGCCTCGCGGCTGCGTGACGGTTCGCGCAAGATCACCCACATCACCGAAGTGATCGGCATGGAAGGAGAGATCATCACCCTGCAGGATCTTTTCGTCTACGAATTCGAAGGCGAGGACGCCAACGGCAAGCTCATCGGCTCTCACCGGCCGACGGGCATGCGGCCCAATTTCTGGGACAAGGCCAAATATTTCGGCCTCGAGTCGAAACTGGCGGAGGCGTTGGGCATGCCCACCGCATGATTGATCAACAAACCATCATCTTCGTCATTATCGGCGCCGTCCTCTCCATGCTGATGCTTGGCGGCGGCATCATCGGCGCCACCTTTATCATCCGGCCCAAGATGCTGTTGCGTAGGCGCATGAACCAGATCGGCATGATCGGCGACGGCGGCGCGTCGGATAAAGCCGAAGGCCGCCGGCAGCGGCGCATCCAGGAAAAGGTCAAGCAGTTGAAGGAGAAAGGCGGCGACAAGGGCTTCACCGACAGGATCGCCGATCAACTCCTGCAGGCCGGCCTGGACATCTCCGTCAGCGCCTATTTGGTCATCAGCGCCGTGATCGGCGTCGTCGCGGTTTTGGGGTATCTGCTTTCCGGGATGCCGCCCATCGGCGCCCTCGCGGCGTTGCCGATCGGCGCCTTCCTGGTGCCGAAGATGGTCATCGGCGGCATGGCCAAGAGGCGTCAAAAAAAGTTCACCGCCCATTTCGCCGACGCCATGGACCTGATCGTCCGCGGCATCCGCTCGGGCCTGCCCATCAACGAATGTTTCACCGTCGTGGCGCGGGAATTCGATCCACCCCTGGGCGAGGAATTCCGCCTTCTGGTGGAAGGGCAGAACCTGGGGCTTACCATCGACGACCTGATGGCCCGGGGGATCGAGCGCCTGCCCACCGCCGAATACAAGTTCTTCGCCATCGTCATCCAGATCCAGCGTCAGACCGGCGGCAACCTGGCCGATACCCTGGACAACCTGTCGACCGTGCTGCGCGAACGCAAGAGGATGCGGGACAAGGCCCAGGCCATGGCCGCCGAGGCCAAGGCCTCGTCGATGATCATCGGTTCCCTGCCGTTCGCCGTCGCCGGCCTGCTGTCGGTCGTCAACCCCGATTACCTGATGCTGCTGTTCACCGAAAGGACCGGCAACATCCTGCTCGGGATCGGGGCCTTCTGGATGACCTTGGGTTCGTTGGTGATGCGGAAAATGATCAATTTCAAGATGTAGCCGGGCGGTTAGGGAAAAATGGACATACCGAAAATCATCATGTGGGTCTTGGTAGGCGGCGGCGGCCTTTCCGCCCTTTGGTTCGCGATGTCGTTTTTCAAGGGCGGCAAGCGGGCGCAGCGGATCAAGGGCGTCATCAGCCAACACCGTGGCGAACTCGGCCGCAAGCAGATGGAAAGCCTGCAACGGACCTCGGCGATCCGCCAGGATAACCAAAAAGCCCACGTCAAAATTGTCAACAAAATACTCGGGGTCCTGAACCTCCAGCACCTCCTGCAGTCGGACAACATCCGCAACGCACTGGCCCAGGCCGGCCTGCGCGGCCGCGGCGTGGTGCCGGCCTATGTTTCGACGCGCATCCTGATGGCCATCGGCGTCGGCATCGGCACGATAATCATGCTCGGGTTGATGAAGAAGTTCCCTTATCCCGATTACGTCAAGTTCATCTTCGCCGGCGTCGGCGTGGTGGTCGGGTTCTATTTGCCGAAGCTGCTGCTGGCCAACACGGTGCAGAAACGCCAGGAGGAAATGACCGACGTCTTTCCCGATACCTTGGACCTGATGGTGATCTGCGTCGAGGCGGGACTGGGCGTCGAAGCCGCCTTTGCCCGGGTGACCGAGGAAATCATCGACCAGTCGCCGATCCTGGCCACCGAGTTGGGGTTGCTGTCGGCGGAACTGGCGTATCTCGGCGACCGGCGGCAGGCCTACGTTAATTTCTCCAACCGCACCGGCTTGCCGGCGGCCAAGGCGCTGGCGACGGCGTTGATCCAGTCCGAACAGTACGGCACCCCGGTCGGCGTCGCGCTAAAGGTCCTGGCCCAGGAAAAACGGAACGAACGCATGTCCGCGGCTGAAAAGAAAGCCGCCGCGTTGCCGGCCAAGCTGACGGTGCCGATGATCATCTTCTTCCTGCCGGTGTTGTTCATCGTCGTCATCGGCCCGGCCGCCATGCAGGTCGGCGGCAACTGACCGCCGGGCGCCCGGGCTTTACCGCATCCTTTGACTGTCTGGCCCGCCGGGCGCCGACCCAGGGAACACGATGGCCCCATGACCGATTTCGCCGATCAATACCTTCAGGAAACGGCCGATATCGTCGCCGCCCTCGACCGCGACAGGATCGAGGAACTGACCGCCGGACTGGCGCGGGTCCGCGACGGCGGCGGCCGGCTTTTCATCCTGGGCGCCGGCGGGTCGGCCGGCCACGCCAGCCATGCGGTCAACGATTTCCGGAAGATCTGCGCCTTCGAGGCCTATGCGCCGACCGACAACGTTTCGGAACTGACGGCGCGGATCAACGACGAGGGTTGGGAAACGGTGTTCGAGGAATGGCTGAAAGGCTCCCGCCTTGCGGGATCGGACGCGGTGCTGGTGTTTTCCGTCGGCGGCGGCGACAAGGAAAAAAACGTCTCCGCCAACCTCATCGGCGCCCTGGAACTGGCCAAGGACAGGGGCGCCGCGACCTTCGGCATCGTCGGTTCCGAGGACGGTTTCACGGCCAGGAACGCCGATGTCTGCGTCGTCATTCCGCCGTTGGCGCCTGATCGCCGGACCCCCCACACGGAGGGCCTGGCCGCCGTCATCTGGCATCTGATCGTCAGCCACCCGGCGCTGAAAGTGGCTGAAACGAAGTGGGAATCCATCCATTGACGGAAGCGAAAGGCGGCACCGGCAAATATATCATCATTGGCGGCGCCGGGTTTATCGGCAGTCATTTCACCGACCGCCTGCTGGACGGCGGGGCGGCCGAAGCGGTCACGGTTTTCGATAATTTCTCCTCCGGGCGCGAATGGCACATCGAACGCCATTTGAGCGATCCCCGGCTGACCATCGTCAATGCCGACGCCGGCGACGCCGATGCCCTGGCCGATGCCGTGGCTGGGGCCGTGGCCGGCGGGGGCACGGTCATTCACCTGGCCGCCAACCCGGATATCGCGCGCGCCGCCATCGAGCCGGCCATCGACTTCGACCAAGGGACGGTGTTGACCCACAACGTCCTGGAGGCGATGCGCCAATCGGCGGGCGGGCGCATCCTCTATGCCTCGGGGAGCGGTGTCTACGGCGATCTGGGCGAAACGGAAGCCGACGAGGAAACCGGGCCGATGCAGCCGGTCTCCACCTATGGGGCATCGAAGCTGGCCTCGGAGGCGATGATCGCCGCCTATTGCCACCTGTTCGGGCTGACGGCCCGCGTCTTCCGCTTCGGCAACGTCGTCGGCCCGCGCCAGACGCACGGGGTGGGGCTGGACTTCATCGCCAAGCTGCGCCATGACCCGGGGCGTCTCGAGATTCTCGGCGACGGCCGGCAAAGCAAACCCTACATCCACGTCGACGCCGTGATCGACGCCGTCCTTCTCGCCGATGACAAGGCCGAGACCGCCTTCGCCGTCTTCAATGCCGCTCCCGGGGATGCCGTCACCGTCACCGTCAGGGATGAATTCAACCTCGTCGCCTACAATGGCAACGATGGGACCCAGAACTGGACCAGTGCTTGGCAGGAATCCGGTGAGTCCGATGGACCTACTAGTGGAAAATTACAAGTGGTCTCTGATTCTCATTGTGCGACAGGCAACTGTTTAAGGGTTGGTGGTGGCGGTTCAGGACCTCCGACAGCTGTTAGTCGGGAAGTCGATCTGTCGGGAGCAACTTCTGCCACCCTCACGTTCAGCTACCGACGTAGTGAAGACACTAATGGGGGAAATATCAAGCTACAAGTTTCAGACAACGGTGGCTCGTCCTGGACCACCCTTCAGACTTATTCAATGAATACCAGTGATGCCAG
>JADFMB010000148.1 GCA_022564115.1 Pseudomonadota bacterium
AATGATTCCATTCAAACTTGACGCGCTCCAGCCAACCGAACGGCGCCTTAACGAAAGGACGGCGACCCCGATGCCGGAACTCCCCATCCTCGACGGCCCGACTCTGCCGCCCGTTAATGGCGGCCAACCGCGACAGCTCGTCATCCTGCTGCACGGGGTCGGGTCGGACGGCGACGACCTGATCGGCCTGGCGCCCTATTTCCAAAAAGTGGTCCCCGGGGCGCTGTTCATCTCCCCGCACGCGCCCCATGCATTCGACATGTCGCCCCCGGGCTTTCAGGGCGGTGGCCATCAGTGGTTCTCGCTCCAGGACATGAGCCCGGAAGCCAGGCTCGCCGGCACCCAGACGGCGGCGCCGATCCTCGACGCCTTCATCGACCAGAAACTGGCGGAAATTGGCCTTTCCCCGGACAAGCTGGCGCTGATCGGCTTTTCCCAGGGCACCATGATGGCGCTCTACGTCGGGCTCAGAAGGGCCAAACGGCTGGCCGGGATCATCGGCTATTCGGGGATGCTGATCGGCCCGGAGCTGTTGGCCGACGCCATCCGGTCGCGGCCGCCGGTTTTGCTGGTGCACGGCGACGCCGACGACGTGGTGCCGCCGGACTCCCTGCCGGCGGCGGTCGCCGGGCTCGAGGCCGCCGGCGTCACGGTGCGCCATCACACCTGCCCCGGCCTCGGCCACGGGCTCGACGACGACGGCATCCGCCTCGGCATGGCGTTCCTGACCGATATCTTCGGCGTCGACCTGGAGGCGCTCGACGCGGCGCCGGGGGACGGGTAGGGGCCGAATAGGGAAGGCCAATCATAAGTCGTCCCCAAGTCGTCCCCAAGTCGTCCCCAAGTCGTCCCCAAGTCGTTCCCAAGTCGTCCCCAAGTCGTCCCCGGGTCGTCTCCGGGTCGTCTCCGGGTCGTCCTAAAGTCGTCGTTTTTCGGTGCCTTTGCACTTTAAGTCCTTGATTCGGCTTATTTCCGCGCCGGAAAAGAGGCGGGGAAGTCGTCATCGGTCGTCTTATTGATGTCCCTGTCCGGGCCCTGGGAGTTTCGGGGGACACCCCCGCTCCCCCGAGGCCCGTCCTCGCTTCTTGTTAAAGCCGCCGCCGGCCTTCCCACCGCCGCAACCTTGAAGCGGCCCCCGACGTGGCCGGCGATGCGCGCCTGGATTTCGACGCAGCGCGCGGCGGCGTGGAAGTGGTGGTCCTCGACGGCGCGCTGATAGAGCGCCTCCAACTTGCCGACCAGGACCTCGGCGTCGAGGCCGTAGGCGCGCGCCAGGCCGCGGCGCAGTTCGGCGATACGGGCCTGGATGCGCTGCCGGCGCCCCAGGCGGTAGCCCTGGTTCTTGGCCGATCCGCGCGCGTAGCCGGCCTCGCTGGCGGCCACCGACGCGTTGCCCCAGAGCACGAAGTAGTGGCAGAACGCCTCCTGGCGGGGGGGAAGGGGTTCGGGTTGTTGGTTTTCCGGCGCGGCGGTTGCGGCGGCGGGGTTAGGGCCAGCGGTGGCGGCGGGGTTAGGGGGAGTGTCGGAAAGCATGACCTGTCATTCCTATTCAAAAATTGAAAGGGAATAAGATCATATACAATCAGGGTTGTCAAGAACAAATAGGGAAAATTTATGTATATTTTGGTTCAAGAACTTTGTTCATGAATGTCCGCTTTTGACCCAAAGCGGACATTCATCGGATTATGCGATTCAGTAGGTGGAGGCCGATAATCAGGGGTTTCGGAACCCCGTTATTGATCCGAAGCTTCCTTGGCCAAGCGAAGTGCACGAAGACGCGCTGTCTTCTTTGCTCTCTCCTGCTTTGCCTTCTCCCTCCCTTTCAAGACCTTCACATCCTGCTTCTTGATCTTGGCGAACTGTTCTTCGGCCTTCGATATTGCTGGCTTCATCATGGCGGCTAGGGCTCAGATTTTACTTGCTGGCTAGCACCGGCCCGGCCCCAATGATCACGCCGCGCGAACGGTTTCGAGGAACTTTTCGACCTCGTGGCGCAGCTTCTCGGATTGTTTCTCCAATCCACCGGAAGCCTTGAGGATCTCTCCCGCCGCATGGCCGGTTTCGCCCGCGGCCTTGGTGACGCCCGTGATATTGGCGGTCACCTCTTCGGTGCCCTTTGCAGCTTGTTGGACGTTTCGGGCGATCTCCTCGGTCGAGGCCGACTGCTCCTCGATCGCGGACGCGATGGAGGTGGCAATATCGTTGACCTCGCCGATGGTTATCCCGATGTCCTGAATGGCCGTGACCGCCTCGTTGGTGGCGGCCTGAATGTTGCCGATCTGAGCACTGATCTCATCCGTGGCCTTTGCGGTCTGGCTGGCCAGGGACTTCACCTCGGACGCAACGACGGCGAAACCCTTTCCGGCGTCGCCGGCGCGGGCCGCCTCGATGGTGGCGTTCAAGGCCAGCAGGTTGGTCTGCTCGGCGATGTCGGAGATCAGGCCGACCACCTCGCCGATCTTCTCGGCCGCCGTGGCCAGCCCCTGGACCTGTTTGTCGGTTCGCTGGGCTTTATTGACCGCATCGCTGGTGAGCTTTGAGGACTCCGCCACCTGACGGCTAATCTCGTTGATCGACGCAGACAGCTCCTCGGCCGCCGTCGACACCGTCTGCACGTTGGCCGACGCCTGTTCCGCCGCGGCCGCCACCGCCGTCGACTGGCTATCGGTATCCTCTGCCGTCGACGACATGGCCTTGGCCGAGGCCTTCATCTCCGTAGCCGACGACGTCACCGAATGCACGACTTGGCCGACGGAGGTTTCGAAGTCGTCCGCCATCTTGATCATCGTCTGGCGCTTTTCCTCTTCCGCTTGGCGTTTGCGCGCTTCCTCGGCTTCGCTGTCTTTGCGCTGACGTTCTTGTTCCTCCTCCTCCCGTTGCCGTTGCCGTTGCGTCGCCTCTTCGGCTTCGGCACGGAGTCGGTCCGCCTCGATGGCGTTTTCTTTGAAAACTTCGAGCGTGTTGGCGAGCTCTCCGATCTCGTCTTTCCGTTCGGTATGTTCAACGGTGATCATGCGTTCGCCGTCGGCCAGTTTACGCATGCTGACGGTAATTTCCCCTAACGGTTTGCTGAGGCCGCGTGAAATTAGAAACCCGAGCACCAGGGCCAACGCGACGCCTCCGATAACGACAAAGCCGATGCTTTTCACTGCGAACGCGACAACATCTTTCGAGGACTGTTTCGCTCCGGCGCTCAGCGTTTGCGCTTTCTCGACGACGGTTGCGATTTCGGCCTCGTAGTTTTTGGCGACGGTTGCCAGCTCGTCCTTCAGGGACTCAGCGCGCCGGTCGGCGGCAAGAAATTGTTGATAACTCACGAACAGGCCAGTCTTTTCTACGATCCCCTTCTCAAGTTGCGCCAAGCCATCGGAGGCCGCTTTCAGGGCCGCCTTGTCCTCGTCGGATTGCACCCGTGCCATCAACCGCCGTGGCAAGGACTTCGCCTTCTTGAGGAATCGCTTGAATTTGCCGGCGAGCGTCTTGAGTTCCTCCTCGTTGGTCTCGACCATGTAGGCGGCTAGGACATTTTGCATCTTTGTCAGGTAGCCACGGATACGATACGTATCTTTCACCATTGGATAGGCCCGGTCGAAGGTTTCGGTCATGATTGCCGAGAGATCCGAAACCGTGGCATCGCTGTCCAGGACCAGAGTCTTGCTGCTATCCTCCATTTCGCCCATCGCCGATTCGCTCCGGTTCGTCAAGCGGCCGAGGCCCGAGTCGATGCCGATGCGCGTCTTTTCGAAATTTTCCCGAAGTCCGTCCCTGTTTTTCCTTTGTTCGGCTTTCTCATGGTGGGCTGCGAGCACCTCCCCGGCCTTCGTGACGAAGTTGCGCTGTAAAGCGCTGACGGAGTCTATGGAAAGACTGAGGCCCCCGTCGCGGGCAAGCAGGTCGAGGCGCTTCAGCCGTTCGACGGATGCGGCGTCCAATTCGTTCAATTTACTTAATGCAACGGTGTTTTTTTCTGCGTTCGAATCCTCGAGCGCGCCGAGCACGGCGACGTGCATCTGTCCAAGGCCATCGACCAAGCGCGAGGCTTCATCGACGAGCGGCGAGGCGACGTCGGAGAGGACCCTGACCTTTTCGTCAATTTTGTTAACGAATAACAAGCCCGAGCCGCCAGCTCCCGCAATTAAAACGGCGAAGAAAAGAAAAGCGGCAATCAACTTAACCTGAATTTTAGTGTCGCGAATAAACTGTTGCGGTTTCATTTTTCCCGGTCCTGGCTGGGTGATGAATGTGCGTTGGAAGAAGGGAGGAGGCGGGCCGACCTTCAATCGACCCGCCGCCATCCGTTCTATCGTTAGCCCGCCGGTTTGAACACCTGGATACGGTTGTTCTTGGTGTCGGCGATGTAGACCCATCCGGTCGACTTGTCGACGAACATGCCATGCAGGTTCCCGAACTCGCCGTTGCCGGAGCCCTTCTTGCCCCACATGGTCAGGAATTTGCCGTCCTTGTCGAAGACCTGAATGCGGTTGTTGCCGATTTCGGTGACATAGATGTTGTCATCCTTGTCGATACCGATGCCGGCGGGGGATTTGAACTCGCCGGGGCCGGTTCCGGACTTGCCCCAGCCCTTGACGTATTTGCCGTCCTTGTCGAAGACCTGAATGCGATCGTTCTTCAGGTCGGCGACATACATCAGGCCATCGCTGCTGAACTTGGCGGATTCCGGATTGTTAAATTGGCCGTTCTTGGTGCCCTTGGTGCCGAACGTGAACAGAAACTTGCCGTCCAAGTCCCAGACGCTGACGCGGTGGTTGCCGGCTTCCGGCATGTAGTATTTGCCATCACGGATGCTCGTGAACTCGGACTTGATGTTTTGGCCTGGCTCGGAGCCGTATTCGCTGAAGGTCGTCAGCCACTTGTAGTTCTTATCATATACCTTGACGTCTCCGGTGTTGTAGTCGGCGACGAAGATCCGACCGTCCGGGGCGGTCGAGATACCTTCGGGCTTGTCGAGGTTCTCGTCGTTGTCGCCCTTACCGCCGAAACGGGTCACGAACTTGCCGGTCGCCTTGTCGAAGACCTGGACCCATGCATGCGCGGCGTCGGTCGCCATGATGTACTTGCCATCGACCGTAAGATCGAAATCCTCGACATACTTGAACTGGCCTTCACCGCTACCCTTCGAGCCGATGTTCATCACGTGATCGAATTTCATCTCGGCGTGCGCCTGTGCCATCACGGTAGCAAGGGCGATGGCGCCAAAAGTCAGCATGGTGGTCAGCTTTTTCACTCTTAACATTTAATATCTCCAAATCTGGTGCATCTCCTTGTGGAGGCGCGTTCGTTAATGTGGACGCCCGGGAACCTGGGACTGGATCGTCCAGTAGGTCCGGACCCCTCTTGAGCCAGCATTTTATTGGGGATGCTGTGGTCCGCCGTTTTTAACTTTTAAACGACGTACTTTCGGAAAACGTACAGGTAATGCGTATGTATTTGGGTTTCGAATTATGTCCAAATGTTTCGCATTGTATTGTCATGCGGAGGCGGTCTTCCGCTGCCGCCTCAGGGTAGCGGCGAAATCCGCCAAGTGGCCGTATGTCCGCTTATGGCTATAAGCAGACATTGGGGATAGCGATCAATACCCCATCCCTTAGTTCAAGGACCAAAAGCCTACTTACACAAATGCTTCAACGCCGGGAAAGATAATGCTCAGCCTGGATTAGCGCCCCCCAATTCCCCCACCAGGAAGGTTCCTGCCAATTTTTCCACTATACCGGGCCGATGACGACGCCCACCGATCAGGCGTCTATCCGTCGATTGGCCTCCCTTCTTTTTTGTCCCTGTCCGGCGTTCCGCCGTCCCCGCCTCTTGTTGTTTCCCTGTCCGGCCTTGCCCCCCGCCGCCGTCACAGTATCTCGCCGCCCTCGCGGAGTTTCTTCATAAGCAGCGGATGAGAAAAGCCCAGGGCGTGGGCCCTTTTGAAGTCCCTGAGGGCTTGGGTCTTATCGCCTTTCTTCTCGTAGGCGAGTCCCCGGTCGGCGAAGACCTGGCCGTCGTCGGGGTTCAGGTGGATGGCCTTGTCGTAATCCCTAATGGCCTGGTCGAACCGGCCTTTTATTCTGTAGACATTGCCCCGGTTGCCGAAGGCCTGGGAAAATTCGGGCATTAGGCGAATGGCCTCATCGAAGTCCTCGATGGCCCGGTCGAAATGGCCTTTGTGGTAATAGGCATTGCCCCGGTTGTTGAAGACGAAGACCAATTCGGGAATCAAGCGGATGGCCTCGTCGTAGTCGGCGATGGCCTTGTCCCACAGGCCTTTGCTCTTGTAGGCAATGCCCCGGTTGGTGAAGGCTTTGGCAAGATTTGGCCCGATGAACCGCCCCGATTGAATGTTCCGGGTACAGGCAACGATTCGGATGTCGGGATGGAAACCGCCGAAGCCGCACATTCGAACTTCCTGCGTGAAATCCGCCTGGGCGCTATGCGTCCATGCGGCCAGGAAGAGGACGGCGAGAGCTGCGATTCTGATCATGCTCAACCTGTTGCCGTATCGTTTCGGCTCCCAAGATGAACAAGCCTAGCCGGAACCGCGCCACCGGCGCAACAGTGGGGTGTGTGGGCGGAATTCTAGGGCTTTGGGGACGGGAAAATATCAGGATTATTCGGTTTTGGCGCGAATCGGGCGTTCATCGACCGGCCCCGGGGGGCTGCAGGGCGGGGGCCGCTAAGCAGTGACGGCTTGGCGGGCCTGGCGTTTTCGTTCGTGCGGATTGAGCGAGCGCTTGCGCAGGCGAATGTGCCGGGGGGTGACCTCGACCAGTTCGTCGTCCTGGATATAGGCGATGGTCTGTTCCAGCGACATGCGGCGGGCCGGCGTCAG
>JADFMB010000149.1 GCA_022564115.1 Pseudomonadota bacterium
CTCGATGGCGGTGAGGCCGGCGGCCCTGGCGCGCCCGACCGCTTCGCTCACGCCGCCGCAGACGGCGATGTGGTTGTCCTTGATCAGCACCCCGTCGTCGAGGCGCATGCGGTGGTTGGCTGCGCCGCCCAAAGCGGTCGCGTATTTGCTCAGGACCCGAAGGCCCGGCAGGGTCTTGCGGGTGTCCAACAACACCGCGCCGGTGCCTTCGATCCGGTCCACATAGGCGCCGGTCAGGGTGGCGATCCCCGACAGGGTTTGCAGGAAGTTGAGGGCCGTCCGTTCCGCCGACAGCAACCCCGACGCCGGGCCTTCGAGGCGGGCGATGACGGCTCCCGCCTTGAGGCGGTCACCGTCCCCGGCTTCGAGGGTGATCTCGGCCGAGGCGGCGAGGCGCTTGAATACCTCCATCGCCACCGGCAGCCCGGCCAGGACGATGTCCTGGCGGGTGGCCATCACCAGCTTCAATCGGGTGTCGGCGGGAATGACGGCTTCGGTGGTGATGTCGCCCTTCCCTAAGTCTTCGGCCAAGGCCGCGTCCACCGCGGCCTTGACCTCGGCGGGATCGGGCGGGGGCGTCGACATTACTCCGCCGCTTGCGGCACGGAGCGCGCCGGCGGCGACATCTCCAGCATTTTCTCCAGCGGTTTAAGGGCGCTGAGCCGCAGGTCTTCGAAAATCTCGACCCGGGGGGCGCCGTTGACCATCGCCAGGTACATCTTCTCCAGGGTGTTCAGCTCCATGAACGGGCAATCGGCGCAATTGCAGCTTCCATCGGACCCCGGCGCGGCGAGGAAGGTTTTCTCCGGCGCCGCCTTTTCCATCTGATGGATGATGTGGCGCTCGGTGGCGATGATGAATTCCCGTTCCGGGGCGGCGATGACGAAGTCGAGGATCGAACGGGTGGAGCCGATGTGATCGGCCTGATCGAGGATACTCTGATGGCATTCCGGGTGCGCCGCGATGGGCGCGTCGGGATGGTGGGTCTTGAGCTTCACCAGCTCGCGGGCGGAAAACCGGTCGTGGACGATGCAGGTGCCGTCCCACAGGACCATCTCGCGGCCGGTCTTACGGGCCAGATAGGCGCCCAGGTGCTTGTCGGGCGCGAACAGGATCGGCTGGTGCTCGGGCAACTGGTTGATGATGTATTCGGCGTTCGACGAGGTGATGATGATGTCTGAAAGCGCCTTCACCTCGGCCGAGCAATTGATGTAGGTGATGGCGATGTGGTCCGGGTGGGCGGCGCGCCAACGGGCGAAATCGTCGGGCAGGCAGGTTTCCTCCAGCGAGCAGCCGGCGTCGGCATCGGGCAACACCACTATTTTGCCGGGGCTCAGGATCTTCGCTACCTCGGCCATGAAGCGGACCCCGGAAAAAACGATCATATCGGCGTCCGTGGCCGCCGCCCGGCGGGACAGGTCGAGGGAATCGCCGACGAAATCGGCCAGATCCTGAATCTCCCCGTCCTGGTAGTAATGGGCCAGGATGACGGCGTTCTTCTCGCGCTTGAGGCGATCGATCTCGGCCCACGGGTCCAGGGACGGATCGAGGTCCGTTTCCCTCAACGCCTGGGCATCCGGGAGGATAATGGTTTCCATCAGGGCATTTCTCCTGGCGAACCGGGAAAGAGCAATATTTCGCCTATCGGCAAATTAGCGTCTGTTTCATCAGTCAAGGGATATATATATGGCCGAAAATCGCGTTCCGCAAAGTTCTAGCACTGGTCACTGCTAACAGGTGCGCTTCTCGGGGTCAACCAACATGGGGCGCGGCCATGTATTTCTCCGAGCGCATTTCCATCAGCCTGGAAACCGTGCGCTCGAATTCAAACGCGCCGTCGCCTTTTTTATAGAGCGCCTCGGCCGGCGCATCGGCCGAGCAGATCAGGTTGACCTTGGCCTCGTAAAGGGCGTCGATCAGGGTCACGAACCGCTTTGCCTCGTTCCGTTTTTCCGGTCCCAGTTGGGGAATTCCCCGCAACACAAGGGTGTGGAAGTTTTCGGCGATGGCCAGGTAATCGGCGGGGCCGAGGGGTTTTTCGCAAAGGTCGCCGAACCCCGCCATGGCGACGCCTTCGGCGACTTTCGGTATGACGATTTCGCGGCCCTGAACATGAAGCGTCACCGGACGGGGATGGCCGCCGAGGCTGAGATCGTGGAAGTCCTTTTCAAGCTTTTCGTCGGCTTCCCGGTCGGCGGGGGTCAGGTAGACCTCCATCGTCTTCAACCGATCGAGGCGGTAATCGATTCCGGCGTCCAGTTCCAGGACCTCCAGCTTCACCTCCATCAGGTCGATGAAGGGCAGGAAGGTATCGCGTTGCAGGCCGTCCTTGTAAAGGTCCCGGGGCGGCCGGTTCGACGTCGCCACCACCACCACGCCTTGGTCGAACAGGGTCTCGAAAAGACGGCTCAGGATCATCGCGTCGGCGATATCGGTGACGTGGAATTCGTCGAAACACAGGAGCCACGCCTGGTCGGTAATGACCCGGGCCAGCGCCACCAGGGGATCGGCGGATTCGGACGCTTGACCCGCCTTCACCGCCTCGCGGAAGCTGTGAACCCGTTTGTGGACTTCGAGCATGAAGGCGTGAAAGTGAACGCGCTTGCGGTCCTCGACGGCGGCGGTGTCGAAAAACAGGTCCATCAGCATGGATTTTCCACGCCCGACTCCGCCCCACACATAAAGACCCCGGGGCGGCGGCATCTTGTCGCGGCCGAGGCTGAGACGCGACATCCAGCCCTTTTTGCCCATCTGCGGCGTGTAGGCGCGGAGGTCTTCGTGCAGGCCCTGAAATTTCTCCATGGCCAGGGCCTGGGTCGGGTCGGGCCGGATCTGGCCGGCTTCGAGCAACGCGTTATAGGCCAGGATCGGCTCGGCGGAGGATTTAGCGTCCATGGGGGGAACCTGATCGGGGGGCGCTTTCGGCAATCACAATAAGCCAACCCGGCGTCAAGGCCTCGGGAAGTAAAATCCTCACCCCGCGGCCGCCCGGACAACGCCGGTCTGGGGTCCGAGGGTGGCTTCCATCTCGCGGCGGAGCGCCAGCGCGACCGACGCATTCTCGTCGGGGGTGTCCACGTCCGACCATTTCAACACCGCGCTTTCGTCGATCGGGTTCTTGAGGGTCAATCCATGGGCCAGCCCGATGGGGATGGCGCCGAGGCTCAACGAATCGCCGGCCACCATCAGCCGCCCCCAGACCGTGTATCCGCCTTCGCCGTCCAGGACCTCGCCCTTGGCCAGGTCGCGCTTGGCGCAGGCCACTACGTCGGCGCGGAATCCGGTCGGCGAGCCGGTGGGCAATCCCTGTAGCGCCGCGGTGGCGACGCTGATCCCCAATTCCAGGCCGATCAGGTGGTAAGGCCGCCACAACGCCGAATATTTGCCGCTGGCATCGGTAATCAGGCCGTAATCGGCGAAACACCTCTCCACATATTCGCTGGGCGCCTCGAAGGTCACGTAAACGCCCCAGCGGAGGTCGTTTTTCAGGTCCTTGCCGTCGCGTCCGCGGCTGGAAATCACCTCCACCTGCCCCTTGTGATGCAGTTTGCCGCCTTCCGATTCCGGGATCAGGGTGCCGGCGATCTTTTCCACCGGACAGGCCGGGAACGTCAGTCCCCCCGGGGCCGGGACGAGGCCGGTGGCATTGGCCACGGCGGCCATTTCGATCCCCGACTTGGTGCCGTCGAGGAACGAATTGAACATCTTCGGACTGAGGCCGCTTTTTTCCGCCCGTTCCGGGGTCAGGCCGTAATGCTCCCACACCGTATCCGGGGTCGAGGCATGGAATTCCGGCATATACAGCGTGCCCTTGCCGGCGGCGACGACCTCGAAGCCGGAGGCCCGGGCCCAATCCACCAGTTCGCAAATCAACGCCGGCTGGTCCCCATAAGCCATGGAATAGACGATTCCGGCCTGTTTGGCCTTTTTTGCCAGCAACGGCCCGGCCAGGACGTCGGCCTCGACGTTGACCATGATGATATGGCGGCCGCGCTCGATGCAGGCCAGGGCATGGCGGATGCCGGCCTCGGGGACGCCGGTGGTTTCGATGACCACGTCGAGACCGCCGGCGTTGATCAACAGGTCGGCGTCATCGGTCAGGAAGGTCGCTCCGCTGGCCAGCGCCTTGGACGCCGACGTGGCGTTGATCCGCTCCTTCGGCCAGCCGATGGCCAGCATGGCGGCCCGCGCCCGGTCGACGGACAGGTCGGCGACGCCGAGAATATGCAGCCCCGGGGTATGCAGCGCCTGGGCCAGGAACATGGAGCCGAACTTTCCGGCGCCGATCAGGGCGACGCGGATCGGCAGGTTTTCCTCGGCCCGCTTCAGGAGCATTTTATGGAGGTTCATGGGTGTCGCCCGGGATTGAATCGCGGCCCAATTCGCCGCCCATTATGTCGGCGTGAGACTATCACCATAATCGCAGGCTGGGAAAGGCCGTGGTGATCCGCTGCCCCGGCATTGGCGGGTTGACGGCGGGGCGTGCTCGGGGCGCCGCGTCGTCAAGCGTCGGCGGGCGTCCGTTCGACCGGGCGCCCGGCCAGTTTCCATTCGGGAAAACCGTCTTCAAGGCGGCGCGCGTCGATGCCCTTGTCCCGGAGCCGGTTGACCGCCTCGAAGGCAAGCAAGCAATAGGGGCCCCGGCAATAGGCGACCACGTCGCCGTCCGTAGGCAGAAGCTCCAGGTCCCTGTCGAACCGGTCGAGGGGGATGTTGATGGCGTCGGGAAGATGCCCGGCGGCGAATTCCTCGGCCGGGCGCACGTCGATCACGGTGACCAGGCCTTCGCGCATTCGCTCGGAGAGTTCGGCCTGGGAAACGGGTTCCAGGGAATCCAGCGACAGCAGATATCCTTCGATCAAACGGCCCATTTCGGCGAAATTTTTCTCCGCCGTCCGTCTCAGGGCGATCAGCAGCGACAACACGTCTTCGCCGGTGATGGCGTAGAAAACGTGCCGATCCTGTTTGCGCGCGGTGACCAGTCCGGCCCGGCGCAGGTGTTGGAGGTGTTGCGAGGTGTTGGCGACCGAGAGTCCGGCGAGGGCCGCGAGGGTTTCGACGCTGCGTTCCTTCTGCGCCAGGAATTCCAGCAGTTCCAGGCGGTTGCCGTTGGCCAGGGCCTTTCCGACATCGGCCAGGCGGGCGAAAAGCTGCTGTTTGAGGTGCTCCGTTGTCATGCTCCAAGGACCATGCACCATTATATTCAATTAATCAATTGAATAATGTAAAAAAGATGCTATGATCGCCGGACTTCACCGTAAAGGGACATTCGAAGGCTTGACGCCGTTCAAGGAAAGACCATGACCGACTTCATATCCACCAACGAAATGGCCATTCGGCTGAGTTTCTTCTTCGGCGTGTTCTCCTTGATGGCGGCGTTCGAATTGATCGCCCCCAGGCGCGCCCTCAGCCAATCGAAGGCGGTCCGCTGGTACGGCAATTTGGGCATCGTCGTGTTGAACACTCTAATTGCGCGCATCGTATTTCCCCTGGCGCCGGTGGCGGTGGCGGTTGTCGCCGCCGAGCGCGGCTGGGGGATCTTCAATGTTGCCGGCGTTGCCCCGGGCCTGGCCATTGTCGCCGCCGTGGTCATTCTCGATTTCGCCATATACCTCCAGCATGTCATGGTCCACGCGGTGCCGATGCTGTGGCGGCTGCACCGGATGCACCACGCGGACCTGGATTTCGACGTCACCACCGGGGCCAGGTTCCATCCCGTCGAAATCATCCTGTCGGTGGCGATCAAGATAGCGGTGATCGTGCTGATCGGCGCGCCGGCGGTGGCGGTGGTGATTTTCGAGGTCGTGCTCAACGCCACGGCCATGTTCAACCACTCCAACGTGAAGCTGCCCCTGGGGCTGGATCGGGTGTTGCGCCTGTTCGTGGTGACGCCCGACATGCACCGGGTGCATCATTCGGTGCTGCCGCACGAGACCAACTCCAACTTCGGCTTCAACCTGCCGTGGTGGGATCGGCTGTTCGGCACCTACCGCGACCAGCCGGAGCAGGGACACGACGCCATGACCATCGGCATCGACCTGTTCCGCGAACCGGCGGAGCTGCACCTGCACAAGATGCTGGCGCAACCGTTCATGGGGAAAACGGGGGAATATCCCATCAACCGACGCGACTGGGGAAAGGATTTGTAAGAATAAAGACGGCGGAAAACCAGCCGCGCCAAAACCAAACAAGGAAAGCTTTTCCGACGGAACGAAAACAATTCGAAAAGGAAAAGCACCATGAAGGTTCATTTTATCCCGAACGACCCACCGTGCGGAACGGAGCGATGTTTCAACGCTCTTCGCCTCGCGCAGGCGCTATTGAAAAACGACGCCAAGCCCAAGATCACCCTGTTCCTGATGGCCGACGCCGTCGCCTGCGCCAAGACCGGGCAAAGTCACACAACGGCTATTACAACCTGGAGACCATGCTCAAGGGCGTCACCCACAAGGCGCGCGTGGTGTTGTGCGGAACCCGCATGGACGCGCCCGGGCTCGGCGACGATGAGTTCGTCGACCGGGCGGTACGGGGAACCATGCCCGATTTGGCGCAACTGACAATCGAGGCGGACAAGATTCTGGTGTTCTGATCAACGACGTCATTTGGGCCGAGGCAGGATTTCCCCCATCAGCCGCGCCACTTCCAAGGATTCCGGGTCGCCGATGGCCCGAAGGCCCTCGATCGCCCCTTCGCGGTCGGCCAGCGAATTTTTCTGGCTGAGCTTGAATTTTCCCTCCAGC
>JADFMB010000150.1 GCA_022564115.1 Pseudomonadota bacterium
AACCGGTGACCTGAAGGTTTTCCAGCTTCAGGTGGATGTCGGCGCCGGTCCGTTCCGACAACACCGCGGACCGCAGGCCCGGCGTCCGCCACACCTTGCCTTCAAGAGCCTCGGCGGCGGCGCGGATGTCGTCGATGGTGACGGCCATGGCTGTCTTTTCCCGCTATCGGTTCTTCCGCTATCGATTCCCGGGCACCGGCGTCAGGACCAGGGTGTCGGCGGAGTTCTTCAAGGCGGCGGCGGCCGTGCTCATGCGCTTGTAGCGGCCGTCTCGCCAATCCGCCAACAGATCGCGATAGTGGGGAGAGGCGGGATGGCCCGATTGCCCGGTGGCGATGATGAAACGGGACCGGCGCAGATCCGCCAAGTCGTAAATCGCCCGAAAGCCCGGACCGTGAATGTGCTCGAACGGGCGTGAAGGATTGTTGATGTGGCTAGCGCCCCGGTTGACGGTGTAATTGCCGCCGTCGGTGGGGATTTCCAGATCGACAAGGCGGCTGAGCCAGGGCACGCCCGAAAACGCCCGATTGGCGAACCGGGCACGGTGAACGTCGCCCCATCGCCAAGCCCCGATGTCGGATCCGAACGTGTCCGCGAGCTTAGTCAGGGCGCGGTCCAGGGAATGGCGGAGACGGCTCGGACAGTCCTCCTCCTCGGCGGTATTGACGTTGTCGCACCAGGCCTGGCGTCCACGGAGGACGGATTCGATGAACCGTGGCCTGAGGGTCAGGTATTCGCGGTAAAGATCGCCCAGCTCGTCGGCATAAAGGGCCTGATTAAGCTCCAAAAGCCAGGTCGAGAAGATCAAAGGCTCGGGGCGGCCGCGGGACATGGCGCCGTTCCATTCCCCTAACATGGCCAGGGCCCGGCGGCCGCCCTCGTCGGCCGGCTCGATGTCGGTCATCAGCGGCAACAACCGCTTGGCCATTTCCGAAACGTGGTCCTGCTGAATCCGCGTCGTGCCGTGAACGGACTGCCGCTTCTTGTCCAGCAGTTCGATGATGCGCCGGGCCCGGTAGGCGGGCGCCCAGTCGTAAGAGATGAAATGCGGGTATCCCTTGGGCGTGATGCGGTTGTTGGCGTTGACGATGCGCCCGGACGGCGGGTTGAGGATGGAAGGAAGCTCGTCGAAGGGCACGTAGCCGGTCCAGTCGGTCTCGCCATCCCACCCGGGGCTCGGCACCAGTCCCCAGCCGCGTTTGCGGACCGGCACCAGCCCGGGGGCGATAAAGCCGATGTCGCCGCCGGTGGAAGCGAAAAAGAAATTGTTTTGCGGGGCCTGGAAATCTCGAAGCGCATCGACGAAGGCGTCCCAGTTTTCGGCCCGGTTGATGTGGAAGAAGGCTTCCGGGGTCAGATCCTCGGGCTCCAGGTAGGTCGCCGACAGGGCCATCACCACGTCCTTTCCGGCGGCCCGGGCGGTGCCGCCGTCGATGTCGGAAATGATGGGGCCGTGGCGGGATTCCCGGACCGTAATGGTGACCGGATCGGCGTCCTTGACCTTGATGATTTCGCTCCGGGTTTCGAAATCACGCCAGCCGTCGGGAGTCTTGTATCGGCGGCCATCGGCATCGGTCTGTTCGACGAACAGGTCCTGGATGTCGCTTTGGGTATTGGTCATGCCCCAGGCGATTTTGCCGTTGTGGCCGAGGATGGTGAACGGCACCCCGGGGATCGTGGCCCCGGTAACCTTCAGGTCGGGCGCCTCGATGCGGGCCAGGTACCAGAGGATCGGCTGGGTAAATCCCAAATGCGGATCGTTGGCCAGGATGGCGCCCCGGGTTGAGGTGTTTTTCCTGGCCACGACCCAGGCGTTCGACGCGCCACGCGGAAGCCCGGCCGGCGCCGGGTCCAGGGCCGCCAATTTATCCAAATCGAACGGCCGGGTCAGCGCCAACGCCTCCTCGATGGTCCCCGGGGCATCGTCGGGATAAAGGGGCCACAGTTCGCCGACCCGCGCCGGCGCCAGCTTCCGGGCTAGGCGGGTGCGCAGGATTTCGTCGCGCCAGTTGCCGCCGAGCCGGGCGGCGACGATCTTTCCCCAGACCAGCGAGTCGGCGGGCCGCCAGGGCTCGGGCGTAAACCCGAGAAAGGCGAATTCGAGCGCCGGCACCCCCCAGGGCAGCCGGCGGCTGTGGGCGATGCGGGCGTTGACCCCGGCGGCGTAAAGGTTGAGCGCCGCGCGCACGGGCTCGGACAAGTCCTCGACCTGTCTTTCCGCCAACCGATAAAGGCCAAGGGTGCGCATCCACTTGTCCGACGGAAGCGCCGCCGGCCCCAGGACCTCGGCCAGCCGCCCGGCGCCGAGGCGGCGCATGGTTTCCATCTGCCACAGACGGTCCTGGGCATGGACGAAGCCGAGGGCGAAATAGGCGTCGCGGCTGGATTTGGCGAAAATATGGGCAATGCCGGAATCGTCGCGGTAGACCTGGACCGGCTGCTCGAGGACCGGGACCTCGATGGTGCCGGCGGTTTCCGGCAGCGTCGCCCACAGCCACCCAAACCCGGCCCCGCCGATCACCAGCACGACCGACCCCAACCCCAAAATCGTATAAATCAACCGCCGTATCATCGCTGCCGGTGCTCCCCGTGCCCGCCCTTCGTAAAAGGGTCTATACGTTTATAAATAGGGATGGCCCATTGTCCAAGGTTTCAGGTGGTGAACGCCTGAACCGGATGACCCTGTTGCCGCTGACGCATTTGTTACTTTATAAGGGTGTGGAAATTAAGTGCGCCGCCTTGGGCAAGTGTTTCCGCCAAGCCCATCGTTGAAACCTGGAGAGCCCGGAGAGGTAGATCATCCATGAGCGGTCCCCTGCATGGCCTTCGGGTTTTCGACCTGACCCGCATCCTGGCCGGGCCCACCTGCACACAGATCCTGGGCGACCTGGGGGCCGACGTGATCAAGGTCGAGCAACCCGGAAAAGGCGACGATACCCGGCGTTTCGCGCCGCCGTACCTCAGGGACGGGGCCGGCGATGAAACCGGGGAAAGCGCCTATTTCGCCAGCTCCAACCGCAACAAGCGCTCCATTACCCTCGACCTCGCCAACCCGGAAGGCCAGGACCTGGCCAAGCGCCTGATCGCCAAGTCCGACCTGCTGGTGGAAAACTTCAAGACCGGCGGTATGAAGAAATTCGGCCTCGGCTACGAACAGTTGAAGGACGAATTTCCGAGCCTAGTCTATTGTTCGATCACCGGCTTCGGCCAGACCGGCCCTTATGCGTCGCGCCCGGGCTACGACATCCTGATCCAGGCCATGGGCGGGATCATGAGCGCCACCGGCGAACCCGACGGCGAACCACAGAAAACGGCCGTTCCCATCGCCGACCTGATGGCCGGCATGTACGCCGCGGTATCCATCAACGCGGCGCTCCGGCACCGCGAGGTGACGGGGCAGGGGCAATACATCGACATCGGCATGCTCGACACCCAGGTGGCGACGATGTCGATCCTGGGGCTCAACTATCTCGCCACCGGCACGCCGCCGCCCCGGCTCGGCAATGCGCATCCGAACATCGTGCCCTACCAGTCCTTTCCCACCGCCGACGGGGATATCATCATCGCCGCCGCCAACGACGAACAGTTCCAAAGGCTTTGCGCCTTCACCGGCCACCCGGAACTGGCCGCGGACGAAAAATTCAAGACCAATGCCCAGCGGGTCCGCAACCGCGATGAACTGGTTCCGAAACTGCGCCAAATCATCGCCGAAAAACCTTCCAAGCACTGGCTCGACGGACTGAAGGCCAACAACGTCAGCTCGGGTCCCATCAACGATCTCGAACAGGTCTTCAACGATCCGCAAGTCAAGGCCCGGGGCATGGAACTGGAAATGCCCCATCCGGCCACCGGGGATGCGCCGGTACGCCTGATCGCCAGCCCGATCAGGATGTCGGCCACCAACCCCGATTACCGCCACGCCCCGCCGATGCTGGGCCAGCATACCGAAGAAATCCTGAAGGAGTTGCTCGATCTCGGGCCGGACGAAATCGCCGGGCTGCGCGAGCGCCGCGTGATTTGAGAAATTTTCCCGTCCCGGCGTCCCCAAAAACACCTGAAACCAAACGATTTCTCCACGCCCTGCGGTGGGTTTTTGTCATACACGGACGCATTCCCGACATACCCGCGAAACATATCGCCGATAGGATTGCCTTCGCCTAACGAAGACTTGGTCCCGCCGCATGGTGGTTTCAGACATTTTCGGCGGGTGAATTGTAGGGACCCGTTGTCGAAGTTATTGGTTTATGAGAATTACGCCTACTTGACGGAAGAGGACCGCCGGCGGCACGGAATCGTCAACGGAAAACCGGCGGAAACGTTTGAATATAAATTCGCCCCCCCGGCCGAGTTGTGGCGCGTGGAAGGATCCAACGGGTCCATGTTGACGGAGAAATTTCAGGCCGCCCTCGATGCCTTTCAAATGGGCGGCGACCGGATGGTCAAGATCGAAGTCATCTTTTTCGAGGATTAACCCTAAAGACGCTGGAGAACATCAATGTCAGAAGCCCTTGCAACAACGGATTCAACCGAGGCGGAAGCCGATTCACAGAACCTGGCCACCCATCCGGGCGAGAATCTCGAGGATTACGTGACCTTCAGGGTCGAGGGTCAGCTTTTCGGCATCCCGGTGCTGAGAGTCCAAGATATCCTTAAGCCCGAACGGATCGCCCCGGTGCCGCTGGCGCCGAAGGAGGTCAAGGGGTCGATCAACCTGCGCGGCCGAATCGTCACCGTGATCGACGTCCGCATCCGGTTGGGCCTGGCGCCCCGCGACGACAATTACGAAAGCATGGGCGTCACCGTCGAGCAGGACAACGACCTTTACACCCTTATGGTCGACGAAATCGGCGACGTCATCGAGTTGTCCAGGGACTGTTACGAAAGGAACCCGGGAACGCTGGACTCCTTGTGGCGTGAATTCACCAGCGGCGTTTTCCGCCTCGATAAGGAACTGATGGTGGTCCTCGATATCGACCGGCTGCTGGACCTCAATAAAGACCGGACCCCGGCCTGAAAAACGGGGGCCTGACAATCAGCCCTTCTTGAGCAATCGCGCGGCCTCGACGGCGGCATAGGTCAAAACGCCGTCGGCGCCGGCGCGCTTGAACGCCAACAGGGCTTCCATCATCACCTGATCGTAGTCCAGCCACCCCTGGTCGGCGGCCGCCCGCAGCATGGCGTATTCGCCCGACACGTTGAAGGCGAAGGTCGGCATGGCGAAGGCGTCCTTGACCCGGCGCACCACGTCCAGGTACGCCAAGCCCGGCTTGACCATCACCATGTCGGCGCCTTCGTCGATGTCCAGCGCCACTTCGCGCAGCGCCTCATCGGTGTTGGCGGGGTCCATCTGATAGGTCTTCTTGTCGCCCTTGAGCGCCCCCGATGACCCCACCGCGTCGCGGAAAGGGCCGTAGAACCCGGAGGCGTACTTGGCCGCATAGGCCATGATCAGGACATTTTCGAAGCCTTCGGCGTCCAGGGCGTCGCGGATGGCGGCGATGCGCCCGTCCATCATGTCCGACGGGCCGATGATGTCGCAACCGGCCCGCGCCTGGACCACGGCCTGGCGGGTCAGCACCTCGACGGATTCGTCGTTGAGGACGCGGCCGTCCCGGACCAGTCCGTCGTGACCGTCGGTATTGTAGGGATCGAGGGCGACGTCGCACATGACGCCGACTTCCGGGTGCTTGTCCTTGAGCGCCCTGACGGCGCGGCAAACCAGGTTGTCCGGGTTATAGGCCTCGGCCGCGTCGGCGGTCTTGAGATTGTCTTCGGTGTAAGGAAACAGGGCGATGGCGGGAATGCCCAGGTCCTTGGCCTCGGCCGCGGCGGCGACAAGCTCGTCGACGGAAAGCCGGTCGACGCCGGGCATGGACGGGATCGGTTCGCGTATGGCGGACCCCTCGGTGATGAAAACCGGCCACAACAGGTCGCTGGCGGCGAGGCGGCTTTCCGACACCATGGCCCGCGTCCACGGATGCTGACGGTTGCGGCGCATGCGGGTGCGGGGATAGGCAGCCCCGCCAAGGATTGGTCTTTTTTCCGAATGCTTCAATGGTTCCGCCCTAAATGTATTTTTCCTGTCGGCTTCCGAGTCGTAAAAGTCCCCCGCCATAACCTGGCCACCGGTGGCTTCGATAATTTTAGGCATGATGTTGCGGGTCGGAATGCGGTTACCATTTTCATACCTACGAACTGTTTCCTCGCTGGTCTCTAACGTTTCCGCGAATGTTGAACGCGATACACCGTTTTTATTTCTCCAAACTTCAAGCTTCATGGTTCCTCTACTCCACGATATAGATGGAAGCTTTGCAACAAATAAATCCACCAACTTGGTGGGAGCGCTTCCAGGGATAGCAAGGAAAGCAAGTTACCAAGATTCAAGGTCTTTACCGGCTTTCTAAAATAGTTTACGTTTACGTAAACGGAAAGCATTGTTTGCGCTTATGTAAACGGAAAATAGGGCCGGAATTTTCCGCCGTCATTGCCCCGTCATTCCGGCGTCATCCCGCCACCGCCAGGAGGCTCCCGTGCCCGACGCCGCCGCTCCCGTCCAACCCCGCAGGAAAAGGGGAAGCAAAGGCCAAAAACCCGAAAAGTCCCGGCAAAAACGTAAAGCCGAGCCCAGGGCCAGGACAGGGGCCGGGGCAAGGAAATCGACGGCCCCGATCCGTTTCGTCACCGCCGCCAGCCTGTTCGACGGCCACGACGCCGCCATTAACAT
>JADFMB010000151.1 GCA_022564115.1 Pseudomonadota bacterium
TACTACACGAACGAGTTTATCGACCCGGACGTCTCTTGCCCAATACCCTAAGGATGGATAGGGGTTGAACTCGAGAAGATGCGGCGGGGCCGAGGCTGGTCCCGCCGCAGCACAAATGGCACGGCCATCGCACGGCGCTACAAAAGTGGAGGATTGAGTTTTGGCACCCGAGCATACTGTGGAAACATATCGGGCGTCAGTTGCGTCCGTATGGCGCCGACGCATTTTGCGATTTGTGAGTCAGAATGGTCCATTTGCGGTGACTCTGGCGCTGACCATCGCCGCGTGGGAGGTGGGAGTGCGCTTGCTGGCAGTGCCGGAGTACGTTTTGCCGGCGCCGAGTGTGATCGGGGCGGTGATGGCGGCTAGGTGGGAAGTGTTGATGTTCCATGCGGGGTGGACGTTGTCGGAGATATTGCTGGGGTTCTTCCTGGGAGTAGCGGTGGCGATCCCGCTGGCGATAGCGATCGTGTACTCGAAGTTGGTGGAGAAGACGATCTACACGTTTCTGGTGGCCTTTCAGGCGGTCCCGAAGGTGGCGTTAGCGCCGTTGCTGGTCGCGTGGTTCGGGTTCAGCCAGACACCGAAGGTGATAGTGGCGTTTTTAATTTGTTTTTTTCCAATAGTCGTGTCGACGGAGGTGGGGTTGCGGTCGATGCCAGTGGAAATGTATCATTTGGCGCGTTCGTTAGGGGCGTCCGAGTGGGAGACATTTTGGAAGTTCCGATTGCCACACGGGCTGCCGAGCATCTTTGGGGGGTTTAAGATCGCGATCTCGCTGGCGGTGATCGGGGCCGGGTCGGCGGGTTTTTCGGCGGCCATCACGGCAACGGAACTCGGCGCGAAAGTCGCCCTGATCGGACACGGCACGATCGGCGGCACCTGCGTCAACGTCGGCTGCGTGCCGTCGAAGAACCTGATCCGGGCGATGGAATCCCTGCACCACGCGAAGGCCGCTGGGCGGTTTTCCGGCATCCGCGGCGACGCGGAGATAACCGATTGGCGGGCCGTCATCGCCCAGAAAGACGAGATCGTTACCGGTCTCCGCCAGGGCAAGTACATCGATGTCCTGGCGTCTTATAACAACATCGCCTACATCGAAGGGCCGGCGCATTTGGGCGCCGACGTTATCGCCGTCAACGGGGAAAAGCTGAAAGCCGGCAAGGTCGTCATCACCACCGGGGCGTCGCCCGCCATCCCCTCGATCCCCGGCATTGAAGATATTTCTTTTCTTACCAGCACGACGGCGCTCGAACTCGACCAGTTGCCGAAATCCCTCCTGGTGATCGGCGGCGGCTACATCGGCGTCGAACTGGCCCAGATGTTCGCTCGGGCGGGCGTCAAGGTCACCATCGTCTGCCGCAGCCGTTTGTTGCCTGCCGCAGAACCGGAGATCAGCGGCGCGCTGGCGGATTTCCTCTCCGACGAGGGGGTGGCCATCCTCCGGGGGGTGTCTTACCAGTCGATCCGGCGCATGGGAACCGGCGTCGCCCTTGCCATCGGGTTCGACGGAAAGGATGAAGTCGTCGAAGCGGAACAGGTTCTCGCCAGCGTCGGCAGGAATCCGAATACGGATGGACTGGGACTGGGGAACAGGGGAGTGGAGCTCCGGCCCGATGGCGGCATTCAGATCGACGAATACCTTCGCACCACCAACCCGGACATCTATGCGGCGGGCGATGTTACGGGCCGCCATATGTATGTCTACATGGCGGCTTATGGCGCCAAGCTGGCGGCCCGGAATGCCCTCAACGGCGACGCTCACGGATATGATGCCACGGCGATGCCGGCGGTCACCTTCACCGATCCACAGGTCGCTTCGGTCGGTTTGACCGAACAAGAAGCCCGTGAGCAGGGCAAGGATGTGAAGACCTCGGTATTGGGGTTGGAGCATGTCCCGCGGGCGCTTGCCGCCAGGGATACCCGGGGCCTCATCAAGCTGGTGGCCGACAAAACGACCGACCGGCTTCTTGGCGCCCACATGATCGCGCCCGAGGCCGGGGATAGCATTCAAACGGCGGCCATCGCCATCAAATTCGAAATGACGGCCACCGATCTCGGCAATATGATTTTCCCTTACCTGACGATGGTCGAAGGCCTGAAACTGGCCGCTCAGACGTTCGACAAGGACGTCAGTAAACTTTCCTGCTGCGCGGGTTAAGTGGCCCCCAGGTTGAGCGGACGTTCCGTTGCCGACTTCATCGGGTTCTCAGTCGCATGTATGGCGGATAAAGGCGCTGATTTCGCCAGGGCCAGAAAAGATAACGAAAGCCCGGTCCCCCCGCATACCAGCCTTGATGACCACCGGGACCCCCGATGCGGGCCCATTAGGCCCCCCATCGGTCTTGAAGCGAAGGTTAAACTCGGGATACTCGATCGGAGTTCCCTTCTTCGTGGTCACGCGATACGTACCGTCGCAGTAGGTGATGGCCTTGATCCGCTGATCCGCCGGTGCGTCTCCCAGGTGTAATTTTTTTTCCTGTTGATGGGCGAAGGCCGTGCCCATCCACATGCTGCCCAAGACAAGGGCTATTGCTATCACTCTCATGATGCGATCTTCCTCTTTTCCAAACATTGGTGGGCCGGCGGAACGGTCGCGAAGCGGTCGCCGACCGAACCATGCCCGTCAACTCTCGTTCGTCTTCAACTCCGACGGCAAATTCTTTAGGCGCTGGCCGCCGCGTTTTACAATTGGAAAGAGGTTCGAGGAGGATATGGATCGGGGCTAGGGGACAGCCCAATATTGGAGCGTTGGACCCAGTTCGAGGGTGTATCCGACGGTAGCCGTGCCAGCCCTTGCTTCTCCAGAACAACCGCTGAGAGACCAACACAAAACACCAGGGGACAGTTGTTCGTGGCTGGATCTTCACCGCAGGTGTCGCAGCCGCCCGGCATCGGAATACCACTCGTCGCGGTCAAGGATATTTGCGAAGTCATGGCAGTCCCCTGCATCGGCAAGCCGACCACGAAGGTCAGGATTAGTATCGCCGCACAGAGACGCTGAAGTAGGCGCTTATTCATGACGAGTTTGATTTAACACGTTTCTCAAGAGCTTCCAAGTGCCGGCGAATGCCGGCCCCCCCTTGGCCCCCGTGGCCTATTCCTGCGGCTTGATGAACTTCAGCGTCATGCGGTCGCTTTCGCCGATGGCCAGGTATTTTTCCCGGTCGCGGTCCTTCAGCCTCAATGACGGCGGCAGGGTCCAAACCCCTTGCGGGTGGTTCTTGGCGTCTTTCGGGTTGGCGTTGATCGCGGACCTGGCGAGGAGGCGGAAACCGGCGGCCTCGGCCAGTTCGACGGCATAGTCCTCGTTCACGTAGCCGTCGAGCGCCTGCGGGTCCTGCCAGACTTCGGGATTGCCGCGGTGTTCGACCAAACCCAACACGCCGCCCGTCTTAAGGGCCGTGAACATGGCCGCGAAAATCGTCGCTTCGTAACCCCGTTTCATCCAGTTGTGGACGTTGCGGAAGGTCAAAACCATGTCGGCGCTGCCCGGGGGGGCGATGGCGGTTTTGGTCCTCGAAAGCTCGGTGACGATGACCTCGCCGTAAAGGTCGGGCCGGGAAGCCAGTTTTTCGTGATAGCGTTCGAGCCACCTTCGGATGCGCTGGCTTTTTGAATTCTTTTCCCAACTGGCGGCGTAATAACGCCCACGGCCTTTCAGATACGGGGCCAGGATTTCCGTATACCAGCCGCTGCCGGGATAGATTTCGACCACCGTCATCTCCGGCGACAGGCCGAAGAACTCAAGGGTTTCAAAGGGATGGCGAAAAACGTCCCGGGCCTTGTTCTTCGCCTCGCGGTGATCGCCGGCGATGACGGCCGGCAACCGGGCGGCATCGGTTTCCTGGGCTTGCCCGGGCCAGGGCGCGGCAAGCCAGAGCCCCGCGAACAACCCACATAAACAAACAATACACCGTGAAAGAATCATACCGGGCTCCGAAGGACCTGATGGGGGTTCCCTTGCCATTTTGCGGTCAGGGTAGCGGTTCGGACCGGAGAATCAAAAGCGCAAAAGAACGGATTAAAATTTTGGTTGTGAAGCCGTTCACCGACCGCCGGGGGGGAATTCGTTATTTGGTGTATGGCAAAGGGCCGCCGGGCCTATTGTTGAACCAACCGTTAAGGCGTACCTTTTTCGCCACGGCATTGCCCCGGCATGGATTATCGGCCCCACGGACAAGGATAACGACATGACGGCAACCGAACCCCAAGCGTCCCTGCCCCAGGCGCCGCTCAAGGTCTATTGGCAGCCCGGCTGCTCAAGCTGCCTGAAGACCAAGGAATTCCTGCTCGCCAACGGCATGGAATTCGAATCCATCAACGTTCTCGAGGACGAGAACGGCTTCAAGGAGCTCGAAGCGCTCGGCCTCAAGCTGGTGCCCATCGTCGCCCGGGGAACCGATTGGGCCAACGGCGCCGTCTTCCGCGATGTCGCGCGCATCGCCGGTTTCGAATGGAGCGGCCACGACATGCTGGACCCGGCGGACATGCTGCAACGGATCAACGGTATCCTCTCGGGCGCCCGGCGCTTCGCGGCGCAAATCCCCGAGGACAAGCTCGACGACATGCTGCCCGGAAGGCCACGTTCCTACCGGCAACTGGCGTACCATGTCTTCAACATCCCCGACGTGTTCCTGGACCGGGTCGAAAAGGACATGCCCTATACCTACGAGGCCTTGGCCAGCGTCCTGCCCGGCGCCATGACCACCAAACAGGACTTGCTTGACTATGGCGCCTCGGTCCAGGACCGGTTCAATGCCTGGTGGGAGGGCGGCGGCCGGGACACGGATTTCGAACAGCCCGGCAGGGTCTACTACGGCGACGTGACCCTGCACGAGGTCCTGGAGCGCACCGGCTGGCATTGCGGCCAGCACACACGGCAATTGATGCTGATACTCGACCGGCTGGGCATCGAGCCCGACGGCGCGCTCAAGGATGCGGATTTCGCCGGCCTGCCGATGCCCGAAAACGTCTGGGACAACGAGAAAACGTTCGACGGGGCGCTGGCCTAGCCCGGACTCCGCCCGCCGCCAAGTTCCTTGCCAAACATAAATTTTTTAAAGGAGACAGAAGATGGCCCTGAAAGCGCAGGTCAGTTGGGTCGGCGACCGGACCTTCCTCGGGCGTTCCGGCTCCAGCCATTCGGTGATCATGGACGTCGACGCCGACTCCGGCGGCCATGACGCCGGCGTCCGTCCGCTGGAGATGCTGCTCCTCGGCATGGGCGGCTGCACGGCCTACGACGTCGTCCACATCCTGCAAAAAGGCCGCCAGCCGGTCGAGGGCTGCATCGTCGAATTGGAGGCCGAACGGGCCGACGAGGAACCCCGGGTGTTTACCCGCATTCAAGTCAAATACGTCGTCTCCGGGCGCGGCCTCGATGCGGACAAGGTCGAGCGCGCGGTCGAACTGTCGGCCAACAAGTATTGCTCGGCCACCATCATGCTCGGCAAGACCGCCGACATCAGCCACGAGATCGAGATCGTCGATCTGGGCGAAGCCGGGGAGTAAGGGGTGGTAGCGGAGGGCGGACTCGAACCGCCGACACCCGGATTATGATACTGGTTTTCTTTCCTTCCAGAAACCGCCACCCTCCGCTATATGCCTCAAAATAGTCTGTTTTTAAATGACAATTCCCGCCATGTAATGACATTGATACGCTGACTCCCTGTTGCTATACTGTTGCTAGACTAGATTTAGGCCCTACTAGCAACAGATTTTGGGATCATCATGGCCACTAAGAAAGCGCGGATTACTAAGCGGGCAGTGGATGCCCTGAAACCGGGTTCGATCCTTTGGGATACGGATGTGAAGGGATTCGGCGTCCGTTGCCAGCGCCGGGACAAGGTGTATTTCCTCAAGGCCACAGTCCGGGGCAAGCAACGATGGCTCACCATAGGCCCGCACGGCTCCCCTTGGACACCGGAGAAGGCCCGAAAAGAGGCCAAGCGAAAGCATGGCGCTATTGCGGATGGTGGCGACCCCGCCGCCGACCGGGAGGCTGCGCGCCACAATCCCACCGTTGCCGACCTTTGCGAGCGTTACTATGAGGACTACGCAAAGGAACACAAGAAGCCGTCCAGCGCAGCCACCGACAGTGCAAACATCGAAAACCATGTCATACCCCTGTTGGGCAAGTCATTCGTTGCAGACCTGACGCAGGCTGAAATCGACCGCTTTAAGAAGGCTGTGAAGAACGGCAAAACCGCACGGCCCCGCACGGAAGCCCAACAGGGCGGTCCCGGCGTTACGGGCGGACCCGGCGTTGCCAACCGATGCCTTGCTCTACTCTCCAAGATGTTCAACCTTGCAGAACGCTGGGGCTGGCGTCCGGGCGGAACGAACCCCTGTCGCCATGTTGACAAATACAAAGAGAACAAACGCGAGCGGTTTCTGTCCGATAAAGAACTAGCGAAGTTGGCAGATGCGCTGAACAAGGCGGAAAGCGAAAACCCCTATGCAGTCGCCGCCATCCGCATCCTAATCTTCACCGGAGCGCGCTTGGGCGAAATTCGCAATCTCGAATGGGCGCACGTCGATATAGAACAGGCCAAGCTTGCGCTGCCGGATAGCAAGACCGGCGCAAAAGTCTTGTTCCTTTCCGCCCCCGCCCTGGACGTTCTCGCCAATCTCCCTCGCC
>JADFMB010000152.1 GCA_022564115.1 Pseudomonadota bacterium
AGCACCGTGCAGATGACCTGGGTTTCGTTGCTGAACCCCTTGGCGAACAACGGCCGGATGGGCCGGTCGATCAGGCGAGAGGTCAACGTCTCCTTCTCGCTGGGCCGGCCTTCGCGTTTGAAAAAGCCGCCCGGAATCTTGCCGGCGGCAAAGGTCTTCTCCTGGTAGTGGACCGCCAACGGGAAAAAGTCGAGTCCCGGCCTGGGCGAAGTTTCCCCGACCACGGTGCACAGCACCTTGGTGTCGCCGTACGTCGCCATCACGGCGCCGTCGGCCTGGCGGGCGATTTTTCCGGTCTCCAGGATCAGGGGCCGGCCGCCCCATTCGATTTCTTTTCTGTATTCTTTAAACATCACTTTCATTCCTTACCTACGGACAACAAGCTCTCTCATCCCAACGGACATCAAGTTCTCTCATCCTTCATACGTACAATCGTCGGGCCGCCGGGGTCATTCCCGGCCGATCCCGTTCTTTAGTTCGGGCCTGCCTCCCGTTCCTTATTTTAGGAGCCAGGCCCGGGCGCCCCTTGACGGGGGCGCGGGGTCATCACCGGCGCAGACCGAGGCGTTTGACCAGGTCCTCATAGCGTGAGACCTGTTTCGATTTAACGTAATCGAGCAGCCGACGGCGCAGGCCCACCATCATCAGCAGGCCGCGGCGCGAGTGAAAATCTTTCTTGTGAATTTTCAAATGTTCGGTGAGGTTGACAATGCGTTCCGAAAGAATCGCCACCTGCACCTCCGGCGAACCGGTATCGTCTTTCTTGACAGCGAACTCCTTGATGAGTTCCTGCTTCCGCTCTGCGGTTATCGACATCGTGGTCTCCGAACGTCAAAGGTTGATAACGCGGAAGGGACGGATTTCCCCTCCATTGACTTTTACCAACGCCACCAGCCTGCCCTCGGCCATGGCGCGAACGACGTCGCCCTGGCTGATGTTCTTGAGAGGAGACCGGCTGGCCACCGGCAGCACCGGAATGGCTTGGCCGCGGCTTAGCTTCCGGGCCTCTGTTTCCGTCAGGGCCAGTGCCGGGATGTCGTCCAGCACGGTCTCGACGGGCAGCAGGTGCTCCGAGAGCGGCGCACTATGCCCCGGGGATTCCAGTTTATCCAGCGAAATCGCCTGTTTTTCGTCAAAAGGACCGACCGCGGTCCGGCGCAATTGGGCGATATGGCCGACGGTGCCGAGCGCCGTGCCTAAGTCGCGGGCCAGGCCGCGCATGTAGGCGCCCTTGCCCGAAACCGCCTCGAACTCGGCGTGGTCCCCGTCGGGCAGACCCAGGAGGCGCAAGTCCTCGATATGGATCGTCCGCGGTTTCATCTCGGGTGCCTGGTTGGCCCGGGCCAGCTCATAGGCCCGCTTGCCGCCGATCTTGATGGCCGAGAACACCGGCGGTATCTGCTCGATATCGCCTATAAAGTTCCCGAGGACGGCAAGGATTTGTTCCCTTGTCGGCCTTGCGTCGCTTGTCTCGACGATGGTTCCCTCGGCGTCGTCGGTGTCGCGCCGTTCCCCCCAGCGGACGGTGAACCGGTACGCCTTGGCGCCATCCATCAGGTAGGACACGATCTTCGTCGCCTCGCCGAGCGCCATCGGCAGGACCCCCGTGGCCATGGGATCCAGGGTGCCGGCGTGGCCGACCTTGGCCGCGCCGGTCAGCCGGCGGACGCGGCCGACGGCGGCGCTGGAGCTGAGCCCCTTAGGCTTGTCGATAATGATCCAGCCGTTGATCGCCTTGCCGCGGCGCTTACGCCCCATTGTTTTCGTTCCCGGTTTCGTTTCCCGGGGCCAGATCGCGGGCCACGGAAGGATCCTTCAACAGGTCGTCGATGCGCCCGGCCTGATCGAAGGACCGGTCGGCGATGAAATTGAGCCCAGTCATGTATTTCAATTTGACCACCTTGCCCATCCGCCAGCGCAGGAAGGGCGCGGCCCGGTTGAGCGCCGCCACCACGTCTTCGATTTCGCCGCCGCCGAGCGGCATCACGAAAACCCTGGCGTTGCGGAGGTCCGGCGAAACCCGGACCTCGGTAACGGTCACGGCAACGCCGGCCAGCCCCGGGTCGCGGATATCGCCGCGTTTGAGGATCCACGCCAACGCATGACGCAGTTCCTCGCCGACCCGGAGTTGGCGCTGGCTGGGGGCCTTGGCGTCCCCTTTGCTCATGTGAGTCCTCAAATAGCTTAAAAGCGGCTTAAAGCGCGGATTGGACGCCTATAGCTCACGGGCGATTTCTTCGGTCTCGAAGCATTCGATCATGTCGCCCTGCTGGATGTCCTGGTAATTGGCGAACGCCATGCCACACTCCATGCCGTCCTTGACTTCCTTGGCGTCGTCCTTGAAGCGCTTGAGTTGGCTGAGTTCGCCCTCATGGATGACCACCTCGTCGCGGACCAGCCGCACGCGGGCGCCGCGCTTGACCATGCCTTCGGTCACCATGCAGCCGGCGATCTTGCCGACCTTGGAGACATTGAAGACCTCTCGGATTTCGGCATAGCCCAGCAGGTTTTCCTTGATCGTCGGCGCCAACATCCCGGAAAGCGCTTTCTTCAGGTCGTCGATGAGGTCGTAAATGACTGAATAGTAACGGATTTCAATGTTTTCCCGGCGCGCCATCTCGCGGGCCTGGGGATTGGCGCGGACATTGAAGCCGATGATCAAGGCACCGGATGCCTTGGAAAGGGTAACGTCGGATTCGTTGATGCCGCCGACCGCCGAATGCAGCGCCTGGACCTTGACCTCCTCGGTGGCGAGTTTTTCCAGGGCTCCCAAAATCGCCTCGACGGAGCCGTGAACGTCGGCCTTGATGACCACCGGCAGCGCCTGGACTTCGTTGCCTTTCATGATCTTTTCGAACATCTGCTCGAGCGTCCCGCGGCCGCTGGCGGCGGCCTTTTCGTCGCGCAGCCGGCGTTGGCGGAAATCAGCGACTTCGCGGGCCCGAGCTTCGTTTTCAACGACGGCAACATCGTCGCCGGCGGCTGGCGTGCCGTTCAACCCCAGAACCTCCACCGGCACGGAGGGTCCCGCTTCTTCAAGGATCTCGCCGTTGGCGTCGGCCAGGGCCCGGACACGCCCCCATTCCGAACCGGCGACGAAGATGTCGCCGACCCTCAGGGTGCCACGCTGCACCAGGACGGTGGCCACCGAACCCCGGCCCTGTTCCATCTTGGCTTCGACGACGACGCCTTCCGCCGGCCGGTCGGGGTTGGCCTTGAGGTCGAGAAGCTCCGTCTGCAATAGGATCGCTTCTTCAAGCTTGTCGAGATTGGTTTTTTCCTTCGCCGAAATCTCGACCGTCAGGATATCGCCGCCCATTTCCTCGACCACCATTTCATGCTGCAACAACTCGTTGCGGACGCGGTTGGCGTCGGCGGCGGGTTTGTCGATTTTGTTGATGGCGACGATAATCGGCACCCCGGCGGCCTTGGCGTGGTCGATGGCTTCAACGGTCTGCGGCATGACGCCGTCGTCGGCGGCGACGCACAGGACAACGATATCGGTTACCGAAGCGCCGCGGGCGCGCATATCGGTAAAGGCCTCGTGGCCCGGCGTGTCGATAAAGGTGATTTTGTCCCCAGTCGACATAACGACTTGGTAGGCGCCGATGTGCTGGGTAATGCCGCCGGCTTCGTGGGCCGCCACGTCGGTTTTGCGGAGCGCGTCCAACAGCGACGTCTTGCCGTGGTCCACATGGCCCATCACCGTAACAACCGGCGCCCGGGGAACCAGAGCCGAATCCTTGTCCTCCTCGCCCTTGAGGCCGAGTTCCACATCGGCTTCGGAGACGCGTTTCAGTTTGTGGCCGAATTCGGCGACCACCAATTCCGCCGTGTCGGCATCGATGGTTTGGTTGATGGTCGCCATCACGTCCATTTTCATCAACGCCTTGATGACGTCGGTGGACCGTTCGGCCATGCGGTTGGACAGTTCCTGAACGGTGATGGATTCGGGGATGACGACCTCGCGAATGACCTTTTGTCCCTCGGAAAGAAGCTGCTGCTGTTGCTGTTTTTCCTTCTCCCGGGCGCGCTTGATGGAGGCCAGGCTGCGGGTGCGCTCTTCGTTGTCGCCAAGCGCCTCGGCGATGGTCAATTTTCCGGATCGCCGGCGGTGTTCGGTCCGCCTGGTCAGCGGCGACCGCCGGCCTTCGCGGCTGGGTCCCCGCTTGGCGCGGCCTTTCTGTTCGCCCTCATCATCGCCTTCCAACGCCTCCAGCTTGGCGGCGGCTACCGCGGCCGCGGCCTTGGCCTGTTCCTCGCGGCGGCGTTCTTCTTTTTCGTCGGCCAGACGGGCTTTTTCCTTTTCGGCCCGTTGGCTTTTTTCGTCCTCGGGCGCGCCATCCGTTTCGGAAGGGGCCGGTTCCGGTGAAGCGGCTTCGCCCATGGCCGCCGTTTCCTCGGTCTTCCTGGCATCTTCAAGGGCGCGGGCACGGGCGGCTTTTTCCTCGACCGTCAGACTGGGGCCGTCGCTTGGCGCCACGGCTTCCTCGGCGGTTTTGCCGATCGGGACCTTGAAATCCTCAGGCGTCCGCTCCTTGGCTTCCTGTTCCAGCTCACCCGTTACTTCGGTCATGCGGCCGCCGGCATCGGGGGCAAAGGTGCGTTTCTTGCGCACTTCGACGGTGACCATCTTGGAGCGGCCGTGCGAGAAGCTTTGGCGAACCTGCCCGGTCTTGACGGTCTTTTTGAGCTCAAGCTTGCCCGGCCGGGACAAGCCCAGCTTTTCGCCTTTATCTAGCTCTTTGGTCTCAGCCATTCACTTAACGGTCCCGTTTTTCTAGGCGCCGGCCTGGCGATAAGCCGTCAGGCGGCCGGCCTCGGCAATCAGGCTTTCGGCCAAGCGGCCCTCGGCCATCACCACATGGACGGCGCGGTCCCGGCCCAGGGCCCGGCCCAGTTCCCGGGCCTCGAACAGGTCCACCGTCGCCAAGCCCGGGGCCAACGCCTTGATTTTCTCCCGGCCGGCGGCGGCCCCGTCCCGGGCCTGAAGAATGACCCCGCCCTTGCCTTCCCTGAGCCAGGCCCGGGCCTTTTCGAATCCGGCCACCGCTTCGCCGGCGCGCCGGGCAAGGCCCAGCAAATCCAGGCAACGACGCACCATCAGGCCTTCGAGTTGCTCGGCCAGATCGGTGGAAACCTCGACCCGATGCCGGGCGGCCCGCGAAAAAAGACCCTTGGCGCAGGCTGTATTTACCATATCGCGCTCCGCACTCAACCATAAACCCCGCCCCGGCAGGCATCCGTCGAGGTCGGGAACGAGGCTGCCGTCCGGGCCGACGACAAAACGCAGCATTTCGTCCTTCGGCCTCAAGGCGCCGGTGGCAATGCATTTGCGGATCGGCGATGCGCCGCCGGACCGGTTCTTGCCGCCGTTAATGCTGTTCCGTCTTTTGCTCATGCGGGTCCGGCCTCCTCGGTATCAGCCGCTTTCCGGCTTTTCACCGCCGTCGGACGGTTCTTCGGTTTTTTCCCCGGCATCCGCCTCCGAGGCGTCGGCGTCTTCGGCTTTTTCCTCGGCCGTTTCTTCCGTTTCTTCAGCTTTTTCGGCTATTTTCGCGTCCTCTTCCTCGAACCAATGGGCGCGCGCGGCCATGATGATTTCGCTGGCCTTGCTTTCGGTCAACGATCCGGCGGGGGCGAACTCCAGCAACTCGTCGGTCGCCAGATCGGCCAGGTCGTCACGGGTCTTGAGGCCGTTTTCTCCCAGCGCCACCAACAGGGCCGGGTTGACGCCCTCGACCTCGGCCAGTTCGTCGCTGACATCTAAGTCCTTGCGGCGCTGTGTCAGTTCCTCTTCCCGCCGAGCCAGGTAGGCGCGCGCCCGTTCGCGCAGTTCCTCGGAAATCTCTTCATCAAAGCCCTCGATATCGACAATATCCTCGACCGGAACGAAGGCCACTTCCTCGACCGTGGAAAAGCCCTCGGTGACCAGCAGATGGGCGATGACGTCGTCGACGTCGAGCGTGTCCACGAACATCTGTGAGCGGGTCTTGAATTCCTCCGTCCGGCGTTCCGATTCCTCGGCCTCGGTCAGAATGTCGATGTCCCAGCCGGAAAGCTGCGAGGCCAGGCGAACGTTTTGACCGCGCCGGCCGATGGCCAGGCTGAGCTGTTCGTCGGGGACCACGACCTCGATGCGGTTGGTCTCTTCGTCGAGGACGACCTTGGCCACCTCGGCCGGGGCCAGGGCGTTGACGATGAAGGTGGCCGGATCGGGGGACCATTGGATGATGTCGATCTTTTCGCCCTGCAGCTCGCCGACGACGGCTTGGACGCGCGAGCCCCGCATGCCGATGCACGGGCCGACCGGGTCGATGCTGGAATCGTTGGAAATCACCGCGATCTTGGCCCGCGATCCCGAATCCCGGGCCACCGCCTTGATCTCGATGATGCCGTCGTAGATTTCCGGCACTTCCTGGGCAAACAGCTTGGCCATGAATTGCGGGTGGGTGCGCGACAGGAAGATCTGCGGGCCGCGGGTTTCTTCCCTGACGTCGACGATATAGGAGCGCACCCGATCGCCGGTGTTGAAGTGTTCACGCGGGA
>JADFMB010000012.1:0-10556 GCA_022564115.1 Pseudomonadota bacterium
CATGGTCACCGGCTGTCCCAGCATCGCCGCCTCGGCCTCGATGCCGCCGACGCCCCAACCCAGGACCGACAGCCCGTTGACCATGGTGGTGTGGCTGTCGGTGCCGACGACGGTATCGGGCATGGCGATGGTGCGCCCGTCTTCCTCTTCGGTCCACACGGTCTTGGCCAGGTATTCCAGGTTCACCTGATGGACGATACCGGTGCCCGGCGGAACGACGGTAAAATTGGAAAACGCCGACTGTCCCCACTTCAAGAACGTATAGCGCTCGCCGTTGCGCTCGAACTCGCGCTCGATGTTCTTATCGATGGCGTCCGGCGTGCCGGCGAAATCGATCATCACCGAATGGTCGATCACCAGGTCGCAGGTCGAAACCGGATTGATCTTTTCCGGATCCCCGCCCATGTCGGCCATGGCTTGCCTCATGGCGGCCAAATCGACCACCGAGGGGACGCCGGTGAAATCCTGCATCAGCACCCGGGCCGGGCGGAAGGCGATTTCGTGGGTCGAGGTTCGTTTGTCCAGCCACCCGGCCAGCGCCTTGGCGTCATCGACGGTGACCGTGCGCCCGTCCTCGTAGCGGAGAAGGTTCTCTAACAAGACCTTCAGCGAACCGGGCAGGCGCGACACATCGCCGAGGCCGGCGGCCTCGGCCGCCTCGAGGCTGAAATAATCGTATTCCTTGCCGCCGACGTTGAGCGTGCGGCGGGTTTTAAGGGTATCCTGACCGGTGACAGACAAGGTTCAACTCCTCTGGGGGGTGGGGATTGCGGGGGCGTTCATGGACTCACCATACTTTACCCCCCTTTGTCCATATTTGGCCCCCACCAACCCATTAACAAGACACTTCTTCAAGTCCCCCCTTAATGGGGAACCCGGGCCGGGCCGGGCCACATTGGAGTGATTTGGCCCGAAGCGCGTTTTTCGACTTGAGAACCGCCCGGGGATATGGCTCTTTATGGGCGCCGACGCGGGGAAACCGGGCCTGTTGGGAACGCCTCGGTCCGGTTGCGTCCAATAAGAAACGGCAAACGCCAATAAAGGGGCAAACAATAAACGCTGGCGTCCCCGGGGGGCGTCCTTGGGAGAGACCGTCATGACCGGCGATAAGCCGATTTCCGGTAATTTTGACACGTTTCCGAAGCTGCTGGCCGAAAATGCCCGCCTGCGCGGCGACAAGCCGGCCAGCCGCGAAAAGGATTTCGGCATCTGGCTTTCGTGGACTTGGGGCCAGGTCGCCGAAGAGGTGCGGGCGATTGCCTGCGGGCTGGCGGCGCTGGGGGTGAAGCGCGGCGACAAGGTGACTATCTGCGGCGACAACCGTCCGCATCTCTATTGGTCGATGACGGCGGTGCAAGCGTTGGGCGCCATCCCGGTGCCGGTGTATCAGGATTCCGTCGCCGACGAGATGCTGTACATCTACGAGCACGCGGAAGCCAAGTTCGCCATCGTCGAGAACCAGGAACAGGTCGACAAGCTCTTGGAAATCAGGGACCGGGCCCCGGCCCTCGAGCACATCGTCTACAAGTTCCCGCGCGGCATGCGCGACTATGACCAGCCGTTCCTCCACCTGTTGGCCGACATCGAGGACCGGGGCCGCGCCTTCGATGGGGAAAACCCCGATTTTTACCAGTCGAGCGTCGCCCAATCGACGGGCGCCGACACCGCCATCATGCTCTATACGTCGGGCACCACGGGCCGCCCCAAGGGGGTGATCCTGAGCTTCGACAACTTGATCATCACCGGGCGCAACGGGGTCATCCGCGAGAACCTGACCGAGGACGAGGACATGCTGGCCTATCTGCCGATGGCGTGGATCGGCGACAACATTTTTTCCATCGCCCAGGCCTATGTCACCGGATTCTGCGTCAGTTGCCCGGAAAGCTCGGAAACGGTGCTCGAAGACCTGCGCGAGATCGGCCCGACCTATTTCTTCGCCCCGCCGCGCATCTACGAAAGCCTGTTGACCACGGTGATGATCCGCATCGAGGACGCGGCCCGCATCAAGCAGCGCATGTTCCATTACTTCATGGGCGTGGCCCGGCGCGTCGGCATGGACATCCTCGACGCCAAGCCGGTTCCCCTTGGCGATCGCTTGCTTTATTGGCTCGGCAACATTCTCGTCTACGCGCCCTTGAAAAACGTTTTGGGCCTGTCCAAGGTGCGGGTCGCCTATACGGCGGGCGAGGCCATCGGTCCCGACATTTTCATCTTCTACCGCTCGCTGGGGCTCAACCTCAAACAGATGTACGCCTCGACCGAGGCTTCGGTGTTCATCACCATCCACCCCGACGGCGATGTCCGCCCCGATACGTCGGGCACGCCGGCCATCGACGTCGAGGTCAAGATCGCCGACGACGGCGAGGTCATGTTCCGCAGCCCCGGCGTTTTCCAGGCCTACTACAAAAACGACGAGGAGACCCGCAGCACCAAGACCGAAGACGGCTGGGTGCATACCGGCGATGCCGGGTTCCTGGACGACGAAGGGCATTTGCACATCATCGACCGCTCCAAGGACGTCGGCAAAATGACCGACGGGACGATGTTCGCCCCCAAGTTCATCGAAAACAAACTGAAGTTCTTCCCCCACATCAAGGAAGCCGTCACCTTCGGCGATGACCGGGATTACGTCGCCGCCTTCATCAATATCGACCTGGAATCGGTCGGCAACTGGGCCGAGAGGCGGAACCTGGCCTATATGGGCTATACCGACCTGGCCGGCCAGGAACCCGTTTACAAGCTGATTTCCGAATGCGTCGCCCAGGTCAACGCCGACCTGGCCGCCGACCCCCATCTCGCCGGCTCCCAGATCAAGCGCTTCCTGATCCTGCATAAGGAACTGGACGCCGACGACGGCGAACTGACCCGCACGCGAAAGGTGCGGCGCGCCATCGTCGCCGAAAAGTACGCGGACCTGATCGACGCCCTTTATTCCGACAAGGACCACTGCCCCATCGAGGCCGAGGTCACGTTCGAGGACGGGCGCACCGGGATCATCAACGCCGACCTGAGGATTTGGCAAGCCCCCCTGTCCGAGCCCCGGGCCGACTCCCGCTCCGCCCCGGCCGAAGCGGCGGAATAAGGCGCGCCTGGGATGACCACGGAAAGGAAGTTCGGCGATGTCCTGCTTGACGTGGAAGGCATCAGCATCTCGTTTGGCGGCGTCAAGGCGCTGGACAGGGTCAGCTTCGACGTCAAGGAGCACGAGATCCTGGCCATCATCGGCCCCAACGGCGCCGGCAAGAGTTCCATGCTCAACTGCATCAACGGCTTCTATCACCCCCAGGAAGGGATGATCACCTTCAAGGGCGTCCCCCGTCACCAGATGCGGCCCCACGAGGCGGCGTCGCAGGGCATCGCCCGGACGTTCCAGAACATCGCCCTGTTCAAGGGCATGTCGACCCTCGACAACATCATGACCGGGCGAAACCTGAAGATGAAAAAGAATTTTCTCTGGCAGGCGCTCTACTTCGGGCCGGCCAGGGCCGAGGAGATGGAACACCGCGCGGCGGTCGAAAACGTCATCGATTTCCTGGAGATCGAGGCCATCCGCAAGACGCCGGTCGGCAAGCTGCCCTATGGATTGCAGAAGCGGGTCGAGCTCGGCCGGGCGCTGGCGGCGGAACCGGACCTTTTGTTGCTCGACGAGCCGATGGCCGGCATGAACCTGGAGGAAAAGCAGGACATGTGCCGGTTCATCCTCGACGTCAACGACGAGTTCGGCACCACCATCGTCCTCATCGAACACGACATGAGCGTCGTCATGGACATCTCGGACCGGGTCGTCGTCCTGGATTACGGCCGCAAGATCGCCGACGGCTCGCCCGACGAGGTGCGCGCCAACCCGGACGTCATCAACGCCTATCTGGGGGTCGGCCATGACTGATCTCGGGGGTGCCGCCTAGGCCATGGAACTTTTAAACGTCCTTTTCGTGGCGCCGTTCCTGGATATGGCCGACAGCCCCGTTTTCTTCGCCGAGGTGGTCATCAGCGGGGTGTTGACCGGCGTCATGTATTCACTGGTCGCCTTGGGTTTCGTCCTCATTTTCAAGGCTTCGGGGGTTTTCAACTTCGCCCAGGGGGCGATGGTGCTGTTCGCGGCGCTTACGCTCGTCGGCCTGATGGAGCGTGGGGTGCCGGTGTTTCTGGCGCTCATCGTGACGGCCATGGTCATGGTGGCGTTGGCGATGTTGATCGAACGGATGATGCTGCGCTACCTGATCAACCAGGAGGGCATCATCCTGTTCATGGCCACCATCGGCCTCGATTTCCTGCTCCAGGGCTTCGGGCAGATCGCCTGGGGCTCGAACGTCAAGGTATTGGACGTCGGCATCCCGAATCAATCGTTCGAGGTCGGCGGAATCCTGTTGAACCAGTTCGACCTGTTCGCCGCCGGGACCGGCGCCGTGCTGGTCACCGGGCTTGCCGTGTTCTTCCATAAAACCACCATTGGCCGGGCGCTGCGCGCCGTCGCCGACGACCATCAGGCGGCGCTCAGCGTCGGCATCCCGTTGAAGACGATCTGGATCATCGTGTGGTCGGTGGCCGGCATCGTGGCCCTGGTCGCCGGCATCATGTGGGGGGCCAAGTCGGGGGTCCAGTTCTCACTCAGCCTGATCGCCCTGAAGGCGCTGCCGGTGCTCATATTGGGCGGGTTCACCTCGGTCCCGGGCGCCATCGTCGGCGGGCTGATCATCGGCGTCGGCGAAAAGATCGCCGAGATTTACTGGGGCCCCGCCTTCGGCGGCGCCATCGAAGGCTGGTTCGCCTACATGCTGGCCCTGGCGTTCCTGATGTTCAGGCCGCAGGGCCTGTTCGGCGAAAAGATCATCGAGAGGGTGTAGGGAATAAACGGATGTTTTACCGAGAAGCCGGACAATTCAAAACCAGCTACGGCGCCGACCAGGCGGTCTTTCCGATCATCCAGGACCGTTGGTTCATCGCCCTGTTGCTGATCGTCGCCTTCGGCGTCGTGCCTTTCGTCGCCAACGAATACTGGCTGCAGGCGGTGATCATCCCGTTCTTGATCTTCTCGCTGGCCGCCATCGGGCTCAACCTGCTGACCGGATACGCCGGGCAGCTCAGCCTGGGGACCGGCGCCTTCATGGCGGTCGGCGCCTACGCCACCTACAAGATCACCACGGCGTTCCCCGAAATAAACCTTATCGTGGTGTTTTTGATGTCGGGCATGGTCGCCGCCGGCGTCGGCGTCCTGTTCGGCCTGCCGTCGCTCCGCATCAAGGGCTTCTATCTGGCCGTCGCCACGCTGGCGGCGCAATTCTTCATCCTGTGGCTGTTCAACAAGGTCGGCTGGTTCTACAACGACAACCCGTCGGGCACGATCACGGCGCCGCCCCGGACCTTGTTCGGGATCATGATTTCAGGCCCCCGGGCGACGGCGGAGACCCGGTATTTCATCTGCCTGATATTCCTGACCGTCTTAGCGCTGGCCGCCAAGAACATCGTCCGCGGGCGCATCGGCCGGTCGTGGATGGCGATCCGGGACATGGACATCGCCGCCGAAATCATCGGCATCCAACCCCTGAAAGCGAAGCTATTGGCCTTCGCCATTTCATCGTTCTATTGTGGCGTCGCCGGCGCGCTCTTCATTTTCGCCTGGCTGGGCAGCGCCGAGACCGAGGCCTTCGATATTTTTGTTTCGTTCCAGGTGCTGTTCATGATCATCATCGGCGGACTGGGCTCGATCATGGGATCGATCCTGGGCGCGGCGTTCATAACCCTGGTGCCGATCTTCCTCACCAACGCGCCGGCGATGTTCGGCATTCCCATGGGCACCGACCTGTCCAAGCATATCGAGGAGATCATCTTCGGCGGCTTGATCGTCTTTATACTGATCGTGGAGCCCAACGGATTCGCGCGGCTGTGGCAGATCATGAAGGAAAAGCTTAGACAGTGGCCGTTCCCGTACTGACGGCGAATATAAGCAAAGCGCGTTGGCGAGGGGATTGCCCGCGTGTTAGTGTCTACGCCGACGAATTCAATAATTCATAAGAAGCCGAAAACGGCCTGTTTAAACCAAGGGAGAAAATACAATGAAATTCCGTACTCTATTCCTGGGCATGCTCGGGGCGGTCGTCGTGATTACCGGCGTGGCCGTGTCCAAAGCGGCATTCGCGGCCGAGCAGTTCTTCCCGATGCTCGTCTATCGCACGGGCCCTTATGCGCCTTCCGGCATTCCCGTGGCCAACGGGTTCAGGGATTACTACACGCTCATCAACAAGCGCGACGGCGGCATCAATGGCGTCACCATCACCTTCGAGGAATGCGAGACCAAGTACAACACCAAGCTCGGCGTCGAATGCTACGAGAAACTGAAGGGCAAGGGCGATACGGGGGCGACGCTGATCAACCCGTTCAGCACCGGCATCACCTATCAGTTGATCCCCAAAGCGCCGGTCGACAAGGTGCCGATCCTGTCCATGGGCTATGGCCGCACGGCGGCCGCCGACGGCCGGGTGTTCGAGTGGATCTTCAACTTCCCGATGACGTATTGGAGCCAAGCCTCGGCCTTCATCAAGTACGTTTCGCGTCAGGTAGGTGGATGGGACAAACTCCAGGGCGTCAAGATCGCCCATGTCTACCACAATTCGGCCTACGGCAAGGAAGCCAACCCGACGTTGAAGGCGTTGGCCAAGCGCTATGGCATCAAGCTGACGTTGCTGGCCGTCGACCATCCGGGCCAGGAACAGAAGGCGACGTGGCTGCAGATCCGCCGGCTCAAGCCCGACTGGATCTTCATGTCCGGCTGGGGCGTCATGAACTCGGTGGCCATCAAGGAAGCGGCGGCGATCAATTACCCGATGGACCATTTCGTCGGTAACTGGTGGTCGGGGACCGACGCCGACGTGATTCCGGCCGGCAAGGGGTCGATCGGCTACAAGTCGACCGCTTTCCATGATGCCGGCACCGGCTATCAGGTGCACAAGGACATCATCAAGTATGTCTACGGCGGCGACGAGGCCGAGGCCAAGAAGAACAATATCGGCGAGGTGCTCTATAACCGCACCCTGGTCAACGCCATGTACGGCGTCGAGGCCGTCCGCACCGCCCAGGCCAAGTTCGGCAACAAGGCGATGACCGGCGAGCAGGTGCGTTGGGGTCTCGAGAACCTGGACATCACCAAGGCACGGCTGAAGGAGATCGGCATGGAAAACTTCACCAAACCGGTGAAGGTCAGTTGTGCCGACCACGAAACCAAGGGTTCGTTGCGCATCCAACAGTGGGACGGCGCCAAGTGGAGCTTCGTCTCCGGTTGGCTGACACCGATGCGTGACGTGGTCCGTCCGATGGTCGAGAAGGCCGCCGCCGCCTACGCCAAGGAAAACAACATCACCCCGCGTAGCTGCTAAGACATGACGCCGCAAACCGGACAGCAAGAAGCCGAGGCGGCGGATACAGACCGGCCTCTTCTCACCATCAACAACATCGAGGTCATCTACGACCACGTGATCCTGGTGTTGAGAGGGGTATCGCTTGAGGTTCCCGAGGGGGGCATTGTCGCCCTCCTCGGGGCCAACGGCGCCGGCAAGACGACGACGCTGAAAGCTATTTCGAACCTCTTGGGGGCCGAGCGCGGCGAGGTCACCAAGGGGTCCATCGAATACTCGGGGATCCGCGTCGATGCGCTGAGCCCCAACGAACTGGTCAAGCGCGGCGTCATCCAGGTCATGGAAGGACGCCATTGCTTCGAACACCTGACGGTCGAGGAAAACCTGCTCACCGGGGCCTACACCCGGACCGACGGGCGCGCCGCCGTGGCCGAATCTCTTGAAAAAGTCTACCACTACTTCCCGCGATTGAAGGAACGGCGCACCGCGCAAGCGGGCTATACGTCGGGCGGCGAACAGCAGATGACCGCCATCGGCCGGGCCTTGATGGCCAATCCGAAGATGATCCTGCTCGATGAGCCGTCCATGGGCCTGGCGCCGCAACTGGTCGAGGAAATCATCGGCATCGTCCGCGACCTCAACAGGAAGGAAGGCGTTTCCATCCTGCTCGCCGAACAGAACACCACGGTGGCCCTGAAGGTCGCCGATTACGGCTATATCCTGGAAAACGGCCGCGTCGTCATGGATGGCAAGGCCGAGGACCTGCGCGAAAACGAAGACGTCAAGGAATTCTATTTGGGGCTTAGCTCCGGCAGCCGGCGCAGTTACCGCGACGTCAAGCACTACCGCCGCCGCAAGCGCTGGCTTTGAGGCCGGGGCGTCGGGATGGACCATGCTCGACAGCGAATATTACGACGAACTGGAAATCCGCGACCCGGAAGAGCGGGAAATCCTGTTGTTCGAGGCCCTGGGGCGCCACCTCCGCGCGACCAAGGAGGACTCGCCTTATTTCGGGGAAACCTTCAAGGACGTCGGCCCCGGGGACGTAAAATCGCGCGCCGACATGGTAAAGCTGCCGATCACCCGTAAATCGGACCTCCCGGCGCTACAGAAAAAAGACCCGCCGCTGGCCGGCATGACCAACATCGCGCCGAGCAATTTCATTCGCCTCTACCAATCCCCCGGGCCCACCTACGAGGGCGAGGCCGACGGCAACGACTGGTGGCGGCTCGGCCGGGCCATGTACGCCGCCGGCATCCGCCCCGGCGACATCATCCACAACACCTTTTCCTATCACCTGACACCGGCCGGAATGATGGTCGAGGCGGGGGCGCAGGCCATCGGCTGCACCGTGATCCCCGCCGGCACCGGACAGACGGAACAGCAGGTCCAGGCCATCGGCCATCTCCGCCCCAACGCCTATACGGGCACGCCGTCGTTCCTCAAGATTCTCCTCGATGCGGCCCACGAGGCGGGCGTCGACGCGAGCTGCATCAAGAAAGCCGTGGTCTCGGGCGAGGCCCTGCCCGAGGCGCTGCGCCAGGAATTCAAGGCCGCCGGCATCCTCGCCTTGCAGGCCTACGCCAGCGCCGATTTGGGCCTGATCGCCTATGAATCGAAGGCCATGCAGGGTCTCATCGTCGATGACCGCATCATCGTCGAAATCGTCCGCCCCGGCTCCGGCGAGCCGGTGCCCGACGGCGACATCGGCGAGGTCATCGTCACTTCGCTGAACCGCGAATATCCGCTGATCCGTTTCGCCACCGGCGATTTGTCCTCGGTCATGGGGGGGCAAAGCCCCTGTGGGCGCACCGGTATGCGGCTGACGGGATGGAAAGGCCGCGCCGACCAGGCGGCCAAGGTCAAGGGCATGTTCGTGACCCCGGGCCAAATCGCCGAGGTGCTCAAACGCCACCCCGAGGTCGCCAAGGCGCGGCTGATCATCGATCAAAAGGACGCCAAGGACGAGATGACCCTGCTTTGCGAGGCCGCGGGGGAGGCCAGGGGCGACGACATGCTGGTCATCGCCGTGGCCAAAACCCTGCAGGGTCTGACCAGCCTCAAGGGCGCGGTGCGACTGGTTCCCCCGGGGAGCCTGCCCAACGACGGCCTGGTGATCGAAGACAAGCGCGGCCAAGGCTGATGCCTGAAACCTCGGCATTGCTCAGCGAACGGCACATGCGGCTCAAGCAGTGCCGCCACGGGCCGATGCTTTACAACGTCAATGACGTCTATTTGGGCCGTTCCCTCGATCTTTACGGTGAATACACGGAAGATGAGAACCGTTTTTTCTCGGCCACCCTGGGGCCGGGATCGTCGGCCGTCGACGTCGGCGCCCACATCGGCTGCCATACCGTCTTCATGGCCAAGCGGGTCGGCCCCGAGGGCGCCGTCTTCGCTTTCGAGCCCCAGCGCGTCATTTTCCAGAACCTGTGCGCCAACCTCGCCCTGAACGGGCTTTCCAATGTCCGGGTCTTTAACGCCGCGGCGGGAAGCGAGGAAGGCGCCATCACCGTTCCCGACATCGATTACGGGGCGGAAGGAAACTTCGGCGGCGTTTCGCTGGGCGGCGATGACGGCGAACAGGTGCCCTTGACCACCATCGACGGCCTCGGCCTTCCGGCCTGCCACCTGATCAAGGCCGACGTCGAAGGCATGGAGGCCGACGTGATCCGGGGCGCCACGGAAACCATCAAGACCCATTGGCCGGTGCTTTACGTCGAAAACGACCGCCGGGAAAAATCCCCGGACCTTATCGAACTTCTGCTCGGTCTCGATTACCGGCTCTATTGGCACTTGGTGAGTCTGTTCAACGGCGATAATTTCTTCGGCCAAAAAAACAACGTGTTCGGCGACATCGTCTCGTTGAACATGATCGGCATCCCGAAATCGCGGGACCAGAATATGACCGGCGTGACGGAAATCACCGGCCCCCAGGATTGGCCGAACGAGCCGGCCTCGGGGGCCGGAGGGGCGTAAACGCCGGCAAGCCCCCCCAGGGGACTTTCAAGCGGGGCTTTCAAGGCGTCCATGGGTGATGCGTTGACGAGTCCGTCCCCCCCCGTGCCCTAAATATTCCCTTTAACGCCCATAAAGTCGCCACATTTGGGGGTTTGAATAGGGACCATAGACCTCCTCGTCTATACGCCAGAGACCCCCCTCTCTGGTCCCCCTATCGGCATTTCCTATGCCGACACTCAAGCGGCC
>JADFMB010000012.1:10566-27887 GCA_022564115.1 Pseudomonadota bacterium
GTTTCGACCCGGCCGTTCTTCTTTTTTCCGCCGATTTGATATACCGTGCGCCCTCCCATCCTCCGGGCCATCCTCCAGGCCATCCTCCAGGAGTGTCCCTTGACCCGTTTCACCGGCACCGATGTGGTCTGTTTGCGCGCCGAACGCATCGTCTTCGAGGGCCTGGACTTCGCCCTCGAGCCCGGCGGCGCGCTGATGCTGCGCGGCGCCAACGGGTCGGGAAAATCGAGCCTGTTGCGCCTGATGGCCGGGCTCGGCCGGCCGCTTTCGGGGACCATCACCTGGAACGAAACCGACATCGCGGACGACGCGGAAGCCCACAACCGCCACCTCCATTACGTCGGTCATGCCGACCCGGTGAAGCCGGTGCTGACGGTGGCCGAGAATTTAGCCTTCTGGGCGGCGATACGAGGCGAGGCAGATGCCGCCGGGGCGGCGGCGGAAGCGCTGAAAAGGCTCGGCATCGGCCATCTGGCCAATGTTCCGGGACGTTTCCTTTCCGCCGGGCAAAAGCGGCGGGTCAACCTGGCCCGGGTGCTGACGGCGCCGGCCGTCCTGTGGCTGTTGGACGAGCCCCAGACGGCCCTCGACAACCAGGCTCTGAGGAGCCTGGAGACTGTCATCGCCGATCACCGCCAACAGGGTGGCATGGTGGTCGTGTCGTCGCACGCCGAGGCGGGCCTAAAAGGCGCCGTTACCCTCGACCTCGGTGATTTCCAGGCGCCAGGGAATCCAGAGTCGACGGCAGGGTCGACGGAGTGGGCGACATGAGCGGTTTCGTGCTGATCGTCCGCCGCGACCTCCACCTCGCCTTGAGCCAGGGCATGGACAGCCTGATGGTGGTGGCGTTCTTCGGCATCGCCGTGCTGTTGTTTCCGTTGGGCGTCGGGCCGGAACCCAACATTTTGGCCCGCATCGGCCCCGGCATCATCTGGGTGGCGGCGCTGCTGGCCTCGATGCTGTCCCTGGAACGCCTATTCCAGACCGATTACGAGGACGGAAGCCTGGAACTGCTGGCGTTGCAGCCCACGGCCCTGGAGGTCACGGTGATGGCCAAGGTCACGGCCCACTGGCTGACCACGGGGCTGCCGCTGATCGTCGCCGCGCCCCTGCTGGCGGTGTTGATGAACATGCCGGCCGACGGCTTGTGGGCGCTGATGGCGGCCCTGGTTTTGGGTACGCCGACGCTCAGCCTTATCGGCGCCATCGGCGCGGCGCTGATTTTGGGATCGCGCCGCGGTGGCATATTGCTTTCGTTGCTGGTGCTGCCGCTATACATTCCGGTGCTGATTTTCGGCGCCACCGCCGTCGACGCCGTGCTTGGCGGGTTTTCGGCCAAGCCGCAACTCCTGATCCTGAGCGGGCTTCTGGTGGCGGCGTTGGCGTTGTGCCCGTGGGCCGGGGCGGCGGCGTTGCGCCAAAGCATGGAATAGGGCCCCCGATTGATCCCGGTCAGTGGAAAATAGGCCCTTCAGACTGTATCCTGGGGAATAGATGTTTCACCGTTTCGCCAATCCCACCCGTTTCCTGCGCCTCGCCGCCGCCGTCCAGCCGTGGGCCGCCGGGGCCACGGTGTTGCTGCTGGCGGCCGGGCTCACCCTGGGGCTGTTGGCGTCGCCCGCCGATTACCAGCAAGGCGAAACCGTGCGCATCATGTACGTGCACGTGCCGTCGGCGTGGATGGCGATTTTCTGTTATTCGGCGCTCGCCGGCGCCTGCGCCGTGTCGCTGATCTGGAAGCACCCGCTGGCCGGGCTGGCGGCCCGGGCGACGGCGCCCATCGGCGCCTGTTTTACGTTTTTGGCCCTGGTCACCGGGTCGCTGTGGGGCAAGCCCATGTGGGGGACCTGGTGGGTATGGGACGCGCGCCTGACCAGCGTGCTGGTGCTGTTTTTCCTCTATCTCGGCTATATGGCGCTCGACAACGCCTTCGACGACCCCGGCCGCGGCGCCAAGGCGTCGTCGATCCTGGCCCTCGTCGGTTTCGTCAACGTGCCGATCATCAAGTTTTCCGTCGATTGGTGGAACACGCTCCATCAGCCGTCGAGCGTCGTCAAGATGGGCGGCCCGGCGATCCACTCCTCGATGCTGACGCCGCTGTTGTTAATGGGCTTGGCGTTCACCACCTACTACGTCTGGGTGCTGCTGATCCGCATCCGCCGTGAAATCATCGCGACCAAGATCCGCGCCCTGCAAATGCGGCAAGCCGCCGGCCAGGGCGCCGCCGCACCCGCCGCCGCATCTGCCGCCACATCTGCCCCGGGGGAGGCCGGATAGCCATGGACGCCCTGTCTTCCTTCTTCAACATGGACGGTTACGCCGGGTTCATTTGGCCGGCGTACGCATTCGCCGCCGCCGTTCTGGCGGGGCTTTTGGCGATTTCCCGGCGTGCGCTCCGGGATGCCGAACGCACCCTCGACAGGCTCACCCCGCCCGAGGACGACCCCCCCGAGGACAGTCGATGAAACGCAAACACAAGCGCCTGACCTTCGTCGTCGTCGCCTTGGGCCTGTTGGGGGTGGCGGCGGGGCTGATGTTGAGCGCGTTTGAGGAAAACATCGTCTTTTTCTACAGCCCCACCGACATAGCCGAGAAGAACGTCGCCGAAGGCCGGCGAATTCGTTTGGGCGGACTGGTCGAGGAAGGCAGCGTCAAGAAGGCCGGGGGCGCGGTGGTCAATTTCCGCGTCACCGACTTGACGACGGCGATCACGGTAACCTACAAAGGACTTTTGCCGGACCTGTTCAGCGAAGGCCAGGGCGTCGTCGCCGAAGGCACGCTGCAAGGGGGCGTGTTTCGGGCCGACGAGGTACTGGCCAAGCACGACGAGACCTACATGCCGCCCGAAGTCGCCGACGCCTTGAAGAAATCCGGCAAATGGAAGGGCCCAGGAAAGGATAAGATCAAATGATCCCGGAAATCGGACATTTCGCCCTGATCCTGGCGTTGCTGGTCGCCTTCGTTCAGGCGACCATGCCGATGGTCGGCGCGCATCGAGGAAACCATGCCTGGATGGCCATCTCCCGGCCCGCCGCCCTGGCCCAGCTCGGCCTCGTCGCCGTCGCCTTCGGGTGCCTGACCCAGGCCTACGTGACGTCCGATTTTTCCGTCCTCAACGTGGTCCAGAACTCGCACACGGCGAAGCCGCTGCTGTACAAGATTTCCGGCGTCTGGGGCAACCACGAGGGCTCGCTGTTGCTGTGGGTGCTGATCCTGGCGCTGTTCGGCTCGGCGGTCGCTTTGTTCGGCACCAACCTGCCGCCGGGCTTGCGGGCCCGGGTTCTCTCCGTGCAGGCGATGATCGCCGTCGGCTTCTATCTGTTCATGTTGCTGACCTCGAACCCGTTCGAGCGTATCTTCCCCGTACCCATCAACGGCAATGACCTGAACCCGTTGCTTCAGGATCCGGGCCTCGCCTTCCATCCGCCGATGCTGTACCTGGGCTATGTCGGGTTCTCGATGGCGTTTTCTTTTGCAATAGCCGCCCTGATCGAAGGCCGGGTCGACGCCGCCTGGGCGCGCTGGGTGCGGCCGTGGACCTTGGCGGCGTGGTGTTTCCTTACCGCCGGCATCACCCTGGGGTCATGGTGGGCCTATTACGAGCTCGGCTGGGGCGGCTGGTGGTTCTGGGACCCGGTGGAGAATGCGTCCTTCATGCCGTGGCTGGCGGGGACGGCGTTGCTGCACTCGTCGACCGTGGTCGAAAAGCGCGACACCCTGAAGGGCTGGACCATCCTGCTCGCCATCGTCACCTTTTCGCTGAGCCTCTTGGGCACCTTCCTGGTGCGCTCGGGCGTGTTGACGTCGGTGCATGCGTTCGCCACCGACCCGGCCCGCGGCGTTTTCATCCTTGGCCTTCTGATCGTCGTCATCGGCGGTTCGCTGGCGCTGTTCGCGTGGCGTGGGCCGGCCCTGGTCAGCACCGGAGTGTTCCAGCCGATTTCCCGCGAAGGGGCCTTGCTGTTCAACAACCTGGTGATGGCAACGGCGGCGGCGGCGGTGTTGCTGGGGACCCTCTATCCGCTGCTGCTGGACGCCGTCGGCGGCGGCAAGGTCTCCGTCGGGGCGCCGTTCTTCAACGCCGTCTTCATCCCGCTGATGGTGCCGATGATCGTCGCCATGGCCATCGGCCCGATGCTGTCATGGAAACGGGCCGACCTGAAACCGGCGTTATCGCGGCTTTGGGTCGCCGGCTTGGTGATGATCGTGGCCATGATCGCCGTCTGGGCGGTGGAGACCGACGGCCCGTTCATGGGCGTCATCGGCATCGGGCTGGCGGCGTGGCTGTTCATGGGCATCTTGAGCGAACTGGCTGGTCGCATCCGCCTGTTCCAAGGCCCGCTTTCGGAAAGCCTGAGCCGCCTCCGGCGCACCCCCCGGGCCGCCTGGGGCATGACGATGGCGCATCTGGGGTTGGCCGTCGCCATCGCCGGCATGACCGGCGCCGGCGCCTGGAAGACCGAAAGCATCCAGGCCATGAAACCGGGCGACACGGTAAGCATCGCCGGCTACGACTTCGTCTTCGACGGCGCCCGGTCGGGCACCGGCCCCAACTATTCCATCCTTTCCGGCACCTTCCGGGTGATTCGGGATGGCCGACTGGTGACCATGCTGTACCCGGAAAAACGGATCTACGACGTGTCCCAGCAACCGACCACCGAGGCCGCCATCCACTCCACCTTCCTGGGCGATCTTTACGCCGTCATCGGCGACGAGGACGAAACCGGCGCCTTCGTGACCCGGATTTATTTCAATCCCCTGGTCGGCTGGATGTGGACCGGTGTCCTGATCATGGTCTTCGGCGGCGTGCTCAGCCTGTCCGACCGCCGCCACCGCGTCGGCGCGCCGGCCAAGCGCGGCGCCGGGCTGGCCCAGGCGGCCGGCGCCTAGGCGGGATTAAAAAACGCCGATGTCGAAACGCGCGATCTATCTGGCGCCGCTGTCGGTGTTCCTGTTGATGGCGGTCTATTTCGCCATCGGCCTGACCAAGGACCCGAAAATCCTCCCCTCGGCCCTGATCGACAAGCCGGTGCCCGAATTTTCCCTGCCGCCCATCGACAACGGGACTCCGCAAGGATACGGCAAGGGATTTTCCAGTGCCGATCTCAAGGCTGGCGGGATCTCGGTGGTCAACGTGTTCGCGTCCTGGTGCCTGCCGTGCCGGACCGAGCACCCGTTCGTCACCAAGCTGGCGAAGATGAAGGTGGCCAAGGTCTACGGCCTCAACTTCAAGGACGCGCCGAAATACTCCCTCAAGTGGCTGAAGGAACTGGGTGACCCCTACGACGCCATCGGTGCCGACCCCAAGGGCCGCGTCGGCATCGACTGGGGCGTTTACGGGATTCCGGAAACCTTCATCGTCGATGGCGCGGGCAAGATCCGCTTCAAGTACGTCGGCCCCATGAATGGCGATATCCTGGAAAACCAGATCCTGCCGGTGATCGAGAAGCTGAAGCGATGAAGACCGGGCTTATCCTTCTCGCCCCCCTCTTGGGGCTTCTGTGGACGGCCCCTGCCTTATTTTTGTCCACCGCTCCGGCTTGGGCCGTCAACCCGGACGAGATGCTGGCCGACCCGTTGCTGGAAAAGAGGGCCCGGGAAATATCCAAGGTGCTCCGGTGCCTGGTGTGCCAGAACCAATCCATCGACGATTCCGATGCCGACCTGGCCAAGGACCTGCGCATCATCGTCCGCCAAAGGCTCACGGCCGGCGACAGCGACACCGCCGTGATCGATTACGTGGTTGCGCGCTACGGCGATTTCGTGCTCCTGAAACCTCCGTTCAAGGGGGCGACGCTGGTGTTGTGGCTGGGACCGGCGGTGATCGCGGGCCTGGGTCTGTGGGCGATGGTTGTCTTTTTGCGCCGCCATAGCGGCCAGGGGGGCGGGCCGGGGGACAGACAAGGAGGCGGAACCCAGGCCGCCACCGGCGCCAGGGCCGCGTCCCGGCCCAGGCCGGCGCCGTTGACCGAGGATGAGAAAAAGAGGCTGGCGAAACTGCTGAAGGAAGACGGCCGGTGACTGGGCTTTGGGTCGCCGCCGTCCTGATGTCGGCCGCCGTGGCGTTGGCGATTGTGATGCCGCTGATCCGCCGGCCCGGTGGACCGCAGCCCGGCCGCGGCGAATACGACATCACCGTCTACAAGGACCAACTGCGGGAAATCGACAGAGACCGGGACCGGGGGTTGCTGGGCGAGGAAGAAGCCGAAGCGGCCCGGGTCGAGATCCAGCGCCGCATACTCGCCGCCGTCGAGGTGACGGACCCGAAACAGGCGGCCAGCGGCGGCGCTATCCCCCGGGGCCGCACGGCCGCCGCCGTCCTGGGAGCGGCGATTCCGGCCGCCGCGTTCGGGATTTATTCCGTCCTCGGCTCGCCGGAGATGCCCGGCCAGCCCTTCGCCGGGCGCAACATGTCCTCCGAAATCGTCGCCCGCGAAGGCAAGCTGGACCGCAACGAGGTCACGCAGTTGGCGGCGCGGTTGTTGAAACGGCTCGAGGCGGACCCCAACAACGTCCACGGCTGGACGCTGCTGGGGCGTACCTACCTGAGCATCAGAAATTTCGAAGGGGCGCTCGCCGCCTACCGAAAAGCCATGGAGGTCGGTAACCGCGATCCCAAAATCGTCACCGATTACGCCGAGGCCCTGGTGCTGTCGGAAAATGGCCAGGTGGGGCCGGAAGCCCGGGGCCTGTTCGAGGACATCGCCGAGGCCGACCCCTACAACCCCCGGGCCCGCTATTTCCTTGGCCTGGGGCTGGCGCAACGGGGGAACTTCAAGGCGGCGTTGCGGGCCTGGGTCGATTTGCGCGCCGTGTCGCCGCCCGGCTCGCCGTGGCTGGAAATGGTCGACCAGCGGATCGCCCGCGCCGCCGAGGACCTGCAGGTGGCGCCGTGGTCGGTGAAACCGTCGGCCAAGGCGCTGGCGCTGGCCAAGGCCATGCCGGCGACCGAAGCCCCGGCACCGCCCCCGGCGTCCTCCACGGCGGCCCGGCCTTCCACCCCGCCAAGCGGGGCGCCGGGACCGTCGGCCGAGGACGTCAAGGCGGCGTCCCAGATGTCGGCCGCCGACCGCCAGACGATGATCCGCACCATGGTCCAGCGGCTCGCCGACCGGCTGGAGGAAAACCCCGACGACCTGTCCGGATGGCAACGCCTGGCCCGCGCCTACGAGGTGCTGGGGGAAACGGAAAAAGCCAAGGACGCCCGCGCCCGCGTCGAGGCGCTGGCGAAAAAGGGGCGCTAGGTTTTACATCCCCTCACCCCCTGGAAACCCCGGCGGCGGCGTCCTATAACCCTTGCATGAGCACCGAAACCGTCCTCGCGCTTTTCGCCCTCAGCTTCGTCATCAAGGCGACGCCGGGGCCCGGCGTCTTCGCCACCGTCGGCCGGGCGCTGTTTCAGGGCTTCGGCCCGACCCTGGTGTTTATCGCCGGCATCATGGCCGGCGACCTGCTGTACCTGGTTTTCGCGCTGACCGGGCTGGCGGTGATCGCCGAACAGTTCGGCGAGGCGTTCTTCATCGTCCGGCTGATCGGCGGCGGCTATCTGGTGTACCTGGGCGTCAGGCTCTGGCTACGGCCGCCCACAGGCGTCGAGACGGCGTCCGTCGAGCCCGGCGGACGCGCCCGGACCTTTTTCAGCGGCGTGCTGCTGACCCTCGGCAATCCCAAGGTGATCCTGTTCTACCTCGGCCTGTTGCCGACCTTCGTCGACCTTGCCGGGCTGGGCTTCGCCGATATGGGGCTGTTGGCGGTGATGTTTATTTCCGTCCTCGGCGGCACCCTTTCGGCCTATGCCTATGCCGCCGCCCGGGCGCGGCTGTTGTTCAAATCGAAACGCGCCATGAAGCGGCTCAACCGGGGCGCCGGTGTCGTCCTCGCCGGCACCGGCGGCGCCGTGGCGGCGTCGTGATCCCCCCGGGACCGGCATGAGCGCTTTTAAGACCATCGACGATCTCGACGTCGCCGGAAAACGGGTGCTGGTGCGCGCCGACCTCAACATGCCGATGAAAGACGGCCGGATCGCCGACGCCAGCCGCATGGAAAAGACCCTGCCGACGATTACGGACCTATTGGACCGGGGCGCCGGCGTCGTCGTCATGTCGCACATGGGCCGCCCCAAGGGGCGGATCGTGGCCGAGCTGTCGCTGGCTCCGGTGGCCCGGGCCTTGGCCGAGGCGCTCGGCCGGGACGTCCCCTTGGCCACGAGCTGCATCGGGCCGGAGGCCGAAAAGGCCGCCGAGGCGGTCGCCGGAGGCGGCGTCGCGATGTTGGAGAACCTGCGTTTTCACGGCGAAGAGGAAGCCAACGACGCGGCCTTCGCCGGCAAGCTGGCGGAGCTCGGCCACCTTTACGTCAACGACGCCTTTTCCTGCGCCCACCGGGCCCACGCCTCGACCGAGGCCATAGCCCACTTGCTGCCGTCGGCGGCCGGGCGGCTGATGGCGGCGGAGTTGGACGCCCTGACCAAGGCCCTGGAGTCCCCCCAACACCCCGTCGCCGCCGTCGTCGGCGGGGCCAAGGTTTCGACCAAGATGGCGGTCCTCGGCCATCTGGTCGAACGTGTGGATTTGATGATCATCGGCGGTGCCATGGCCAACACCTTCCTGCACGCGCAAGGCTACGACGTCGGCAAGTCCCTGTGCGAACGCGACATGGCCGACGCCGCCAAGACCATCATGGCCAAGGGCATCGAGGCCGGCTGCGAGGTGGCGCTGCCCCTCGACGCGGTGGTGGCCAGGGAATTCGCCGAAGGGGTGGAAAGCGAGACCGTGCTGCTCGACGCCATCCCCGCCGACGCCATGATCCTCGACCTGGGGCCGGCCACGGTCGCCGACCTTTCCGGCCGGCTCGGCGACTGCAAGACGCTGATCTGGAACGGGCCCTTGGGCGCCTTCGAGATCAAGCCGTTTGATTTCGCCACCAACGCCCTGGCCCGGGAAGCGGCGAAGCTGACCGCCGACGGCGGGCTGCTCAGCATCGCCGGCGGCGGCGACACGGTGGCGGCACTGGCCAACGCCGGGGTGAGCGACGGGTTTTCCTATGTGTCGATGGCCGGGGGCGCGTTCCTGGAGTGGCTGGAAGGCAAGGAACTGCCCGGCGTGGCGGCGCTGAAAGGCGGCGGTTAGGGAATTGTCTTAAGCTTCTTTGGGGCTCACGCCTTCTTCGGCGGGGATTTGCTCTTTTTACCGTCCTTGGGTTCCCCCTGGGGTTCCTTCCTGTCGGAATCCTTCAAGGTCAGGGTGCCCGGCTTGGCCGGTTGAATCTTCGAAATCACGTCGTCGAGCATGTTCTGCAGGTATTCGGACTGGCTCAACAGCTTGCTGGTCGCCTCCAGCGCCTGTTCCGACGCGGTAGTGGCGATTTCCTGGGCCATCCTGGTGACCTCGGCCATGGTGCCGCGGACGGCCGCCGACGTCCGTTCGGCCTTGCTGGTGGCGTCGCGGATGGCGTCGAAGCGTTTCGCCATGTCGACGTCGGGGAATTGGGAATCCTCGGCCGGTTGCTTGTCCTCGCCCGACAGGATGACCAGATTGTCGCCGCCCGGTTCCTTCGGCCCGACGCGGAAGGCCAGCAGGTTCGTTTGATCGCGGATCGCCGTCACCAGCGAGTCCACCTCCTCGATCTGCCGGGAAGCGTCCTCCAGGCCCTTGATCAGGGCCCCGGTGCGTTCCACGTCGCCGGCCGCCGCCGTAACATATTCGCTGAAATTGGCCAGTTTCCGGCTGACCGAGGATAGGGGCCCGCCGGTGGCGATTTCGTCGTCGTCCGGGCCGATCAGGACCTGAAACCGCGGGACGGCCTCTTCCTTGTCATCGGCCAGCAGCGCCGCGCGGGCGGCTTCGGCCGCTACCAGGGCGTCCTCTTCGGCCTCGGCCAGGGTTTTTTCAAGCTCGGCGCGGGTGTGCTCCAGTTCCTGGCGCAATTGTTCCAGGTCGGCCAGGTTTTGCACCCATTTTTCGAGCGCCCGGGCCAGGCTGCCGATGGAATCGCTGTTGCCCCGCGCCGGCAGGGAAACCGCCCTATCGCCGTCGGCCAGCCGGCCGGCGATGCCGGCCAGGACGCGGACCGGTTCGCTCATCGAGCGAAGCATCATCAGGCCGACGATCACCAGCGACAGCACGATGACGGCGCTGCCGCCGGCGATGGCGATGCGGGAAATCTCCCCCGCCCGGGTCAGGTCCTGGGCGGCCAGCCCGCGGCGGGTGGCGGCGAAACCGGAAAGGGCGCTGGTGCTGGGCCCCAGATAGGTCAGGATGTCGTCGAAACGCTGGGCTTCCTCTTCGAAGGCGAAGCGCGAGTTGATCATCGCCAGCAAAATGGTCTCGTGTTTTTGCAGCAGTTCCTGGAGCGCCTTTTTCCGTTGCGTGGGGATCTTGGTCTCCTTGAGGAAGATAATCAGCGTCTGGTAGCGCTTCTGGATTTCCCCGACGCCTTTCTTGTAGCCGCTGAGCAGGGTTTCCTGGCCTTCCTGGTTGATGCGCGAGACCTGCCCGGCCAGGTTGGCGTATCCGGCGGTCGAGAACTTGACCTGCAACTCCTCGGTGGCGTTCCGGAGTTCGCGGCTGAGGCCGGTGGCGTCGGTAAGCCCCAGGGCCTTTTCGGATTTCACCAGCTTGGAGAACTGCTGGTCGTATTGGGCCAGGCCGTCGCGGATGGTGTCGATGGGCTTGCGCAGGGTGACGCTCTTCGCCATCCCGGACAACCTGCCCAGGGCCTCGGAAACGAATTCCAGGTGGATGTTGAAGGATTCCGCGATGACCGGATCTTTTTGCAGAAGGAATCTCTTTTCCTCGCCCCGGGCACCGGCGATGCCTGTTTCCACCGCCGCCGCCAGGGCCGCCATCTTTTCGGCCGCGGCGAATTCGTCCACCGCCGCCGTCATCCGTTTGTCGATGATCAAAAACAGCGCCGCGAAAGCGGCCATGGCCAGCAGCCCGGTCAGGAAGAACAACCGCGTCCGGGTCGCCAGACGAAGGGTGCCGAGGAACGTCTGGTCGGAATATTCTCCGGCGCGCAGATCCAGGAATTCGTGTTCGAGGTTGTTGTCTTTGCTCATCCCTTCCTCCGGGAATCAAGCGAATCGGCTAATTTTACCATTTCCGGGCGCAACAACCGATAAATTTTCATTTTTCCCTTTGCCGCCAAGGGGAAAACGCATGAACCTTTAAAATAATGTCCGTTGACCGGAATTTTACCCTCGTTTAGCGTAAATTATTACCCTTGCCAAGCTTGGCATCACTCGCCCGGGCTCCCTTCGAAAACCGGTTTTCAGGGATGACCTAAATAGGGCGTAAGAAAAAAACAGGCTCAAACCTTGGAGGAGTTGAATCAAATGAAAATCACGAAACGTTTTTTGGTCCCATTGACCGCCGGCGCGGTTCTGGCCGTCGGCGCGGCGATGGCGCCGATCCAGGCGGTGGCGGCCGAGAAGCTGGTCATCGTCACGTCCTATCCGCCCGACACCACGGTTACCGTCGGCAAGGCGTTCACCAAGGCGACCGGCATCGAGGTCGAGATGCTGAAGAAAAAGACCACCGCCGGCATCAAGTACCTGCAGGCGACGGCCGCCAACAACACGTCCGACATGTTCTGGGCCTCGGCCCCGGACGCCTTCGAGGTGTTGAAAGGCGACGGCTTGTTGCAGAAATACACGGTCAAGGTCAAAGGCATTCCGGAAATGGTCGGCTCTTTCCCGATCAACGACCCGGAAGGCTATTACAAGGGCTTCGCCGCGTCCGGCTACGGCATCATGTGGAACACGCGGTATCTGAAGGCCAAGAAGCTGCCGGTGCCGAAGACCTGGGCCGATCTTGCGAAACCTGTTTATTTTGGCCATGTCGGCATGAGCGCGCCATCGCGTTCCGGCACCACGCACCTGACCGTCGAGACCCTGTTGCAGGGCATGGGCTGGGAAAAGGGCTGGGCCTTGTGGAAGAGCATCGCCGGCAACTTCAAGACCGTCACCGCGCGCAGCTTCGGGGTGCCGGACGGCGTCAATTCCGGCCAGTTCGGTCTCGGGGTCGTCATCGACTTCTTCGGCCTGTCGTCGAAGGCGTCGGGCTTCCCGGTCGATTTCCTTTATCCGCCGGTGACGACCCTGGTGCCGGCCAACATCGCCATCGTCAAAAACGCGCCGAACCCGAAGTTGGCCGCCGCCTTCATCGAGTACCTGCTGTCGCCGGAGGGCCAGGAGATCCTGCTTGACCCGAAGATCAGGCGTCTGCCGGTCAACCCGGCGACCTATGCCAAGGCGCCCAAGGGCTTCCCCAACCCGTTCAAGGACAAGTCCATCGGCTCGGCGGTGAAGTTCGACCTGCAACTGTCGAAAAGCCGTTACAACATCATCAACTCGCTGTTCGACGTGATGATCACCTACCGCCAGGATGCCTTGCGCGCCGCCACCAAGGCGATCCAGACGGCGGAAGCCAAAAGCAAGGGCAACGCCGGGGCCATGAAGCTGATCGCCGAGGCCAAGGCGCTGGTCGCCAAGGTGCCGATCACCGAGGCCAAGGCCAGCGAGAAGGCCTTCAACAGTATCTTCAAGAAGAAGCGCAAGAAGGCGACGACCAAGGTCACCGGCCGCCAGGCCGAGTTCGAGCAGGCCTGGGACACGGAAATCAAGGCCAACTACGCCAAGGCTAAGCAATTGGCGGAAAAAGCCGCGTCCATGTAGTAGGCTTCCCTTCCAAGGCGGGGTCCGGCGAACAGGCGCGCCATGCCGGGCCCCGCTCTTCTTTTTTTTAAGTCATTTACCTGGGGACGGACTTGAATTCGTTTTCGCGCAGCCATTGGGGGGTGGGCGGCCTGGCCTTGTTGATCGGCCTGTTCCTGTTCGTTTTCCTGATCGTTCCCGTGGTCAAGGTCGTCTACGTCGCCTTCCAGGACCCCAACACGGGCGCGTTGACGCTGATAAATTTCGTCGATTTCTTCAACACATCCCTGTTCCGGGAATCGTTCCTCAATTCCCTTTATGTCGCCGGAATGTCGGTGGTTCTGGCCACCATCATCTCCATTCCGCTGGCCTATTTCACCACCCGCTTCAATTTCGGCGGCTCCGTGCTGATCCAGACCCTGGGCATCATTCCCCTGATCATGCCGCCGTTCGTCGGCGCGGTGGCCATGCTGCTGCTGTTCGGCGAGAACGGCTCGGTGAACCTGTTGCTGGAAGAATGGTTCGATTTCAAGATTCCGTTCATGGTAGGACTCAACGGCGTCATCCTGGTCGAATCCATCCACTATTTTCCGTTCATCCTCATCAACCTGTCGGCGGCGCTGTCGAACATCGACCGCTCGATGGAGGAATCGGCGCAGAACCTGGGCGCCAGCGGCATACGCCTGTTCCGGCGCATCGTTTTTCCGCTCGCCATGCCGGGGTATATTGCCGGCGCCTCGCTGGTGTTCCTCAAGGTCTTCGACGACCTCGGCACGCCGTTGCTGCTCAACATCAACAACATGCTCGCCCCGCAGGCCTATTTGCGGATTTCGTCGATCGGCATTTCGGACCCCATGGGCTACGTCATTTCGGTGATCCTGGTGGTGTTTTCGCTGTTTTCGCTGTGGGTGTCGCTCCTCGCCCTCAAGGGCAAGGACTATTCCACCGTCCAGAAGGGCGGCGGCGGGCTGATGAAGCGGGACCTCAGGCCATGGGAGAAGATCGGCTGTTACGCGGTCATCATTCTCATTCTGATGATGGTGCTGTCGCCGCATATCGGGCTGGCGCTTCTGTCGTTCGGCACCGTGTGGTCGTACAGCGTCCTGCCCGACGCCTATACCTTCGCCCATTACACCAACGTCTTCAGGACCGCGACCCAGTACATCTCAAACACCCTGTTGTACGCCGGCCTGGCGGCCCTGATCGACGTCGTCCTCGGCACCGCCATCGCCTATATCGTCTGGCGCACGGGCCTGGTTGGGCGCAAGTGGCTGGACTATATCGCCACCGGCGCGATCGCCGTCCCCGGCGTCGTCCTGGGCATCGGGTATCTGCGCACCTTCGTCGAATTCAACGTGCCGATCATCGACAAGCCGCTGTCCTCGTGGTGGGTGATCATCGTCATCGCGCTCGCCATCCGCCGGCTGCCTTATGCGCTCCGCGCCTGCATGGCCGCCCTGCAACAGGTCAGCGTGATGCTCGAAGAGGCGGCCGAGAACCTGGGGGCGACGAAAACGCGCACCGTCCGGCGCATCGTCGTGCCGCTGATGTCGGGTGGCATCCTGGCCGGGTTCATCATCAGTTTCGCCACCGCGTCGGTCGAGTTGTCGGCGACGATCATGCTGGTCAGCGCCGAATCGGACGCGCCGTTGGCCTACGGCATTTACGAATTCATGCAATCGGCGGCCGGCCGGGGACCGGGGGCGGCGTTGGGCATCGTCGCCGTTCTCATTGTCGGCATCGCCACCTATATTTCCCACCGCGTCATCAACCGACGGGAAAAGGAACTCGCCCCGGGCGTCGCCGCGGCGGCGGAAGGAGTTTAAGCCATGACCGAAATCAGAGCGCAAGCCGTCGGCGTCGCCATCGAGGACCTGAGCCTGTCCTTCGAGACGACCGAGGTGCTGAAAGGCGTCAGCCTGACCATCGAGCCGGGAGAGTTCTTCACCTTCCTCGGCCCCTCCGGGTCCGGCAAATCGACACTGTTGCGCGCCATCGCCGGCTTCGGCCCCGAACCCGGGGGCCGCATCCTCATCGGCGGCGAAGACGTCACCCACCTGCCGCCGTGGAAACGCAACGTCGGCATGGTGTTCCAGAGCTACGCCCTGTGGCCGCACATGACGGTCAGGAAGAACGTCTCCTTCGGGCTCGAGGAACGCAGAATTCCGGCCAAGGACATCCACGGGCGGGTGGAGGCGGCCCTGGATTTGGTCGACCTGAGGGACTATGGCGAACGCCGGCCGTCGCAGCTTTCCGGCGGCCAGCAGCAGCGCGTGGCCCTGGCGCGCACCATCGTCGTCGAACCCCGGGTGCTTTTGTTGGACGAACCGCTGTCGAACCTGGACGCCAACCTGCGCATCCAGATGCGGCGCGATATCCTGGAACTTCAACGGAAACTGAAACTCACCACCATCTTCGTCACCCACGACCAGGAAGAGGCCAACACCATCTCGGACCGCATCGCGGTGCTGAACGACGGCGTCATTCAACAGGTCGGCTCGCCGATGGAGCTTTACGACAACCCGGCCAACCGCTTCGTCGCCGATTTCCTGGGCACCGCCAACCTGATCGACGGGCGGGTGGAAAAAGGACAGGGTAAAATTTCTTTCCAGGCCGACGACGGCACCTTGATTCCGCTCAACGGCAATGGGGTCGAGCCCGGCCCCGGCACCGCCATGTTCCGGCCCCAGGACCTGACGATCCGGGAACCCGGCGCCGCCTCCGAAGGCGCCGCCGTCTTTTCCGGCCAGGTCCAACACCGGGAGTTTTTGGGCAGCATCATCCGCTATGCCGTCCGGGTCGGGGAGAACGTGATCCTGGTCGACGATTCCCACCAAGCCGGGCGTCCGGTTTTCGACGTCGGCGATGACGTCGCCCTGAGTCTGGCGGTGGACCAGGTGCGGATTCTCGCCGGTTGAACAGTCCGGCCCCGAAGGCGCCTTGCCTGAACGGCCCCGCAACGCCACACTCGGGGAAATGGCTGGGGAAATGGGCGAAGACAGGGAAATGGGCGAAGAACGGAAAACAGGGCCATCGGTCAAGACCGTACCCCCCGGCGACGACCGGGAACGGCTGGTCTGTCCCGATTGCGGCTACATCGCCTATGACAACCCGAAAATCATCACCGGCGCCGTTTGCGTTTGGCGGGAGACGTTCCTGATCTGCCGCCGCGCCATCCCGCCCCGAAAGGGTTTCTGGACCATTCCGGCGGGGTTTTTGGAACTGGGAGAAACCACCGCCGAAGGCGCCAAGCGTGAAGCCTGGGAAGAGGCCCGGGCCGAGATCGAGATTGACGGCCTGATCGGTTTTTACGAGATCCCCCGCATCAGCCAGGTCTATGTCGTCCACCGGGCGCGGATGACGTCGGCGGATTTCGCCCCGGGCCCCGAAAGCGAGGACGTGATCCTGGCCGGGTGGGAGGACATCCCCTGGGACGATCTGGCGTTCCCGTCCGTCACCTGGGCGCTGGAGCGTTACCGCGACGGCGGCGGCCCCGACATCTTCCAGGCCCCGCTGAATCCTCTCTGAGGCTCCTTTCCGGGTCTTTAAACGACCCCGGAAAATTCCTTTTTCCGGGCTCCCGATTTTGAGATTCCGTTAACCTTTTCCCCCTAGGTTGGAGCCATGACGGACGGGGTTGGAATCACCAAAACGGGACTGCCGGCGGCCGCCAAGCAGCCGAACGTCTATCAGGGGGACACGATCCGCCAGGTCCGGGCCAGGGCGGAGTCGATCCCGCAGGACACCTCGCCCGAGGAACGCGACGGGCTCAGGCGCCTGAACCAGATTCTGGATCAGGACCGGCCGCTCCGCGACAACGTGCCGCGCGGGTTTTACCTCAACATCAAGGTATAAGCCTCTCCCCCAGAGAGCCCAAAAAAAAACGCCCCGGAAATTCTCGGGGCGCGCGCGCCTTGTTATTTGACTAGGAAGGCTAACGGGATGGAAACCGTTCAATTGTTAACGCGTTCATTTTCACCGTCGCCGAGGTTGTAGTACTCGGCGTAATTGAACGGGAACTCGCCGATCCCGGCCGAAGCCTCCGGTCCGCCCCCTTGCGCCACGTTCAACGCCCGGCTGGCGGCTCGCGGGCCGGAGAAGTTTTCCGCCACGTCGCGGTGGAAATTCAGCACGTTGTCGGAGAATTTGACGTCCCGCCGGGTCACGCCCTTGAGGCCGATGTTGTCGATCAACGACAACATTTTTTTATTATCCATGGCCACCCCCGGCGGCTGGCAGTAATAGCCGAACATGAGGCGGGTGTATTGCAGCTTCGGGTCGCCGGGGGCGATGTCCCATTCGCCCGACATGCCGAAACACGCCCGGTTCAATCCGGGGAGCCGGTACGGCCGGTAAAAGATAAACCCGAGCTTGGTACGGATCTGGACCGCCGGTTCCCATTCCGCCGCCCGGCCCTTGGAGAAGTTCCAGGTTTCCACCTTATCGCGGATGGTAAAGGGAAAATTGAACGACACATTCAGCGTATAAGGCTTGTCCATGAAGATGAATTCGCCCTGGGCGCCGTTGCCCTTGAACAGCGCGTAATCGATCCGCTGTTCGTTGTCGGTGTATTGGATGCGTTTGACCGGGGTTTTGCCGACCTGCTCGGATGCGAAGACGATCAAGCCGCTGTCGAGGGGCAACTCGACGGCCCGCGGCCCCGGCA
>JADFMB010000153.1 GCA_022564115.1 Pseudomonadota bacterium
GTTGTCCCAACGGCGCCGGGTGAGGCGTCCCTTGCCGTCACCGGCGATGGTGTTCGAGAGATTGATCGGATCGCTGAAGGTCTTCCCGCCGTCGGTCGACCGCGCGAAAAAGATCTCGCCGCCATGGGTGCCCCCGGAAAAGACGATCTCCTGCCAGAGGACATACGCCTCCCCCGCATCGCCGGACCCGATGACGATTTTCGGAAGCCAGGAAAAGGTTCGTGGGTTGGCGGAGACGTTGACCGGCTCCTCGAACCGCTTTCCGCCGCCGGATTCGTAGATCTGGAAGAAAATATCCAGCCGGGACTGATCGGCCCAGGCGACCCCGACAAAGCCCCGCTCGTTGATGGCCACGGTGGGATCGTCGACGTAATCAAACTCCGACTCGTTCATCCGCCAGGGCCCCTTGTATCCGCCGCCGGAGGCGACCTCGATCTTCTCGTCCCATGTCGCCCCCGATGGGTCCGCCCGCCCCCGAGCGGGCGCCGCGATCAGAGCAACCGCCAACAGCGCGAACAATCCACGACCCATACAAGCGATAGAAACCGACATTGCCCAGACTCCTCCGGACCGGCCCCCAACCCGGCAACCCGGAAAAACTCAACCGTTGATAGTCAGGCTCAACACCTTGCCGCCACGGTCGACGGTAATATGCCAACGGCTCGATTTTGCCGACAGAAGCGAGCGAAGATGAGCCACATTGGCGACGTCCTTGCCGTTGACGGACCGCACCAGGTCCCCCAAACGGAAGCCCAGGCGGCTGGCCGGCGAGCCCCTTGTCATCTCTATCACCACCACCCCGCTGACGAAGGGATCGAGGCCGAAATCATCGGCCAAGGCCGGCGATAGGTTGGCGACCTTGGAACCGGCCAGGGGTTGCTGCCCGGTCAATACGGTAATATCGCGCGGAGGGGTTTCCGGCGGCGGGGCCAGCAAAAGCTTCAACGCCATCGTCCGGTCCCCGCGCATCACCCGCAGCGCCGCCGTTTCACCCACCGGCAGGGTGGCGATGCGGTATCTCAGCCCCTTTGGGTCGTTGACTTCATGGCCGTTGATGGCCAACACCACGTCGCCGACCCGGAGCCCCGCCCTGTCGGCGGCCCCGCCTTTGTAGACATTGTTGATCAGCACCCCCGTCGGCCGCTTCATGCCGAGAGACGTGGCGATGTCCTGGGACACCCCCTGCCCCGAGGCCCCGAGCCAGGGCCGCACCAGCTTGCCGCCCTTGGCAAGGCCGTTGATCACCGCGCGCACCATGTTCGAAGGGATGGCGAAACCGATGCCGAGGGAACCGCCGCTTTTCGAGAATATGGCGGTGTTCACGCCGACCAACCTGCCGTCCATGGTCACCAGGGCGCCGCCGGAGTTACCCGGATTGATCGCGGCATCGGTCTGGATGAAGAAATTAAGGTCCGACGAGGTGACCCGCGTGCGGGCCAACGCCGAAACGATGCCGCTGGTCACCGTCTGGCCGACGCCGAAAGGATTGCCGATGGCGAGAACCAGATCGCCGACTTCGAGATCGTCCGAATCGCGGAGTGCCAACACCGGCAGCGCATCCTCGCCGGCCTCGATCTTGAGAATCGCCAGGTCCGTGCGATCATCGGTGAGGACCGTGGTGGCGACGAATTCGCGCCGGTCGGCGAGCACCACGTTGATCTGATCGGCGCCCTCGATGACGTGCTTGTTGGTGACGATCAGTCCGTCGGACCGCACGATGACGCCCGAGCCGAGGGAGTTTTGTTGTTGCTTCCTGGGCTGTCTGAATCCGAAATCCTCGCCGAAAAAGCGGCGGAAAAAGGGGTCGTCGAACAGCGGCAGGCTTTTCCGTTCCCGCACCACCTTGCGGGCATAGATGTTGACCACGGCGGGGGCGGCTTTCTTGACCAGGGGCGCGAAAGACAGCCGCACCTCGGCTTTCGTGCCGGGTACTTGTCGTTCGGCGGCCTGGCCGTCGAAAGCGGCCAACACCCATGCCAGGGCGGTCACGGCGCCAAGGGTTCTGAAAAGGAAAAAGGCAGCCACCCGGACTGCCTTTGCGGTCGATATTGGGTGATCCCGGCGACGGTCGATCAAGCGGCCTCCCCCGACCCTTCGGCTTCCGCCTCGAGGGCGTGGCGGGCCTTGTCTTCGGCGCCCTTGGCGTCGGGGTCCCGATCGACCAGTTCGATGACCGCCATCGGCGCGCTGTCGCCATACCGGAACCCGGCCTTCATCACCCGGGTATAACCGCCGCTTCGTTCCTTGTAGCGCTCGGCCAGGACCCCGAAAAGCTTGGACACGGCGCCGTCGTCGCGCAGGTATGAGTGCGCCCGGCGGCGGGCATGAAGGGTGCCGTGCTTGCCCAGGGTGATCATTTTGTCGGCGACGCGCCTGAGCTCCTTGGCCTTGGGCAAGGTCGTCGTGATCTGTTCGTGGGTCAGCAAGGACACCGCCATGTTGGAAAACATGGCCTTGCGGTGCGAACTGGTGCGGTTCAGCTTGCGGGCGCCGTGGCGGTGACGCATGGATCAGGCTCCTTTTTGCTTCCGTGCGCGTGCCATTACCCACGCACGCATGTTCGTTCTTTCCTGTCAGACTGGAGGAACCCTCTAGGGTATTTTCGGTTCACGCAGGTTCACCGAAAATACCATAACTCATTGATTTTACGCAAATACGTCGTCGCAAACGGTTCCGTTTGCTCGGGATTTGCTCTAGAAGGGGTCTTCCAGCTTTTTCGCCAATTCCTCGATATTCTCGGGCGGCCAATCGGGGATTTCCATCCCCAGATGCAGGCCCATTTGCCCCAGGACCTCCTTGATTTCATTCAGCGACTTGCGGCCGAAATTGGGCGTTCTCAGCATATCGGTTTCGGTTTTCTGGACCAAATCGCCGATGTAGATGATGTTGTCGTTCTTCAGGCAATTGGCCGAACGAACCGAAAGCTCCAATTCATCGACCTTGCGCAAAAGGTTCTTGTTGAACGGCAGTTCCTCGCGCTGCTCTTCGGAGAGGGCTTTTTGCGGCTCCTCGAAGTTGATGAACAGGTTCAACTGGTCCTGAAGGATGCGGGCCGCCAACGCCACCGCGTCGTCGGGGGAAACGACGCCGCTGGTGGTCACTTCAAGGCTCAGCTTGTCGTGGTCGGTAACCTGGCCGACGCGGGTATTGTCGACCTTGTAGGTGACCTTGCGCACGGGGGAAAACACCGCATCCACCGGGATCAAGCCGATGGGGCTGTCCTCGGGCCGGTTCTGGGCCGCCGCGACGTAGCCTTTACCGTTTTCAACGGTCATTTCCATGTTCAGCTTCGCGCCCTTGTCCAGGTGACAAAGCACAAAGTCCGGATTCATGATTTCGATGTCGGGGCCAACTTCGATGGTGCCGGCCTTGACTTCGGCGGGGCCGGAAGCCTTCAGGGTCATCCGCTTCGGTCCCTCGGCCAACATCCGGATGTTGAGGGACTTGATGTTGAGGACAATGTCCGTGACGTCTTCGCGGACCCCCGGGATGGCTGAAAACTCGTGCAGGACGCCGTCAATCTGCACCGAGGTCACCGCCGCGCCTTGCAGGGACGACAACAAGACCCTCCTTAGGGCATTGCCAAGAGTCAGGCCAAAGCCTCGTTCCAGCGGTTCGGCGATGATGGTGGCCGTGCGCGCCGCGTCGGCGCCTGGTTGCACGTCGAGTTTTGTCGGTTTAATCAGTTCTTGCCAGTTTTTTTGAATCAATTTAGTGACCTCGCGCTCGCGACGTTGATCTGTGGCTCGGGGGAGCCTTTTCCATTTTCCCATCGCCCGCCCTCCCGGGTCCGGCGATGATTGGGATGCCTCAAAGCATCCCCGCCGCGATCAAGCGCGGCTTGCTTTCGCCGCCTTACACGCGGCGGCGCTTCCGGGGCCGGCAGCCGTTATGGGGGATTGGCGTCACATCACGGATGGCGGTGATGGTAAAGCCGACCGCCTGCAAGGCGCGCAAGGCGGATTCACGGCCCGACCCGGGACCCTTGACTTCCACCTCGAGGGTTTTCATGCCGTGTTCCATGGCTTTACGCCCGGCATCCTCGCCCGCGACCTGGGCCGCGTAGGGTGTGGATTTCCGTGAACCCTTGAACCCCTGTGACCCCGCCGACGACCAGGCGATGGTGTTGCCCTGGGCATCGGTAATCGTAATCATGGTGTTGTTGAACGTGGCGTTCACATGGGCGACGCCCGAAGCGATGTTCTTGCGTTCGCGGCGCCGCGTCCGATGGGTGGTTTCTTTTGCCATGCCGGTTGCTCGGTTATCCCTTGAGGACTCTTTTCTTGCCCGCGATGGCCTTCGCCGGGCCCTTGCGGGTACGGGCATTGGTATGGGTGCGCTGGCCGCGCACGGGCAAGCCGCGGCGGTGGCGGCGGCCCCGGTAACAGCCAAGGTCCATCAACCGCTTCACATTCATCGCCACTTCGCGCCGGAGGTCGCCTTCGACCCGGAATTCCTGATCGATGGTTTCGCGAATCCGCATCAATTCGTCGTCGGTGAGATCGTTGACCCGGCGTTCCGCGGGAATACCGATCTCCTGGCAAATCTTCTCGGCCGAAATCCGGCCGATGCCGTGAATATACGTGAGGGCGATTACCACTCTCTTCGCGGTCGGAATATTAACACCAGCGATACGCGCCAAAGCCCGTTCTCCTTAAACTTTGGAAATAAATAACTTTTTTCGTCCATTGGGTGCCGGAAGAGGCGCGATTATAGGGCTTGATAGCTCCAAGTCAACACGCTCATCGGCACTTTTCCGCCCTTTTTCATTATCCCAGAAGGGCATTCATTTGCTCCGTCACGGCATCGATTTCGGCCATGCCGTCAACCTCCTCCATTAGCCCTTTATCCTTGTAATAGGAAAAGATAGGGGAGGTTTGCTGATGATAGGCCTGAAGCCGGGCGGCAACCGTTTCCGCGTTATCGTCGGCGCGGCGGCTGAATTCGGTGCCCCCGCATTGGTCGCAAACACCGTCTTTTTCGGGTTTTTGAAACTCATCATGGTATCCGGCGCCGCACCCGGCGCATGAAAACCGGCCGGTAATCCGTTTGACCATGTCATCGTCGAAGACCTTGATTTCAATCACATGGTCGATATCCAATCCCTTTTCAGCCAGCATCGCGTCGAGGGCCTCCGCCTGCGGCTTGGTGCGCGGAAAACCGTCCAAAATGAACCCGTCTTTACAGTCTTCCTGGTCGATGCGGTCGGCAATCATGGCGATAATCAGATCATCGGGCACCAATTGGCCGGCTTCCATGATTTCCTTGGCTTGAAGACCGAGTTCGCCGCCTGAATCCACTTCGGCGCGCAGCATATCCCCGGTCGATAGCTGGACGATGCCGTGGGTTTCCTGCAAACGCCTGGCCTGGGTTCCCTTGCCGGCCCCCGGGGAGCCAAAAAGGATGACATTCATTACCGCCGGCCTTTCAGCCTCGATTTCTTGATCAACCCCTCGTACTGGTGCGCCAGAAGATGGGACTGCACTTGGGCCACCGTATCCATGGTCACGGTAACGACGATCAGCAGGCTGGTACCGCCGAAATAGAACGGCACCGAATATTTCGAGATCAACAGCTCCGGCAGCAGGCAGATGGCCGCCAAATAGCTGGCGCCGGTAACCGTCAGGCGGGTCAAAACCCAATCCAGGTACTCGGCCGTGTTTTTGCCCGGCCGGATGCCGGGAATGAAACCGCCGTAGCGTTTCAGGTTATCCGCCGTTTCCGTGGGATTGAAAACCACCGCCGTATAAAAGAAAGCGAAAAACACGACCATGGAAATATAAATAAATAGGTACACCGGCTGCCCGCGTCCCAGATAGGCGGCTATGTTGGTCAGCCATTCCGGGCCCGTTCCGGCTGAAAATCCGATCACCGTCATCGGCATCAACAGCAGGGAGGAGGCGAAAATCGGCGGAATCACCCCGGCGGTATTGATTTTCAACGGCAGATGCGAGCTTTCGCCGCCGGTCATCTTGTTGCCGCGTTGGCGTTTCGGATATTGGACGATGATCCGGCGCTGGGCGCGTTCGACAAAGACGATGAAATAAATGACGCCGACCGACATCAACAGCAAAAAGATGATGAAGGCGGTCGTCAGCGCCCCCGTCCGTCCCAGCTCCAGCGTCCCGGCAAGGGCGCTCGGCAGGTTGGCGACGATGCCGGAGAAGATAATCAGCGAGATGCCGTTGCCGACCCCGCGCGCCGTGATCTGTTCGCCCAGCCACATCAGGAACATGGTGCCGCCGACCAGGGTCACCACCGAGGTGAAGCGGAAGAACATGCCCGGATCGATCACCGCGGAACCGGCGCTCGACTGCATGCCCTCGAGGCCGACGGATATGCCGTAGGCCTGCAACGCCGTGATCACGACGGTGCCGTAACGGGTGTATTGGTTGATCTTCTTGCGCCCCGACTCCCCCTCCTTCTTCAGCGCCTCCAGTTGGGGCGAGATGGCCGTCATCAACTGCATGATGATGGAGGCCGTGATGTAGGGCATGATGTTGAGGGCGAAGATGGTCATCCG
>JADFMB010000013.1 GCA_022564115.1 Pseudomonadota bacterium
CCCGCTCTTGAACGACACCTTCGACATCGCAGGAGGTCTCGAAAGAGGCAGGAAGCTGCTGTTGCAGATCGCAGAGATGGGCGTGCACACCGCCACCGAGTTTCTGGACCCGATCGTGCCGCAGTACCTGGCGGACCTGGTGACGTGGGCGGCCATCGGCGCCCGGACGACCGAAAGCCAGACCCATCGGCAGATGGCCAGCGCGCTGAGCATGCCGGTGGGCTTCAAGAACGGCACGGACGGCAGCACCCAGATATCCGTCGACGCCATGTTGTCGGCGCGCTCGCCCCACGGTTTTCTCGGCATAGACCACGAGGGCCGGACCGCCGTAATCCAGACGACGGGCAACGCCTACGGCCACCTGGTGCTGCGAGGCGGGAACGACGGCCCCAACTTCGGCGCCGCCTACGTGGCCGAGGCGCAGGAGAAGCTAATCGGCGCCGGACTGCCATCCCAGCTTCTGGTCGACTGCAGCCACGGAAACTCAAACAAAGACCATAAGCGGGTGGCAAAGGCGTGGCGGGACGTGGTGGTGGCAACCGAGCCCAGCCAGGAGGCGCTTTTGCGGGCCCTCGGGACCTAGTCCTCAACTTTAATCTTTCCGTGAACCTCACTTTTATCATTACGTGAATCGTAGGGATCGTCGGCCGGTGCAGGGAGGCGGCGTCCGTGCGTGCCGCCCCGGAACCCGCCCGGAACCCACAAGTCCTTGATAACAAATAAAACCCTTTATGCCCGGAAATCCTAGGGTGGGCATCGGTGGACATCGGTCGGCATTCGGTGGGCAAACGGTGGTCATGGGGTGGACAGGGGGTGGACATTTGGTGGTTATCGGGTGGTTTATTTTTTAGCCGGGGGGCGATCGGTAACGGGTGGTTTTTAAAGACCTTTCGGAAGCCGGAAAAGGCGGTCGAACTTGAGGGCGCCGGGGGGACTTTTGCGGGGCCGCCAAGACGCCGGACAAAAAAAACGCGACCGCCCTTATGCACCCCCCAGGACATGGACCGGCGTGAGTAAAAGCTATTCACAATGTCAAAGAGCGATGGTTTATTTTTATAAAAGAACAAAAACAGAACATAAGCCTTTGGACGCTGGTTGTCAAGGGCCGAAATCAACCCTAAAACATTATCCACCCGGATCGAATCGCTCCGACTGAGCCATTTCGGGCCGTGGCCAGGAACGCGCCGCCGAACGGGGGCGGAGCGCTATTTTGCTTCACCGGACGGCTGCGATCCCTGATAATCTAGGGCGACCGGGACAACAAGGGGTTTCCATGACAAACGCTCGCAAGGGTAAACCGGCAAGGAAAAAGACGGCGGTAAAAAGCAAGGCCAAGGCCCGGCCCAGGAAAGCCAAGCCCGAGGCAAAGCCGCGGCCGGCAAAAACCGCCCCCGAAGCGCCGCCACCGGGCGCCGCCGGGGAACAGGCCGCCCAGGCGCCTCCCCGGGCGTCTATCGGCGATGCGCCGCCCGAAGCCGATGCCCCGGCCCCGGCCGCCCAGGCAAGGCAAAGGTCCGGCGGTTGGCTCCGGGTTCTCGGCTTGTTGGGTTTCCTGGTCGTGATCGGGATCGGCGCCGGTTTAATGAACTGGCCTTTCTGGGCCGAAATCCTGGCCCCCTATTGGTCCGGCGTCGAAGCCGAACCAGCCGAAACCCCGGCCGCCGAGGTTCCGGCCGCCGAGGTTCCGGCCGCCGCCATCCCGATGACAGCGGAGAAAGGCGGGCAATCGATCGAGGAAATGCGGACCGAGCGCCAACAGTTGCGCCAGGAGCTTAACCGGCTGATGGCGCGGATGGAAACCATCGAAAAATCCATCGATTCGGTGAAAAAGCTGATCCAAGTCACGACGTCGGCTTCGGAAAAAGGCGGCGCCGGCAAGATTCCAGCGGCGCTCGCCGAACGGCTTTCGAAGATGGAGGAAAGCGGCGAATCCATTAAGTCCCTGCTTCAACGCATGGACAAGCTGGAATCGGACAGCGCCGCCCAAACAGCCTATGGGGCGGGCGCGGAGCCGAATGTCCGGGCCGGCGGCGGACAGTCCGCCCAGGCGTCCTCCCGGGCGCGGGCGATCGTGCTGGCGGTGGCCAACCTGCGCCAGGCCGTGGCCACGGATGAGCCGTTTGAAAAAACCCTGGAGGTCTTGAACGTGCTCTCCGGCGACGATCCGGACATCAAATCCGCGGTCGTCGTGTTGTCGAAATCATCGGTTGCCGGCATCCCGACCCTGGCCACCCTCAGGGAACGTTTCGACGGCCTGGCCGGAAAAATCGTCCAGGCGTCCAAGACCCTGGAGGAAACCGGCTGGATGGAACGGGCCACCAACCGGATCATGTCGCTGGTCACCTGGCGCCGGGTCGGGGCCGGGGCTGGAGCCGGGGCCGAGGCATCGTCCATCGACGCCATCGTCGCCGGCGCCGAAGCGCGCCTCGGGGCGGGCGACTTGAAGGGTGCCATCGACGCGCTGAAAGGCCTTTCCAGCCATGCCAAGGCGGCCAAGGCGGCGGCGCCCTGGCTGAGGGACGCCAAGGCCCGGGTGGTCGCCGAACGGGCCGTCGCCACCCTCCATGTTCACGCCGTTTTCCTGTTGGCCCCGGGCAAAGGGTAACCGGGATGTTTCGCGCCCTGGTGTTTTTCGCGATCCTGGCGGCGGCCGTTTGGGGGGCGGTGTCGCTGGCCGACCATCCGGGTTCGGTGTCGCTTCAATGGGGCGGCTACCGGGTCGATACGTCCTTTGCGGTGTTGCTGGCCGTCGTCGCGGCGCTCGCCGTCGCGGCGGCGCTGATCTACCGGTTCTGGATTTACTTGCGCCGGGCGCCGAGGCGGATTCTATGGGCCTGGCGCGCCAAGCGCCGCCAGCGGGGATACCAGGCCCTGACCCGGGGCATGGTGGCGGTGGCCGCGGGCGACGCCAACGAAGCCCAGCGCGAGGCCAAACGGGCCAATGTCTTGCTGGACGAACCGCCGCTGACGATGCTGGTGTCGGCGCAGGCGGCGCAGATGAGGGGCGACGAAAAAGCCGCCGGCGACTTCTTCAAGGCGATGATGGAACGCCCGGAGACGGAGTTCCTGGGGCTCCGGGGCCTGCTCAACCAAGCCATCAAGCGCGGCGATAAGCTGGAAGCCCTGTCGCTGGCGCGGCGCGCCTACCGCCTGCAGCCCAAGAGCACCTGGGTCACCGCCAACATGTTCGAGTTGCAGACGCAGACGGCGCAATGGCTGGACGCCCGGGTGACCTGCGACGACCTGAAACGCCGCAAGCTGATCGACGCCGACGAGGCCAAGCGCCGCAAGGCGGTGCTCGGTTATCAATTGAGCCAGGAAGCGAAAGCCCGGGGCGATACCGGCGAAGCCCTGGATTACTTGCTCGACGCCCACAAGCTCGCCCCCGGGTTCATCCCCGCGGTGGCCGACCTGGCGGAGCATTGGGTTGCCGGGGGCAAGGCCTCCAAGGCGGCGAAAATGATCGAAACCACCTGGGAAGCCGAACCCCATCCGGCCCTTCTCAAACCCTACTGGAACGCCCAAAAGTCGACGGACGCCGTGGAGCGGGTCCGGGCCACGCAACGGCTGGCCAAGCGATTTCCCGGCCATCCGGAAAGCCATATCGCGCTCGGCCGCGCGTCCCTGGAGGCGCGGCTGTGGGGCGAGGCCCGCAAGCATCTAGAAAGCGCCATCGACGCCGCCGGAGAACCGCCGCCGGCCCGGGTCTGCCGGATGATGGCGGAGCTGGAAGAAAGCGAAAACGACGATCCCACCCGGGCGCGGGAGTGGCTGATGCGGGCGTCCATGGCCGCCGCCGACCCGGCGTGGGTATGCGACCCTTGCGGTAATTCCGTCGGCCAATGGTCCGTGGTTTGCGGCAAGTGCGAGAGCTTTGACAGCTTCCGCTGGCGGACGCCTCCCAGCATCGTCAGTCTGCCGGAAGGCGAAACCGCGGAAACCGAAATGATCACTGAAGGCCCGGCGGCCCTTCCCACCGGAGGCATCGAAGCCGGTTGACGAACGGACGGTCCCCATCACCGGCCCTGGAACCGGTCCGCACTTACCGGGACTTCACGGCCGGGCAGTCCCTGGCGGTAAAGGCGCGCGGCCTGGCCCGGGACGCCGCCTTGCGGGCGCTTTCCCTCGGCCGTTCGCCGGCGGCCCCCGGCACTGACCAAGCTGGCTGGATCCGGTTTCCCTTCTATCACCACGTGTTTGACGACGAACGGAAGGATTTCGGCCGCCAGCTCGATTTCATGGCCGGGCTGGGCGATTTCATCGGCCTCGACGACGCCGTGGCGACGCTGGCGGCGGGCGATCCCATCGATGGGCGTTATTTCTGCATCACCTTCGACGACGGGTTCAAGAACTGGCATACCAACGCGATGCCGGTGCTGTTGGATAAAAAGACGCCGGCCGCCTTTTTCCTCGTCACCGGCTATATCGGCGCCTCCGTCGACAGGGACCGGGAAAGGCTTCTGGGGTTTTATGACAGCGGCGATCTGCTGATCGAGTTCCTGGATTGGGACGACTGCCGGGAAATGGCCTCGGCCGGGATGACCTTCGGCTCGCACACCGTCAACCACGTCCATCTGGCCGACCTGGGCGAGGCCGGAGTCGAAGCCGAACTCAAAGCATCGAAACAGGCCATCGAGACGGAACTGGGCCGGGCCTGCGACCATTTCTGCTGCCCGTTCGGGCGCCAAGGCATCGACTTCCTGGCCCCCCGGGATCCCGGCATCGCCCGGCGCGTCGGCTACAAATCGTTCCTGGCGGCGCACCGGGGCCCGATGACCCAGGGCGGGTCCGAAATGATGGTCAAGCGCGATCACCTGTTGGCGGGCTGGGGGAATTACCAGCTCCGGTATTTCTTTTCGTGACCCCCCGGACCCGCAGGGGAGCCGCCCGGTGACCGCCAACCGGCAACCGGCGATGCGCGAGGCCCGGCTCGACGACGCGCTGGCGATCACCGAATTCCTGGTCGCCCTCGGCCTCGCCATGCCCGACGGCGACGAGGCCAGGAAAAAGCACTGGGCGGCGCTGTGGCGGGACAACCCGGCGCTGAAAGCGCATGGCCCCGGCGTGGCGCTGGGCTGGGTGATCGAGGACGAAGGCCGCATCGTCGGTTTCTTCGGCAACATCCCGCAGGTGTCCTATTTCGACGGCCAGCCGGTGAAGGTGTCGAGCGCGCGGGCCTGGGCCGTCCATAAGGATCACCGCGACCAGACCCCTCGACTGTGCGAAGCCTTCTTCGGCCAGAAGGGCGCCGACGTGGTGCTGATCTCGTCGGCCAGCGCGCCGGCCGGGCGCCGGTGCCTGGAATTCGGCGGCTCCGAAATGCCGCAGCCGGGCTACGGCGAGATTCTCTATTGGGTGCTCGACGCCGGCGGCTTTCTCCGCGCCGGGCTGAGGAAAAAAGGCCACGCCGGCATGGCGGTGTGGACGGCGGGCACCCTGGGCGCGGTGGCGTTGAATGCCAAAATGCGGCTGACGGGGCGGCGCCCGTTCGCTGCGTTGCAGGACGTAACCCCGATCCCCGTCGAGGAAATCGACGATGCTTTCGACGATCTTTGGGCCCGCAAGCTGAAGGAGTATCCGGGACGGCTGCTGGCGGCCCGGGACTCAGGCACCCTCAAATGGTATTTCAGCCTTAGCCAGCATTCCTCGGAAACCCGCGTCTTGTGCTGCCGCCGCGGTGGGCGGCTGGAGGGATACCTGGTGCTGGTCCGCGAGGACGCGCCCCTCATCGGGTTGAAACGGCTCAAGGTGGCGGACCTGTTCGTTGCCGGCGACGAGGCGGATACGGTCAACGCGCTTCTGGCCGGGGCCTACGAATACGGCCTGGCCAAGCGCTGCCATGTGCTGGAGGTCATCGGCCTGCCCGAAACCCTTCGTGCATTGGCCCAGTCCCACAAGCCCTATTCGCGCCCGATGCCGACGTTCCCGTTCTTTTTCAAGGCCCTTCGCGAAGACCTGAAAAGTCCACTGACGGCGGCCGACGGTTGGTACGTCACGGCCTATGACGGCGACACGGCCCTGCTGTGAACCGGCCCCTCTTGACACCCCCCGGGGCGGGTGTAGTTTTCGCCGAAGGCGCCGCCTTAGCTCAGTTGGTAGAGCATCGCATTCGTAATGCGGGGGTCGCAGGTTCGAATCCTGCAGGCGGCACCATTCCTCCCTTCCTCCTCAAGCCTCCGACTGTCAATGAAAACAACCCTGCTGGTCATGGCCCCGAACGAGATCGACGGCATGAAGGCGATCATGCCGAAAGTCGATCCGGACTGGGTCGATCAGATCATCCTCTGTGACGGGGGTTCCACCGACGGCACGGTGGAATGGGCCAAGGCCCAGGGCATGACCGTCCACGTGCAATCCCGGCCCGGCTTCCGCCGCGGATACATTGAGGTCTGGCCGATGATCGAAGGCGAAGTGGTCCTGACCTTCAGCCCCGACGGCAACTCGTTGCCTGAAAAAATCCCCGAATTGCTGGCCAGGATCGAGGACGGTTATGACTTGGTGATCGCGTCGCGCTACACCGGCGGCGCGCGGAGCGAAGACGACAGCCTGTTGACCGGGTTCGGCAACTGGCTGTTCACCAGGACCATCAACGTGCTTTTCGGCGGCCGTTACAGGGACTCCCTGGTCATCTTCCGCGCCTACCGCAAGGACATGGTGGACAAGCTGGAACTGGCCGACGACGGCGCCTTCAATTTCGTCGAAACATTGTTCGGGATCGGCCACCGGAAACTGAGCTGGGAGCCGCTGATGTCAGCCCGGGCGGCGCGGTACGGCTACCGGGTGGCCGAAATCCCTGCCTCCGAACCGCCGCGCATCGGCGGTGAGCGGCGCTTCAATTTGCTGCAATGGGCCGCCGCCTATTACCTGCAATTCCTGATCGAATTCGCGCGGCCGAAAAAGCCGTCCCGGTTCAAGAAACAATAAACGGCCCGAGCACGTCCTCGGCGCGGGCCAGGTCTTCGGGCGCGCCGATGTCGATGAAGGTTGCGTCGGAGGTGACGGCATGGATGGTTTCCGGCGCCAGGGCCTGAAACACGTCGCGTTCCAGGGACGGGCCCGCCAAGGCGTTGATCCTTTCCAGCATGGCGGCGTTGAACAGATAGACGCCGGCGTTGATGACGCCCGGACCAGATGAGTCCGGGCTTTTTTCCGAAAACGCCAGCACCCGGCCCTCGGGCGAGATGTCGAGCCGCCCAAAGGCGGCGGTGTCCGGGACCTCGGCGCACAGGATCGAGAGCTCGGCCCCCGATTGCCGGTGGGCGTCGGCGAAAACGCAAAGATCGGCGCCGGTGAAGCTGTCGCCGTTCATCACCAGGACCGGGTCGGTGTTGATTTCGGGGATGACGAAGCGGAGCGCGCCGGCGGTGCCGAGCGGCCCGGGCTCGACGGCGGTGACGATGTCGATATCCGCCGGCGGGTTGTTTTCCAGGTGCGCCGTCACTTGCCCGGCCAGATGGCCAAGCCCCAATATCAGCCGCCTGGCGCCGAAATGGCGCAGCCGGGCAATCATAATATCGAGGAAGGCGTTTCCGCCGATCGGCGCCAACAGCTTCGGCGTATCGCCCAGGGTGTCCTTGATGCGGGTGCCGAGTCCGCCGGCGAGGACGACAACGTCGATTTCATTCAAGCAGGGACGCGGGGCGGCCACGGCTCAAACGTTCGCGTAATCGGCATTCTGGAGAATCCGATAGCCCTTGATCAGTTCACGGATGCCGTCGTCGAGGGAGTATTTGGGCTTGAAGCCGGTGGCCTCGATCTTTCCGTTGGAAACGATGTAATCGCGCTTGTCCGGGTCCTCGCCGATGGCGTCTTCGTCGAAGGTGAAACCGGGAACGTGCTCCTGGATTTTTTCGCAAAGCTCCTTCTTCGACAGGTTGGCGTCCGACAGGCCGACGTTATAGGGCCCGCCCTTCATGGTTTCGAAATTGTCGAAGGCGTGCAGGAACGCCCGCGCCACGTCGCGGATATGGATGTAGTTGCGCTTGAAGTGGCTTTCGAACAGCATCAGCTTGCCCTTGGTGACGGCCTGATAGACGAAGTCGTTGACCAGAAGGTCGATACGGGGCCGGGGCGACATCCCGAACACGGTGGCGAGACGGAAACTGAGCGCGTTGTCATGTTCGAGGACGGCGGTCTCGGCGGCGACCTTGTCGCGGCCGTAGAGCGAGACTGGGTTCAGGGGCGTTTCCTCGGTGCACAGCTTGCCGCTTTCACCGATGCCGTAGCCGCTGTTGGTGTTGGGCAAAAGCACCCTTTGGTCCTTGGCCAGCAACCCGACCAGCATCCTGACCGCGTCGAGGTTGGTGCTGGTGGCGTCCTCGGGGCGCTTGTCGCAGATCGGCGCGCCGACGAGGGCGGCCAGGGGAATGACGATATCGGCGTCCTTGAGCAGGGGTTTAACCGTATCGAGTACCCGGGCGTCGCCTTCCACGACATCGAACCGGGGATGATGGCAGACCCCGGCGAGGCCGGTCTGGTTGTAGATGAAATTGTCGAGCACGGTGACATGAAAGCCCGAATGCAGGAACATCGGCACCATCACCGAGCCCAGGTACCCGGCGCCGCCGGTTATGAGAATTTTATCACCCTCGGCCATTATTCCCTCATCCCCCAAGGCCGTTCAGCACGTCACGCAACTTTTCAATCCGTTGGCTCAGGTCGAAGGGATGGTTGCCGACGAAAAACCCGCAGTCATGGACCATGTTGGCATTGGCCAGATCGCCGACGCAATCATAGTCGAAAAACCGGATCGCATCGTGGCGCGTGAAGCAGCCGCCGGTAATCATGCGGAAACCGATGCCGGCGTCCTTCAGCGCCCCGAACACGTCCGATCGTTTGAACCCGGCACCGGGGTTGACGATCATCGGAAAGCAGAACGACGAGCTTTTGCCGTTCTCGCGCGGGATGATGAAACGTTCGTCGTCGCCGAAAAGCCGCTGGAAAAGTTTCAGGTTGGCGCGCCGCTGGGCGGTCATGGCCGGGAGCTTCTTCAGTTGTTCCAGGCCGACGGCGGCGTTGATCTCCTGCGGGCGCACGTTATAGCCGGGAAGGACGAACCGGTAGGCTTCGGCGAAGGAATCCCCGCCGGCCTCGAACAGGCCGGCGTCTTCCGGCACGTCCTTGACCCAGCCGTGGGCGCGGATGGCGCGGGCAAGCCCGTTGAGCTCGTCGTCGTCGGTGACCACCATGCCGCCCTCGCCGGTCGAAATGTGGTGGGAGAAGAAAAAGCTGAAGGTGCCGACATCGCCGAAGGTGCCGGTCTTTTGGCCCCCTGATTCACCCGGCGGCTCGGCGTCCAGGGACTCGCAATTGTCTTCCAGGAAATACAAATCGTGTTCGTCGGCGAACGCCCGGACGGCGATCAGGTCGGCCGGGTTGCCGAGGATGGAAACGGCGACGATGGCCCGGGTTTGGGGCGTCAAGGCGTCCTTCAAGGCGCCGGTGTCGATATTGAGGGTCTCAAGCTCGATGTCGACGAAGCGGAGCTTGAGCCCGTATTGCTGTAGCGGGTGGTAGGTGGTGGACCAGGAAACCGCCGGCACGATGACCTCGTCGCCGCGCTCCAGCGGTTTCTCTTTCTTGTGGAACAGGGCGGCGACGGCGATCAGGTTGGCCGACGAGCCGGAATTCACCATCACCGCGTGCTTCTTGGCGTGGTAGGCGGCGAAGGCTTCCTCGAACGCCGCCACTTCCGCGCCGATGGTATAGCGGCCGCTTTTGACCACCCGGTCGATGGCGGCGCGTTCCTCGGGCCCCCAAGTGTCGGCGGCCAGGTCCCAGAACATCCCGGTCATCTCAGAACGGCCCCCGGAAGACGGCTTCATGGGCCAGGGTCGGCTCCGCGGCCGGTGCCCATTCGGGCTCGCCGGGGCGGACCATGGAATGCGCCTTCGAGGCGATGGTGGCGGCGTTGGGATAGAAGCCTTTTTCCAGCGCCGGCGTCGTCGGGCACGTGGTCGGGGCGTAGCCCATGCGGCCGACGGCCAAGGGAGAGGCCCCTTGCCGGCGCTCACAGACGGCGGCGACGATCTCGGCCCCGGCGCCGCAGGTCACCCAGGCGTTATCGACGACCAGAAGCCTTTCGGTTTGTTCCACCGACCGGGCGATGGTGTCCACGTCCAGGGGCAGCAGCGACACCGGATCGATGACGGCGGCCGAGATGCCGGCCTCGGCCAGAAGCTTTCGCGCCCTCAAACACTCAACCAGCATGTAGGAAATGCCGACCAGGGTGATGTCGTCGCCGTCGCCGACAACACGGGCCTTGCCGAAATCGACCGTGTAGGGGTCTTCGGGCACCGGCGCGTCGGTGGAATACAAAATCCGGTGTTCGACGAACACGACGGGGTTGTTGTCGCGGATGGCGGCGATCAGGCAGCCCTTGGCGTCATGGGCGTTGGTCGGCGCCACCACCTTGAGGCCCGGCACGTGCATGAACATGGCGTGCAGTCCTTGCGAATGCTGCGCCCCCTGGCCCCAGGACTTGCCGATGATGGACCGCATCACCAGCGGAACTTTTACCTGGCCGCCGTACATGTAATGCGCCTTGGCGCCCATGTTGATGAGCTGGTTCATGCACAGCAGAAGGAAATCCATGCGGATGTGAACGTGGATAGGGCGCATGCCGGCCATCGCGGCGCCGATGGCGATGCCGGTGATGGCGTCTTCGGACAGCGGCGTATCGATGACGCGGCCGGGACCGAACTTGTCGATCAGGCCGTGGGTGGTGCCCTGGATGGCCTTGTGGTCGTCGACGTTGAGGCCGATGACGAAGACGCCTTGGTCCCGGTCCATCTCCTGGCTGACGGCCTCTTGCAGGGCCTCGACGTAGCTGATGACCCGGCCCTTGCCGGTCTTGGAGGAGTCAGTCGGCGAAGACATGGCTGTAAAGCTCCTCCGGTTCCGGCCACGGGCTCTGCTCGGCGAAGTCCACGGCCTCGGCGATCAGACCCTCCACCTCGTCGTCGATGGCCTGGCGCTCGGCCAAGTCCAGCATGGCGCCGGTGGCCGCGACCTGGTCCCGGGCCTGCCAGGCCTCCAGCTCGTCGCGGGTGCGGTAACCATCGTCGTAATCCTCGCCGGGGCCGACGTGTTCGCGCCAGCGGTAGGTCTTGCATTCAATGAATTGGGGGCCACTACCGCCGCGGATGGCCTGGGCCGCGTGGCCGGCCGCTTCGCGGATGGCGAAAACGTCGTCGTCGGGCAGTTCCTTGGCTTCGATGCCGTAGGTGCGGACCCTCTCGCAGAGCCGCTCGGTGGCCCAGCGATTGGAAGTCGGGGAATGGATGGCGAAGCCGTTGTTCTCGCAGACGAACAGGATCGGCAGCTTGTGCAGCGACGCGAAGTTGAGGGTTTCGGAAAACACCCCTTCCTCGGTGGCGCCGTCGCCGAAGAAGCTGGCGGCGATGCGGCCCTTGCCTTCGCGCCCCAGGGCGAAGGCATAGCCCGCCGCCACCGGGATCGTGGTGCCGACGACGGCCGACATGCCGAGCACGTTGGCGCCCATGTCGATCAGATGCATGGACCCGGCCTTGCCGGCGGCACACCCGGTGCCCTTGCCGTAAAGCTCCGCCATCATCCGGTTGAGGTCTCCGCCCTTGGCCAGATAGGCGGCGTGGCCCCGGTAGGTGGCCGAAATCACGTCGTCCGCGTCGAGGACGTCGCAAACGCCGACGGACACCGATTCCTGGCCGATCGACAGGTGCACCGGGCTTTTGATCTTGTCGGACGGATAGATGCGGGCGATTTCCTCTTCGGTCCGCCGGATCAGGCGAAGCGAACGATATACCCGGGCCAGTGTTTCCGGGTCGACGGGAACGTTGCCGCTCATGAATTCCCCCAAGGGCCTTGGTTCGCGGGACAGGGTCAGATAACACCCGGCCCTGGAAACTTCAACATATTGATATCATCGCTCCTTGGTATCAGGCGGTTTGGTTGATGAGGCTCCCCCGGGGCAGGAAACCGGGCGAGCCGCTGTTGATCACACGCAACAGCGCGGTCGACAAGCCACGCCCCGGCACCAGAGAGTCGCGCAGCACTTCGAGGTTATCGAGCCGGGCGCCGGCCAGGTTGATGGCGGTTTTGATCCGGGCCAGGGACGACAACGCGTCGGCGCGGGTGATGGCGCTCAGGTTTTCGATGCCGAGCCCGGCCGAGTCCAGGGCCTGCGGCGAGACCGTGATCCGGCCGCCGAAGGCGGTGGTCGGGATGGTGACGCGAAACCCGTTCGACGCGATCAAGTTGGCGTTCGCGGTGCGGGCGCTTTTGACCAGGTCGTCGATGGCGTCCACCAGCCGCCCCGCCTGGGCGGTGATGTTGACCCCGGAAACCCGGGTTCCGGCGAGGGTGAGGCCGGTCAGGGAACCGCTGAGGCCGGTATCGGCGGCGAGCCGGAAGGCGTCGGCGAGCGTCTTCAGCGCCGCCGGAGCATTTTCACTTAAGAATCAGGCGTCTTCAGCGCCGCCAGGATTCCGAACCCGGCGACCAGCGCCACGTCGACGACGACCCGCGCGTCATTGATATTGAGCCGCACCCCGCCGCCGCCGCGGACCAGGGACAGGGCGGACGGGATTTCCTTCTCGGGCGCGCCGGGACCTCTTGACGGTCTTGTAGACGTCAGGGTCTGTCTTGCGTCGATGGCGAATTGCAGCGAAGCCGCGGAACCGATCGTTAAATCGGCCAAGGTGACACCTCCGTACCAAACCCCCGTTTGATCCCTGTTATGAACCCCTCGGTGATGGAACTCCCGCGCCTTCCCAGTCCGAAGAATATCACGAAAAAAGCCTGCGGGAGAAAGGGGATTTTACATAATACCGGCGGTTTGGGAATCCCGGACCGAAAAACCGCCGGAATCCGGCTGTCCGCCGACCTTTAAGCCGTTGGCGAAAGCCTTCGCCGCCATTTATGAGTTCATGACCTAGTGAAAACCCAAAGAAAAACCGCCCCGAGGTTCGAAGTCCCGGGGCGGCCGGTTTTGTCGATGCGGACGGGCTAGCGGCGTGTGCCGAACAGCCGGAGCAGCATCAGGAACAGGTTGATGAAGTCCAGATACAGCGTCAACGCGCCCATTAAAGCCTTCTTGGTGGCGGTATCGGCGCTGTCGATTTCCGAGTACATGTTCTTGATCTTCTGCGTGTCGTAGGCGGTCAGGCCGACGAACACCAGGACCCCGATCACCGAGATCACGAATTGCATGACCGTGCTTTGCAGGAACATGTTGACGATGCTGGCGATGATGATGCCGATCAAGCCCATGAACATGAAAGAGCCCAATCCGGTGAGGTCGCGCTTGGTGGTGTAGCCATACAGGCTCATGGCGGAGAAGGTGCCCGCGGTGATGAAGAATACCCGCGCGATGGAAGTCCCGGTGTAGGACAGGAAAATGTGCGCCAGCGACAGCCCCATGCAGGCGGAGAAGCCCCAGAACACGGCCTGTGCCATTGTCGGGCTCATGCGGTTGATGCCGAACGACAGCGCCAACACGAAACCGAGCGGCGAAATCATGGCGATCCAGGCCAGCATGGTCGGCTGAAGGAAACCTTCCGGGCTGGTGGTGTAGAGAAGGTTGAGGATCGCCGGGGTGTTGGCGGAGCCATAGGCGATGATGCCGGTCAGCGCCAGGCCCGACGCCATGTAGTTGTAAACGCGGAGCATATACTCCCGGAGGCCGACGTCGATCTCGGCGGCGGCGGCTTCAGCCGGGGACATCTGCCCGGTGCGAAGCGAAAACTTGGGATCAGGTCCGAGTGCCATGAAAACAACTCCTGTGGCGAAAAATAAGGTTCAGAACTCCGTTGCGGCTATATATGGCACAAAACCCGTACCGATCAATAGCCGCCGTCGCCTTTTAGTCCCTTTGTCGCTGGATTGTTACGGGGGGAGGTCGAGGGGCGTTTGGGGGGCGTTCCGGGGGGAGTTCCGGGGTTTTCGACCCGAAGGCGGAAAAACCCTACGACATCCGGCGTTGTAGGCCGGGCCGGAGCGGGGTAAACAAAAACCGACCCTGGGCTTCCACGCTTTTTTTAACGGCCTTTTTTAAGGACCGCCCTAAACAATGACCTCGTTCACCTTTTCCCATGCCGAGACCGACGACTGGGCCGGGCTCGCCAAGAGCCTCGCCGACGGCCTGAACGCCGGGCCCGGCAACGCCGCCGGCGACCGGCTGGGGTTCATCTATGTCACCGACATGATGGCCGACGAGTTGGGCTCCATCCTCACCTACCTGCGCCAGACCACCGGCGTCGAGGACTGGGTCGGCAGCGTCGGCATCGGCATCTGCGCGTCCGGGGTCGAATATTTCGACCGCCCGGCGGCGGCGGCGATGATCGGCGACCTGCCGAAGGACAGCTTTTGCGTCTTTCCCGCCGTCACCGACCCCGAACAGGGGCTCTCGTCCTCCGTCAGGGCATGGGCGGAGGAGTCCTCGCCGCCCTTCGCCATCGTCCACGGCGATCCGACCAACCCCCTGACCACCGATTTGATCGAAAGCCTGAGCCTCACCGCGGCGGATTTCCTGGTCGGCGGCCTCAGTTCATCGCGGGGCGCCCTGTCCCAGGTCGCCGGCGGGATCACCCAAGGGGGGCTGTCGGGCGTCCTGTTCGCGCCCAGCGTCGAGGTGGCGACGGGCCTTTCCCAGGGCTGCGTCCCCGTCGGCGGCAGCCACGTGGTGTCGGACTGCCTGGACAACGTCATCATCGGTCTCGACGGGGAAAAGGCGCTCGACGTGTTCAAGGACGAGGTCGGCGAGCTTCTGTCGCGCGACCTCAACAAGGCCGCCGGCTACATCCACGCCGCGTTCCCCGTCGAGGGGTCCGACACCGGCGATTACGTGGTCCGCAACCTGATGGGCATCGACCCGGTGCGCGGCTGGCTGGCCGTCGGCGAGGAGGTCAAGGCCGGCGACCGGGTGATGTTCGTGCGCCGCGATCCCAAAAGCGCCGAGGAAGACCTGGGCTCGATGATCGAAAATCTGAAGAAGCGCCTGCCGGAGCCGCCCCGGGGCGGGGTGTATTTCTCCTGCGTCGCCCGCGGCCCCAACATGTTCGGCGAGGAAGGCCGGGAAATGGCCCTGATCCGCGACCACATGGGCGATTTCCCGCTGGTCGGCTTTTTCGGCAACGGCGAAATTTCCAGCAACCGCCTCTACGGCTATACAGGCGTGCTGGCTCTTTTCCTTTGACCTTCAAAGCGGGATTTAGCCACCAGGACACAAAGACACGAAGGTTACCTCCATTGAGTCTTTGCGTCTTGGTGCCTTGGGGGTAAAGCGCTTTTTTGTTTTGCGGAAAGGGAATCATTTTCCATGAAAATCAACGAACTGGGCCGCACCGGCCTCAAGGTAAGCCGCCTCTGCCTCGGCACCATGACCTTCGGCGAGCAGAACTCGGAGGCGCAAGGCCACCGGCAACTGGACATGGCCTTCGATCACGGCGTCAACTTCATCGACACCGCCGAGATGTATTCCTTTCCCGGCAAGCCGGAAACCCAGGGCTCGACGGAAAAGATCATCGGCGCCTGGATGAAGGCCAGGGCCAACCGTTCGCACGTGATCGTGGCGACCAAGATTACCGGACCCGGTTCGGGCCTCAAGCACGTGCGCGGCGGTCGGCTCCGCTTGACCAAGGAAAACGTCGCCGAGGCCGTGGATTTGAGCCTCAAGCGTCTACAGACGGACACCATCGACCTTTACCAGACCCATTGGCCGGAGCGCCCGGCCAACTATTTCGGCCAGCTCGACTACGTCCACGACGAGGCCGCCGACCTGACGCCGATGGAGGAACAACTCGACGCGCTGGCGGCCCAGGTCAAGGCCGGGAAAATCCGCGCCATCGGGGTTTCCAACGAAACGCCGTGGGGGGTGATGAAGTTCCTGGAAATCGCCGAGCGCGCCGGCCTGCCCCGCGTCGCTTCCATCCAGAACCCCTACAACCTGATCTGCCGGACCTTCGAGGTCGGCCTGTCGGAAATCGCCATCCGCGAGGATTGCGGCCTGCTGGCCTATTCGCCGCTGGCCTTCGGCGCCTTGACCGGCAAATACCTGAACGGCAACAATCCCGAGGGCTCCCGCCACGCCTTGTTTCCCCGGTTCCAGCGCTATTTCAAGCCGGCCGGGGTCAAGGCGACGGAAGCCTACGTGGCCCTGGCCCGCGAACACGGGCTGGAGCCGGCCGGGATGGCGCTAGCGTACGTCAATTCCAGGCCCTTCCTGACCGCCACCATCATCGGCGCGACGACGGAAGAGCAACTGGCGGCCAATCTCAGGTCCGAGGACATGGTGCTGGCCGACGAGGTCGTGGAAGGTATCGAGGCGATCCACGCCCAACACGCCAACCCGGCGCCCTAGATAGGATTACCACCAAGACCCAAAGGAAAAATCCCAAAAAGAAACGGGGGCATCAGAAGTTTCGGCGATTAAATTTTTCCGTCTTTTCAGCCGTCCTTCATTCTCTTTTTTTTATCCTGTTTTTCTTGGTGCCTTCGTGGTTTTAAGTTTTCGGCACAACAGCCGAACACGGCATTTGAAGGATTGCGCCCATGCGCCTTTTCGTCGGCATTGCCCTTCCCGAAGACGTCCGCGCCCGGCTCGGCGAACTCAAGGGCGGACTTCAGGGTGCGCGCTGGGTGAGCCCCGAGAACCTGCACCTGTCGATCCGCTTCATCGGCGAGGTGCCGGGCGGCGGCGAGGCCGACATCGACGAGGCGCTGGCGGCCATCGAGGCCCCGGCGTTCCCGTTGACGTTGTCGGAACTCGGCTTTTTCGACCGCCGCCGCCGGGTCCACGCCGTCTGGGCCGGGGTCGAGAGGTCCGAGCCCCTGATGCGGCTGCATGCCAAGGTGGAACAAGCCCTGATGCGCCTGGACCATGAGCCCGAACACCGGAAATTCAAGCCCCACGTGACCCTGGCGCGGCTGAAGAGGGGCTCGGCCTCGGAAGTCGGCGAATTTCTGGAGGTTCAAAACGGATTTTCCGCCGGACCGTTCGACGTTGGCTGCTTCACGCTCTACCGCAGCCACCTCGGCCGCGGCGGCGCGCACTATGAGGCGCTGGCGGACTATGGGCTGGAAAGTTGAGGCCGGGCCCCTCGATTCCTGCTACATTCGTATTCGCTAAATTAAAAAAAAAGTTCTAGAGACCCCATCTCAACGCAAGCAAGGGAAGAACAGCATGGCCAACGAAACCGCACCCGCCAAACAGCAGGTCGACGAGGAATCCCTGGAAGGCCAGGTCAAGGAAATGTACCAGCGGGTCGCCGACGATCCGCACGGGGAATTTCATTTCGAATTGGGCCGCGGCCTGACCGAACGGCTCGGCTATCCGGCCGCCGACTTGGACCGCATTCCCGCCCAGGCCATCGAGTCGTTCGCCGGCGTCGGCTATTACTTTCACTTGGCCGATATCCAGGAAGGCGAAAGCGTCGTCGATCTGGGAAGCGGCTCCGGCACCGATACGTTCGTCGCCTCGCTCAAGGTCGGGCCGCGGGGTCAAGTCATCGGCATCGACATGACCGACCCGCAGCGCGAAAAGGCCGAGCACCTGCGCGACGAGGCCGGGTTCGCCAACATCACCTACCTGAAAGGCTATATCGACGACCTGCCCCTGGACGACGAATGCGCCGATGTCGTCATCTCCAACGGCGTCATCAACCTGGTACCGGACAAGGCCGCCGTCTTCCGCGAGGTTTTCCGGGTCCTGAAGCCGGGCGGGCGGCTCGCCATTACCGACATCGTCACCGAAAGCCAGCTTCCGGAAACGGTGTCATGCAACGCCGACCTGTGGGCGGCGTGCATCGGCGGCGCCATGCAGGAAGACAGCTACCGCGCCGCCATCGAGGCGGCCGGCCTTGCGGTCGAACAGGTGGAGCCCTGCGCTTACGAGTTCATTTCCGAAAACGCCCTGGGGGCGGCGGAACAGTGGGGCGTGAAGAGCATCGCCCTCAAGGCGGTGAAGCCGGCCTAGGTTAACCCCGCTTCAGCCGAGACCGAATTCGGCGGCCCAGCCGAGGGACTCTTTCGTCGCTCCGCCGCCGCCGCCGTGGGGGCGGTATTCGCACCCGATCCAGCCTTCGTAGCCGAGGCGGTCGATGACCCCGAACAGATAGGGGTAGTTCATTTCCCCCTCGTCCGGCGGCGTGCGGCCCGGCACGCCGGCGATCTGCATGTGCTTGATGGAACCGATGGTTTCCTCCAGCGCCCGGGTCAGGCAGCCCTCCATGAGCTGGGCGTTGTGGAAATCGAACTGGATGCCGAGGTTGGGATGGCCGACGCCGGCGACGGTGTCGCGGGCCTCGGCGGTCAGCGTCGTCAGGTACCCCGGCCGCTCGAAGGTGTTGATGGGCTCGATCAGCACGCCGACATCGGCCTCCTGGCAGGTTTCGGCGGCCCATTTCAGGTTTTCGACGTAGACCTCGTGGCAGCCCTCGCGGCTTTCGCCATCGGGCACGATGCCGGCGAGCACGTGGATGAACCGGCTCTCCAGGGCCTTGGCGTATTCCAACGCCTGGCCGATGCTGTCGCGGAATTCGGCCTCGCGGCCGGGCAGGCCCGAAATGCCGTACTCGCCGGCCTCCAGGTCGCCGGGGGGCGCATTGAACATGACGAATTGGAGATTCGCGTCTTGGCACGCCCGGGCCAGTTCGTCGGCCGGGTAGTCGTAGGGAAGCTGGCATTCGACGGCCTCGAAGCCGAGCCCGCGGGCGGCGCGGAAACGGTCCAGCATTGGCATTTCCTGAAGCATCCAGCTTAGGTTGGCGGCGAAGCGCGGCATGGTTTCTCCTTTTTCCTCCCGGGCTCCCCTTGGGGTTCCTTCGGGTTCCCTTGGGGCGCGGCATCGAAACCGACCTTACCCAGATCAGCGGCGAAACGGAATGCCGGATTGGCCCTCAACAGCCGAACCGGTTGAGCGTGCGGTCCACCGAGCCGACATAGGAGCCGCCGAACAGCCGCACATGCACTAACAAAGGATAGAGGTTGTAGAGGTCGACCCGTTCCTCGAAGAAACCGGGCCTGAGCGGCCGGTGTTCCCGGTAGCGGCCGAAGAACGCGTCGCCGAAGGTGCCGAACATCGTCGAGAACGCGAGTTCGATCTCGGCGTCGGCGTAATAGATCGCCGGATCGACGAAGCCCGAGATGCGGCCGTGGTTGCAGAGCACGTTGCCGGTCCACATGTCGCCGTGGATCAGCGACGGGGTAACGGAGGCGTCGATCCAGTCGCCGAGCCTGGCGGCCAGTTTTTCCAGGCGTTCCATCAGTGTTGCCGGCAGGCGGCCGGAGTCGAGGGCCTGGCGGCCCATATGGAGAAGCCTGTGGTCGCGGAAGAAATCGATCCAGCGGGCGGTTTCCGGGTTCGGCTGATGCAGGCCGCCGATCACCGTGTCGCGCTCGAAGCCGAAATTCCGGGCCCCGACCCCATGCAGCGCCGCCAGCAGGTCGGCGGCCTCGGCCTGGGCGCCGGGGGAAAGGCCGCCCGCGGTTTCGAGACAGCTCATCAGCAGCAGGCCGTCGTCGGCATAGAGCACGTCCGGCACCGGCAGGCCGCCCTCGTCGCGCAGGTATTTCAGCATGAAGCCTTCGAGGTCGAGGCCGCTTCCCGCATCACCGGTCTTGGCGACGACGAAGCGGCCGTCCCCCAGGGTCACCCGGCTGACGTCGGCGACGCAACCGCCGCCCATGGGTTCAATGCGGACCGGCGGCGAGCCGGCGGCCTCGGCGATGGTTTCCTCTATCCGACTCTCCATGGCCGGACCCTCCGGGTGCCCCTAAAGATGCTTGTCGCGGATATCGGCCAGCAATCCGACCGAGGCCGCCTCGATCATGTCGAGCACGGCGTCGAAGCCGCCATCGCCGCCGTAATAGGGGTCCGGCACGTTGCTTCGGCCGAGCTCGGGGGCGAAATCCAGGAACATATGCAGCCGGTGCTCCTCGCCCGGCGGGCAAAGCCCGGCGAGCTCTGAGTGGTTTTCGGCGTCCATGGCGAGGACGTAATCGAAGCGCTGGAAGTCGCCGCTCTTGGCCTGGCGGGCGCGCTGGCCGGAAAGGTCGATGCCGCGCTGGCGCGCCGCCGCCTGGGCCCGGCGGTCGGGCTGGCTGCCGACGTGCCAGGCGCCGGTGCCGGCGGAATCGACCATGATCCTATCGCCCAGGCCCTCCTTTTCGACCAGCAACCTGAACACCCCCTCGGCGGTGGGCGAACGGCAGATGTTGCCGAGACAGACGAACAGCACCTTAACCAAGGCATCCCCTCCCAAAGCGTTCCCCATTGGCCATCAGGGCAACCGTTGGATTATCATGAGCCCATGGCCGTCCGGCAAGACGAGAAGTGAAAAATATGACCAACACCGCCGACACCAGCATCGTCGTCCTCACCGGGGCAGGCATATCCAAGGAATCGGGGCTCGACACCTTCCGCGATGCCGACGGCATCTGGGCCCAGGTCAGGATCGAGGACGTGGCGACGCCGGAAGCCTTCGCCCGCGACCCGGAACGGGTGCACGATTTCTACAACACGCGCCGCGCCGGTTTGACGTCGGGCGGGGTGATGCCCAACGCCGCCCACGTTGCCCTGTCCCGGCTGGAGGCCGAATGGCCGGGCGGTGTCCTTATCGTCACCCAGAACATCGATGACCTTCACGAACGGGCCGGCAGCCGCAACCTGCTGCACATGCATGGCGAGTTGTTGAAGATCCGCTGTGACCGTTGCCGGGCCATCGCCGGGTGGACGGAGGATTTGAGCCTGGAGCATGCCTGCGCCGATTGCGGCGAGGCGGGGGGGCTTCGCCCGCACGTGGTGTGGTTCGGCGAAATGCCGATGGAGATGGAGCGCATCTATCAGGCCCTGGACCGGTGCCGGTTGTTCATCTCCATCGGCACCTCGGGCAACGTCTATCCGGCGGCCGGTTTCGTCGCCCACGTGACCGACGGCGGCGGGACGCATACGGTGGAGCTCAACATGGAGCCGTCGGAAGGGGCGACCCGGTTCGCGGAAACCCGTTACGGTCCGGCAACGGAAATGGTGCCGGCTTACGTCGACAAGATTCTGAACGGCGGCTGGCAGGCGGATTGAAACGGCGGCAACCAATAATTATTTCGATATCAAAACAATAAAATCGCGGCCCAATTATAAGAAAATCAGGGCTGGCCCTTGATCGGGCGGCGACTATTTGTGAAGGTGACGCATGGGGGGACGACCTCAAAAACTCTCCGCCAATGAAAACCTTGGCCCGTCCCGGGACGACATCCAAGCCCTGTTCCGGGATATCCGCGCCCGTTCGGTCGCCTTGGCGGCGCCGTTGGGAGCCGAGGACCAATGCATCCAGTCGATGCCCGACGTCAGCCCGACCAAGTGGCACCTGGCCCACACGTCGTGGTTTTTCGAGACCTTCATCCTCGAGCCCTTCGGCGGCGGTGATGGGGAATTCCACCCCGGCTACGATTATCTGTTCAATTCCTATTACCAAGCCGTCGGGCCCCGGCACGAAAGGGCGAAGCGGGGGCTGTTGTCGAGGCCGCCGCTGGAAGACATCCACGCCTACCGCCGCCACGTCGAGGACGCCATGGAACGGCTGATAGACGGGGCCGATGACGAAACATGGAACAAGATCACGCCCTTGATCGAACTCGGCCTCAACCACGAACAGCAGCATCAGGAACTGATGCTGACCGACATCAAGCACGTGTTTTCGTGCAATCCCCTGGCCCCCGCCTATCAGGCCTATAAGCCGCCGGGGACCGGTCACGGCATCGGGGACGCGGAACCGGCCGCATGGATCGAATTCCCCGAGGGACTTATCGAAACCGGCTTTGACGGCCCCGGCTTCGCCTTCGACAACGAAGGCCCCCGCCACAAGGTGTGGCTGAACGGGTTCCGCATCGCGTCCCGGCCGGTGACCAACGCGGAATTCCTGGAATTCATCGACGGCGGCGGCTACCGGCGGCCGTCCTGGTGGCTGTCGGACGGCTGGGCCGCCGTTCAGGCCGATGGCTGGGAAGCGCCGCTTTACTGGCGCCGTGACGAAGAGGAATGGCGGATCATGACCCTGGCCGGGGTGCGGGCCCTGGACCCGGCGGAACCGGTCTGCCACGTCAGTTATTTCGAGGCCGACGCCTATGCCAATTGGGCCGGCAAGCGGCTGCCGACCGAAGCCGAGTGGGAACTTCTGGCGGCCGATTATCCCCTCGAGGGCAATTTCGCCGGCAGCGGCCATTTCCACCCGATCCCGGGCCGGCCCGGGGAAGGCCAGGGGGAAGGCCAAGGGGAAAGCAAGGCGGCCCAGGTCTTCGGCGACGTCTGGGAATGGACCCGAAGCGCCTATTCGCCCTACCCCGGCTACAGGGCCGCCGCCGATGCCGTCGGCGAATACAACGCTAAGTTCATGAGCGGCCAGATGGTCCTGAAGGGCGGCTCGGCGGCGACGCCCGAGGGCCACATGCGGGCCAGCTACCGCAATTTCTTTTACCCGCCGGACCGCTGGCAGTTCAGCGGCCTGCGCCTGGCCGAAGACGCCTGATTTCCATGGACACGACCTTTCAGGCCATCGATTTGCCGGACCACTTGAAGTCCTTCCGCGACGACGTTTTCGAAGGCCTGTCGCGCGAGCAGAAGGAACTGCCGTGCAAGTATTTCTACGACGATCGCGGGTCCGAACTTTTCAACACCATCTGCGGCCTGGACGAATACTACCCGAGCAGGACGGAAACGGCGCTGCTGCGGGCCCACGGGAGCGAGATGGCGGACCTCATCGGTCCCGGCGTCTGCCTGATCGAGTTCGGCTGCGGATCGTTGTTGAAAACCCGGCTGCTGCTGGACGCGCTGAGGAATCCCGCCGCGTTCGTGCCCATCGACATTTCGGCCGACCATTTGATGCAATCGGCGGCGGCGTTGGCGGCGGATTATCCGGACCTGGAGGTTTTGCCGGTGGTCGCCGATTTCACCCGCCCGGTGCCGTTGCCTGACAAGGTCCGAAAGGCCTGGGAAAACCGGGTCGGATTCTTTCCCGGCTCGACCATCGGCAATTTCGACCACGAGGGCGCGGTGGATTTCCTGGCCACGGTGGCGGACATGGTCGGCGGCGGCGGGGCGCTGCTGATCGGAGTGGATTTGAAAAAAGACGAAGAAACCCTGGTCCGCGCCTATGACGACGCCCAGGGCGTGACCGCGGCCTTCAACCGCAACGTGCTTGAGAGGATCAACCGCGAGCTGGGAGGTTGTTTCGATATCGCAACATTCCATCACCGGGCGCTTTACAACGGCGCCGAAAGCCGCATCGAAATGCATCTGGTCAGCACAAGGGACCAGACGGTGAAGGTTCTGGACCGGGATTTCACGTTCACGGAGGGCGAGACCATCCACACCGAGAATTCCTATAAATACCACGTCGAGGAATTCTCAAGCCTTGCCGCCGGGGCCGGGTTCCACACCGCCAGGACCTGGGTCGACGGCGACGGCCTGTTTTCACTGCACTACCTGACTCTGGGGTAAAAGTTCGCCTGCATGCGGGATCTTGATCTTGAAGACCTGTTATCGGAAATCAGGGCGTGCCGGCTTTGCGCCCGGCATCTGCCCCTGGGGCCGCGGCCGGTGCTCCGGGCCTCGGCCACGGCGAAGCTGTTGATCATCGGCCAGGCGCCGGGCACCCGGGTCCACGAATCGGGCATTCCCTGGGACGACGCCTCGGGCGAGCGGCTCCGCGACTGGCTGCAAATGACGCCCGAGGTCTTCTATGACGAGGCCCGCGTCGCCATCGTGCCCATGGGGTTCTGCTATCCCGGCCGCAACGAAAGCGGCGGCGACAATCCGCCGAGGCCCGAATGCGCCCCGGAATGGCATCAAAAGCTGCTGAATTTAATTCCGCAAGTGAAACTAACCCTCCTGGTTGGCCTCCATGCGCAGAAGCATTATCTAGGCAAGACCCGTAAAAGCACGATGACGGAGACGGTCAGGGCGTGGCGGCAGACCCTGCCCCGGTTCCTGCCGACCCCCCATCCCAGTTGGCGAACCACCGGCTGGCTGAGGAAAAACCCCTGGTTCGAAGCCGAGGTGGTGCCGGAATTGCGCCAACGGGTGAGCCAGCTGGTTTGAAAATTCACTCATTTTTTCAATAACTTCTTGACAATTGACGGGCAAATCCGCGATTTTTCCTCATATCTAGGTCATTTTGTTGATCCTAAAAATATAGCCAAAACAAGATTATTTGAATGATCTTGTTTAAAATTGGCGGATTTCGGGGAGGCTTGGGGGACCAACGCCGTGCAAACCATTTCGGAAGCCGATCTATTTCAGCGCCTGGGCTTCGAGAATCCCTGGTGGTCGTTTACCCCGGAAACGGAAATCAGGTTCCGCCACCCGCCGAAGCGAATCTTCTTCCCGGCTTTTTTCGGCCGCGTCATGAAGGCCGGCGAAGGAGAGGCCCTGGTGCTGGCGGGGCCGCCCGGGGCCGGCAAGACGGTATTGCTGCGCCAGTTGGTGGCGGAATTGATCGAGAAGGGGGCCGAGCCGAAGTCGGTTTTCTACTGTTCGCTGACGGCGCCCAGCACCACTTCGGCCGAACTCGGAAAAGTGGCCGAACTTTTTACCACCCACCATGGCCACGGCCCAGAAAGCGAGTTGATTTTTCTTTTCGACGAGGTCCAGTACGTCAGGGATTGGGAGAAGGCGCTGCTGGAAATCGCCGAAGGGTGGCCGAAGGCGCGCGTCGTCGGCGCCGTTTCGTCCGCCGCCCCGGCCCTGACCACCGGCGGAGTCTCGTCCGGGGGCCGGATTTCGGTGTTCGTGCTGCCGCCGCTGACGTTTCTCGAATTCCTGCGCTTCAGGGGATCGGAGGAAAAGCTTTTCGGGCCCGGGGGGGGCCAAGCCGGACAGCCGTTGGCGTTGAAGCCCGGCGGACTCGGGGCGCTGAATGCCGAGTTCCACCGATACGTCAATTTCGGCGGTTTCCTCGAGGCCGTCCTGCCCCTGGCCGAGGGCAACCCGGCCCCCACTTTCATCCGCGACGGGATCGCCGATCGAGTGCTGCACAAGGACCTGGCCAGCCTGTCCGGGGTCAACGACGCCCGCGAACTGAACCGGCTGTTCGCCCTTCTGGCGCTCAACACCGGTCTGGAAGTGACCATGGAGGAATTGGCCAAGGCCGCCGGCACGGCCAAGAACACGCTGCGCAAATATCTCGATTACCTGGAATCGGCGTTCCTGATCCGCCGCCTTCCCCGGGTCGACCGCCAGGGCAGACGTTTTCAACGCGCCGTCGCCTTCAAGGTCTACCTGACCTCGCCCTGCCTCTACGCCGCGTTGTTCGGTCCGGTGGCGGCGGAAAGCGAAGTCTTTCCCCGCCTGGCGGAGACCGCCCTGGTTGGGCAGTGGCTGGGCTCGAGCGCTTTTGCCGACCTGGCCTATGCCAGTTGGCGGGGCGGCGGCATCGACCTGCTTTCCATCGGCCCGGAAAGCAACAAGCCCGATCACGTCTACGAAATCGACTGGGCCGACGTCCATGCCGGCGGCGGCAAGGGGCCGAGGCAATTGGCCGGTTTCGTCGAGGCGACCAACCCGGCGGCGAAGGCCATCATCCTGACCCGGACCACGGCCCGGCCGGCGGTCCTGGGCGGGCTCGACATCACCATGGCGCCGCTGAGCCTCTATGCCTATTGGCTGGAGCGGGACCCGACCCTGCGCCACTTCCATCCCAAGGGGTAACTAATCGCCGATCATCCTGGCGAGCCGGAGGCGGAGCGCGTTGAGCTTGATGAAGCCCTCGGAATCGCGCTGGTCGAAAACCTGGTCCGACTCGAAGGTCGCCGTCTCTTCGGAATAGAGGCTGACGGGGGACTTGCGGCCGGTGACCATGACGTTGCCCTTGTAAAGCTTGAGGCGCACCGTGCCGGTGACCTTTTCCGACGCCTTGTCGATGGCCGCCTGCATCATTTCGCGCTCCGGCGAGAACCAGAACCCGTTGTAGACGGTCTCGGCGTAGCGCGGCATCATCTCGTCCTTCAGGTGCATGGCGGCCCGATCGAGGGTGATGCTTTCCATGGCGCGCCTGGCCTTGAACAGGATGGTGCCGCCCGGCGTCTCGTAGACGCCCCGGGACTTCATGCCGACGAACCGGTTCTCGACGATGTCTTCCCTGCCGATGCCGTTATCGCCGCCGAGGGTGTTCAGCACCGCCAGCAATTCCGCCGGGGAAAGCTTCTTGCCGTCGACGGCCACCGGGTCGCCGGCGGCGAATTCGATCTCGACGGCGGTCGGCTGGTCGGGCGCCGCCTCGGGGCTGACCGAGCGGGTATACATGCTTTCGGACGGCTCTCTCCACGGGTCTTCCAGCGCCTTGCCTTCGTAGCTGACGTGCAGAAGGTTGGCGTCCATGGAATAAGGCGCCTCGCCTTCGGAGTCCTTGGGTATCGGGATCTGGTTGTTCTCCGCGTACTCGATCAATTTAGCGCGGCTGTCCAGGTCCCATTCCCGCCACGGCGCGATGATCTTGATTCCGGGATTGAGCGCGTAATAGACGAGTTCGAACCGCACCTGGTCGTTGCCCTTGCCCGTCGCCCCGTGGGCGACGGCGTCGGCGCCGACCTCGGCCGCGATCTCGATCTGGCGCTTGGCGATCAGCGGCCGGGCGATGGCGGTGCCGAGAAGATACGTGCCTTCGTAGATGGCGTTGGCCCGGAACATCGGGAACACGTAATCGCGGACGAACTCCTCGCGCAGGTCCTCGACGAAAATCTCCTTGATCCCCAGCATCTCGGCCTTGGACCGCGCCTCGTCCAGCTCCTCGCCCTGGCCCAGGTCGGCGGTAAAGGTCACCACCTGGCAGCCGTAGGCATCCCGCAACCAGCGCAGGATGACGGAGGTATCGAGGCCGCCCGAATAAGCGAGCACGACTTTTTTAACGGTTTCGCTCATGGCCCTAAAATCCTTGGCTTTTATTGGGCGCCATCATCGCCGGTCGCGGCGCCCGAAAAAGCGGCCTGAGTATAGGCAAAACAGGTTCTTGAGCAAGGCTAGGGAAGTTCCCAGAGCATTTTTCACGAAAGTGAAAATATGCGATAAGCCCGCGCGGCGCTTGAGCGGCCAGAGGCAAAACCTAGAGCGATTCCATTTGAATGGAATTCGCTCTAGACTCTTGGCCATGGACCTCGACGACCTTCCGACTCCGGCCCTGATCCTCGACCGGGCCCGCCTCGCCCGCAACACCCAGGCGATGACCGGGCGCGCCAAGGCCCTGGGCGTCGGCCTGCGCCCGCACATGAAGACCGCGAAGTCCGCCGATGTCGCCGGGCTGGCGGTGGACGGCAATTTCGGCGGCATCACCGTCTCGACCCTCAAGGAAGCGGAGTATTTCCTCGGCCACGGCATCACCGACATCACCAACGCCGTCTGCATCGTGGCGGCGAAGCTCGACCAGGCGGCGGCGCTGATCGACCAGGGGGCGGACCTGAAGCTGATTACCGACAACGCCGGCGTCGCCAGGGCCATTGCCGCCCATCCCGGCCCCCGGGACGGCGCCTTCAAGGTGCTGGCCGAAATAGACTGCGGCGAGCACCGCACCGGGGTCGGGCCCGAATCGCCCGACCTTTTGGACATCGCCGGCACCCTGGCGGCGGCCGAAAAGGCGGAGTTCACGGGCGTGTTGACCCACGCCGGGCATTCCTACGCGTG
>JADFMB010000154.1 GCA_022564115.1 Pseudomonadota bacterium
TCGTCGACCTGCGGCTTGACGTTGTGCCACTTGTAGTTCCTGAGCGCGTTGATCTGGATCTCGCTGTCGAAGTGGCCGATGTTGCAGACGATCGCCCGGTCCTTCATCTCGCGCATGTGATCGAGGGTGATGACATCGACGTTGCCGGTGGCGGTGACGAAGATGTCGCCGATGGGCGCGGCCTCATCCATGGTCACCACCTGGTAACCTTCCATCGCCGCCTGAAGCGCGCAGATGGGATCGATTTCCGTGATCAGCACCCGCGCCCCCTGGTTGCGCAAGGACGCCGCCGATCCCTTGCCGACGTCGCCATAGCCGGCAACGACCACGGTCTTGCCGGCAAGCATGACGTCGGTGGCGCGCTTGATGCCGTCGATCAGGCTCTCGCGGACGCCGTACAGATTGTCGAACTTGGACTTGGTCACCGAATCGTTGACGTTGATGGCCGGAAACAAAAGCGTGCCCTTGGCTTCCATCTCGTACAAACGGTGCACGCCGGTCGTCGTTTCCTCGGTGACGCCCTGGATGTCCTTGGCTGCCTCGGCGTACCAGCCGGGCTTTTCGTCGAGCCGCTTTTTGATCGAGGCGAACAGGGCCTCTTCTTCTTCGTTGTTGGGCTTTTCGATGACGCCGGCGTCATTTCCGGCGTCGATGCCGAGGTGCAGCAATAGCGTCGCGTCGCCGCCGTCGTCGAGAATCATGTTCGCTCCGCCGCCGTCGGACCATTCGAAGATCCGGTGCGCGTAATCCCAGTATTCCTCCAGGGTTTCACCCTTGGTGGCGAAAATGGAGATTTCCGCCGCCGCGATGGCCGCCGCCGCGTGGTCCTGGGTCGAATAGATGTTGCACGTCGCCCAGCGGATGTCGGCGCCCAGCGCCTTCAGGGTTTCGATCAGCACCGCCGTCTGGATGGTCATGTGCAGCGAACCGGCGATGCGCGCGCCCTTTAGCGGCTGCTGGCCGGAGAATTCCTCGCGGATCGCCATCAGGCCGGGCATTTCCGTTTCGGCGAGGGAAATTTCCTTCTCGCCCCACTCGGCGAGGGTAAGATCGGCGACCTTGTAATCATCGAAAGGCATGGTGGCGGCTCCTGAATTCTTTCACGGAAAGGAAAGGGGGGTTTACCAGCCAAGGAAACAGGCCGCAACCTGTTTCGGCGCCGGTTTACCCCCCAGGGACGTTAGGGGGACGCAATGCAGGGGTGAATACGATTGTATGTTATGCCAGGGCGTTGAAATCATCAAGCAGGGTAGCGATCCGCCCGGAGTCCACCTGGTCCATGATTACGCCGGCGCGGCGGTTGGCGGCGTCCATGTCCATTTCGCGGATCCGCTGTTTGACACGCGGGATGTTGCTCGGCGTCATCGACAGCTCGCGGATACCCAGCCCCAGCAGCAGCGCCGAATAGCGGGGGTCGCCGGCCATTTCGCCGCAGATGCTGATGGGGATGCGGGCGCGGAGCGCGGCCGTGGCGGAAAACTGGATCAGCCGGAGGACCCCCGGATGCAGTGGATCGAACAGGTGCGCCACGTGTTCGTTGCCGCGGTCGATGGCCAGGGTGTACATGGTCAGGTCGTTGGACCCGATGGCGAAAAAGTCGCTGGCCTGGGCAAAGGCATCCGCCGCCAGGGCGGCGCCGGGAACCTCGATCATGACGCCGATGGGCGGCAATGGATCGGGAATCGCCACCCCGCGCCGGTGCAGCTTGGCGGCGGCTTTGTTCATGATTTCCCGCGCCCGGCGGATTTCCCCGACCTGGGACACCATCGGCAGGAGGACGCGCACATTGCCGCTGTTGGCGGCCCGGAGGATGGCCCGGAACTGGGTTTCCAGGACGTCCGTCCGCGCCAGCGACAGGCGGATGCCCCGCAGACCGAGGTTGGAAACGGCGCTTTCCTCGATGCCGTTCAACAGCGCCGCCACCGGTTTTTCGGCGCCGACGTCAAGCGTACGGACGGTAACCGGGCGTTTTCCCATGACCCCGATGACGGAACGCAGCGCGTCCACCTGTTCGTCCTCGCTGGGGACGTCTTCGCGGTTCATGAACATGAATTCGCTGCGCAACAGCCCGATGCCCAGGGCCCCGACCTGATTCACCATGTCCATTTCGATGGGCAGCTCGACATTGGCCAGGAGGGTGATTTCGGCGCCGTCGCGAGTGATGGCGGCCAGGTTCCGGAGGCGGCCGAGGCGGCGGATCTGGCGCCGGTGTTCGGTGCGGCGGCGTTCATAGGCGGCGATCGTCTTTGGCGCCGGGTTGATGACGATGTGTCCGGCCGACCCGTCGACGATGACGCACTCCCCGGTCCGCACGCCGCCGATCAGCCCGGCCGCGCCGAGGACCGTCGGCAGGCACAAGGCCCGGGCCATGATCGCGGTGTGGCTTTCGGCGCTGCCGAGCATGGCCGCGGCGCCGGCGATCTGCGCCGGGTCGAGCTGCGCGGTGTCGGCGGGGGTCAACTGTTCGGCGATGACGATGCTGTTCTCCGGCGCCGTCGAAAACGGCTTGACCGGAGTCTTGGTCAGGTTCCTGAGCAGCCGGTTGCCGATTTCGCGGATGTCGTCGACCCGGGCGGCGATATAGGAATCGTCCATGGCCTGGAAGACCTGGGCGATGTCGGCGATTTCGATCTTGACGGCGGCTTCGGCGTTGACCTGTTGGCCGGCGATGCGTTGCTCGGCGCCGCGCACCAGACGCGAGTCCTGAAGCATGTGCAGGTAGGCATCGAGGAGGAACGTGAGTTCTTCGCCGGCGGCGCCGGATTTGGCGGCGGCCCGTGATTGGAGCAGGCGGATTTGCCGGCGGGCGAGGCGGACGGCGGCCTTCAGGCGCTTTTGCTCCTTTTCCACCTCCTTCTTGGAAATCCGGCGTTCGGGGACGTCGACGGCGCCGCTTTCGCGGACATACGCCGTCCCGATGGCGATCCCCGCCGCCACGCCCAGTCCGTCGAAGTGTTGTTCCTTGGCCATCGAATTCCTGCCCGAGCCGGTCAGGCCCGCGAATTGATCTTTAGGTTTTTCCGTGGGCGCCGTCTTCTTCGAACCGGTCGGCGATCAACGCCACCAGTGCCTCGATGACGGCTTCGGCATCAGGCCCGTCGGCGATCAGGTCGACATCGCTTTCCGGCGTTGCCGCCAGCATCATCAGCCCCATGATCGACAGCCCGGAAACCGTCTGCTCGCCCTTGCTCACCGTCACCTGGGCATCGTAGGCGCCGACGGTCTTGGCGAACTTCGCCGCCGCACGGGCGTGCAGGCCGCGGGAATTGATGATGGTCACCCGGCGCCGCACGGTGCCGCCGCCCGCCCCGCTGGAGGCGTCGGACGCCGTTTCCGCTTCCCGGGAGGGACCGCCGCCGGTGCTCATTCCTGGTCCTGGGACAACAGCTTAGACGCGATGTTGATGTATTTGCGCCCGGCTTCCTGGGCCGCCTCGATGGCGTTGGCCAGGGGCTCGGTCTTCCGCACGCTGGCCAGCTTGACCAGCATCGGCAGATTAACGCCGGCAATGACCTCCACGTTCGCCTTGTCCATGACGGAAATCGCCAGATTGGACGGCGTGCCGCCGAACATGTCGGTCAACAGCACGACGCCGTCCCCTTCGTCCGCCTTGGCGGCGCTGTCGAGAATTTCGGCCCGGCGCTGCTCCATATCGTCGTCGGGTCCGATGCAGACGGCGATGACGTTCGGCTGCGGCCCGACCACGTGCTCCAGCGCCGCGATCAGCTCCTCGGCCAGGCGGCCGTGGGTCACAAGCACCAAACCGATCATCTTAAAGCGGCCCTTCCCACATGGCGTGATAATCCCCGGCTGCGCCTCGGGATCAAGAGAAAAACTTAATCCACCCAATTTCTTGCCGGGAGTTTGATATCAATTGCCCGATTTGTCCAAGTCCCTGTGGCGCGATTTCGGGTGCCGGCCCTTGCCGTCGAGCCAGCGGGCCAGTTTTTCAGCAACGAAAACAGAGCGATGACGGCCGCCGGTGCACCCGAAGGCGATGGTCAGGTAGCTCTTGCCCTCTTCGGCGTAACCGATGAGCAGGGGCTCGAGCAGCCGCGTCAGGTTGTCGAAAAACGGTTGAAACCGTTCATCGGCGGATATGAATTCCCCGACCGCCTCATCGAGGCCGGAAAGCTCCCTCAGGTCGAGGTCGTAATGGGGGTTTTTCAGGAACCGGACGTCGAAAACCAGATCCGCGTCCCTGGGCAGGCCGCGGCGGTAGGAAAAAGAGGTCACGAAAACGGAAAGCTGGCCTTCGCCTTCCAACCCGAAATGGCCTTCGAGGGTACGCTTCAAATCGGCCAGGGCCATTTCCGAGGTATCGACGATGATGTTGGCCTGTTTCTGGACGTCGGCCATCAGGACCCTTTCCCGCCTGAGCCCGTCGCTGACCGGGCGGTCGTCGGCCAAGGGATGGCGGCGGCGGGTTTCCTCGAAGCGCCGGACCAGAACATCGTCGTCGCAGTCCAGGAACAGCAGTTTAACGTCCGTATCGGGGCGTTCGACCAGGGTGTTCAGTGTGCCGAGGAATCCGGCAGCGTTGAAATCCCGGGTGCGGATGTCGATGCCGATGGCGACGGGTTGCGGAAATTCCCCGGGGCTGACCATGCGGCCGATGAGAGACACCGGCAGGTTGTCCACCGCCTCGTAGCCCAGATCCTCGAGCACTTTCAGGGCCGAGCTTTTGCCGGCACCGGAAACCCCCGTCACCAGAAGCAACGGCGTCGGCGGGGCCTGGTTCGGGCTTTTCCTGTTCATGGCGTCCTCATTATAGCGCACCCGTGGCCATGAGGACGGCGCGAACCTTGGCCGCCGCCGAGGCCTCGAACGCATGGAGGCGGACCACGGGTACGTCGACTCCCAGGAACGTAACCGTTGCTGTTTCGGGTGCCCGTTCGACGTCTTCCGGGCCCACCAATTCGACCACCAAGGCGAGAACCGTTTGCGGGACCGCATCTTTCTCCAGGACGCCCAGACCCCGGACTTCCATGCGGCCGGCGATTTCCCGGGGCACCGAGGCGACGAGGCGCCCGTCGGCCAACGCCAAATCGGTGCGGTCGTCGGCAACCAGCCGGGCGCCGCCGTCGATCAGCCTCAGTGCCAAGTCCGACTTGCCGCTCCCCGACGGTCCCGACAGCAAGACCCCGGACCCGTCGATATCGACAGTGGTGGCGTGAATCTGCTCCATCCACGATAAGCGTGGAGCCCCCCAGGGGACCTGTCAACCGGCCTGTCAACCGGTCGGCAGGCGGATGGAAAACCGGGCTCCCAGAACCTCGCCCGACGGCCCGGTGCGGTTGGCGGCGAAAAGCCGGCCACCGTGGACGTCGATGATCTGACGGGAAATACTTAATCCGAGACCCGAATGGGTGCCGAACTTCTCCGATTCCGGACGCTGGGTGTAAAAACGCTCGAAAATGGCTTCTTCCTTGCCCGCCGGGATGCCCGGGCCGTCGTCGTCTATATCGACGACGATCCAGCCGTTTTCGCGCGAAGTGGTGATGGTAATGGACCCTTCGCCGGGGCTGAAGGATTGGGCATTGTTCAGCACGTTGCGAAACACCTGGGCCAGGCGGCTCTCGATGCCGTCGACCATCAGCGGTCCGCTATCACCGGCGGTGTTTTCAAGGCGCGTCCGGAGTCCACCCTCGGGGGTGTCGTTATGCATTTCGACAAGAATCGCCAGCATGGCGCCGATGTCCACCGGCTCGGTCTCGGCCCGGGACAGTTCCGCATCCAAGCGCGAGGCATCGGATATGTCGCTGATCAGCCTGTCCAGGCGGCTGACGTCCTCTTGGATAATGACCATGAGCTTGCGCTGCTGTTCCGGGTCTTTCAGCCGGGCCGTGGTTTCCACCGCGCTTCTGAGAGACGTCAGGGGGTTCTTGATCTCGTGCGCCACGTCGGCGGCGAAACTTTCGATGGCGTCCATCCGGAGCCACAACGCCTCCGTCATTTCCGACAGGCTCTCGGCGAGATCGCCGATTTCATCGTTTCTGCCGGCGAAGTCAGGAATCGTCTGCTGACGGCCGTGATCACGCCGCACCCGCTCCGCGGCGGCGGCGAGGCGCCGGATCGGCCGGACGATGGTGCCGGCCAGGTACATCGACAACAACACCGTCACTCCAAGGGCGACGGCGAAAATCTTCAGGATATCCAGGCGCACCTCCAGAAGAGCGCTGTCGATGGCATGCGATCCCCTGGTCAACATCAATGCCCCGAGCACATGTTTGTAGCGTTGCACCGGCACGGCGACGCTGAGAATCAGACGGCCGGCCCCGGTGTTTCGCACCATGTGCGCCCTTTCGCCCAAAATCGCTTTGACGACCTCCGGGTAGTCGCGGGCGTGCTGGCGGGATTGTTCGTGGTAGACCTGCAAGGTTTCCTGAACCGTCAGGCGGCGCATGAGCCGGTCATAGAC
>JADFMB010000155.1 GCA_022564115.1 Pseudomonadota bacterium
CCTGAGCAGCGCCCGGGCCAGCAGGATTCGTTGGAACTCGCCGCCCGAAACGGCTTGAAGGGGGGTGTCCATGATGGTTCCGGCGCCGACTTCCTCCAGTACCCGGTTGGTCCGGTCCGGGGTCCGGGGGCGGCCCCTGGTAAGCCCCCTGGCGGCCCCCAGGGCCAGGAACCGACCGACCGTCAACGGCAGGGTCGGGTCAATGTGCAGCCGCTGCGGCATATAGCCGATCACCAGGCCCGGGCGGCGAAAGACTTCTCCCCGGTCCGCCTTCATCAGCCCGAGAACGATCCTGACAACCGTTGTCTTGCCGGCGCCGTTGGGGCCGATCAGGGTGACGATCTCGCCGGCGCGAACCCGAACCCCGGCCTCCGTTAGAATTTCCTTGCCGCGGCGGGTGACCGAGATGCCTTCGGCCTCGATCAGGATTTCGGCGTTGGGGAAACGGTCAGTCATCCGGGGGACCCTTCGCCCGCGTCCCGGCAATGGGGGCATAAACCTTCGATTTCGATCATCGGCCTGCCGACCGTGAAACCGGCCTTGTTGGCGCTGTTGCGGATCGCCTGGTCGATGCGATGGTCGTTCAATTCGGCCGTCAGGCCGCAGGACCGGCAAATCAGGAACTGCCCGCCGTGGGGTTTCAACGGGTCCGGGCAGCCGACGAAGGAATTGAGACTTTCGATCCGGTGCACCAGCCCGTGTTGCAACAGAAAGTCCAATGCCCGGTAAACCGTCGGCGGCGCCGCGCCCTGGCGCTCGGCTTTCAGGGTATCGAGGATTTCATAGGCGCCGAGGGGTTTGTGGCCGACCCAGACCAGTTCCAGCACCCGGCGCCGCAGCGGCGTCAGGCGGACGCCGCGTTCACCGCATAGCGCCGACGCCCGGTCGAGGGCGGATTCCATGCAAAGATCGTGGTCGTGGCCGGTGTCCATAAAGGCGGCGGAGGGGGTCATGGGTTCGTTTCCCGTGTGCCGGGGTTCGGTTCATAATGTTATAATATAACATTATAGTCCCCCCACCCTTATGCGTCGAGCCCGGTTGACAGCCCGGTTGACAGATCGCCCGCAAAGGCCGATGTAGGGCTTTCCGGAACCGGAAAGGATCTCCCATGAGCGACGACATGGGCAGCAAGGACAAGGTCGAGGCCGCCGCCGAAAAGGTCGCCGACGCCATCGCCTTCAACGGCGATGGCCTGGTGCCGGCGATCGCCCAGCAGTTCGACACCGGCGAGGTGCTGATGATGGCGTGGATGAACCGCGACGCCGTCGTCGAAACCTTGAAATCAGGGCAGGTCTGTTACTGGTCACGGTCCCGGGGCAAGCTGTGGCGCAAGGGCGAAACCTCCGGCCAGACCCAGGCGTTGAAGGATTTTCGCTGGGATTGCGACAACGACACGGTCCTGGTCCAGGTCGACCAAACAGGCGTCGCCTGCCACACCGGGCGGAGGAATTGTTTTTTCAATGCCGTCAGGGACGGCGAGGTTTCAGTCATCGCCGACGTCGAAACCGACCCCAAAGACCTTTACGATTGATCGTCGGGTCCGGGGGTTCCTGGGGGTCCGGGGGGCGCCAGGGGGTTTCGGGTCTCCGGGGCCTCGGAAGCCTCCAACCCCTCGACCCGGCTGGCCATGTAATCCTGAAGGATGCCGTAAGCCTTCTCGTCCAGGTCCAGAAACGTCAACGCCAGCTCGCCGGGCCCGGGGCCGTTGCGATTGACCCGGGCGCGGATATTGACCTCCGTCATCTGGCCCCCGGAAGGCCCGATCCCGGTCACCGACAGCAAGGAACCGGCCGACAACGGACCGTCATACCCGGTAACCATGGTGCCGCCGATGCTCAGGTCGTGGGTGTCGTAGGACTGGCCCTCGAAAGCGACGGCCAGGGCCTTCGTCTTCGACCGCTTGTGCTGGCGGCGTTCCTTCGCTGGTTTTTCTTTCGCCACTATTCGGGTTCCGGCCTTTCATCGGCCACGGGACGTTGAATTCCCGACCATCGCCGGGTTCAGGACCGGGATCGCATCTTCAGTTTTTCAAGAAATTTCTTCCGCCGCATCATCAGCGCTTCGAGGAGGTCGTAGGCGTCGGAGCTCAGTTCGATAAAACCCGCCCCCAGTTGCTGGCCGAGCCGCCGGGCGACCCGGCAATCGATGCGGACCCCGAAAACGTCCCCGTCGACCATGCCGAGGCCGTCGACGGTGAATTCGTCGTCGGGCTTCAACTCGCCTTCGTAATCGCCAATCCTGAAACCACCCATTCCCCAATCCAGGGTCTGGTATTGCTTGTCTCCGAATGCAACGATGATCGGAATCTCGGTCCGGTTGTCCTTGCGGTTATAGTCGGCGCCGCCGACGATGGTCATTTTGGCCACTGTTAGCGTCCTCTTTTTTTGGCCCCCCTGGCGGTGTTATTCCCTGGTGTTATTTCCCCCTGGCGGAATTAACGGAGCATTCTAGGAAACCCTGATCGTCGGCGCCAGTCCATGCCGCGCAACGCGGGCTCAGCCTTGATCCGGCAGGTATTCGTCGGACCATTTCAGGACGATGTTGAAGCTGATGGAGATTCGGGTTTCCTTGCTCAGGTTGGGGTGCACGAAGTGGTTGACGAAGGCCGGCCACAGCAGCATCAGCCCCGGTTCCGGCAGGACCGTGTATTCGGGGTCCACGTAGGGATCGTTCTTGATCGCCGTCATGTTGACCCCTCCCCGGGGGTCGTAAAAGGTGATGCAGCCGGGTCGAACGTCTTTCCTGTTTCGCAGGGTTTCGCGGGTGGTCGGCATTTTCACGTAGTAGGTGCCGCTGAGGTACGACCAAGGATGGTTGTGGGCGTCATGGTAATCCCCGAACCGGTTGACGCTGGGCCAGCCGGTGATCTGCCAGTTGACGGGGTAGTCGATGCCGAGGAGGCGTAGGTATTCAATCACCGTGCCGTTGACCTGATCGCGCAGCCAATTGACCGCCGGATGGTCCATGTTGAACAGGTCGGGCGCCAGGTAGTCGGTGGTCAGGTTCTTGTTGTCGCGTTCGAGCTCGCGCACCAGCCTGACCAGCTCCTTGTTCCAGGATTCTGAACCGTCCGGCCGCCGGGCCATGATTTTCGTCGGCCACAGGTCGAGGATGCCGTCTTCGATGTCGGGATGATCGGCCATGATCGGGCTATCTTACCGCCGTTCCGGCGCCATAAGAACCCTGGCGCCCCCCCCGGCCGCCCCCCGGCGGCCCCAAGATCGGGAACAACTTCTGGATTTCAAGGGTGGCACGCCCGGCGGGACTCGAACCCGCAACCTCGGGATTAGAAATCTCCGAACAGGTCATTTCAGCTCGCCCCAAATCCCGTGCTATTGATAAAAATATCCCTTAGTTTTGTTGACTTTATCTCAATTCGTCGTATCATATCGCGTCAAAGGTAATCAGTCCAAATCACTCTATTCTGTTACCTATTGTTACCTATTTGAGTGCGTTTAAGCACGGGACTTTTTCCAGAACTACTCCAAATAGGCAACTTTAAGGTAACGATAGGTAACAGCGAGGTCAAAAAGTTATGCCGAAATTGAAACTGACAGCCGCCGCCGTCGAGCGGATAAAGCCGACCCCGGACAAACAAGTGGAGTATTTCGACAGCCTCACCCCCGGCTTTGCCCTGCGGGTATCCCCAAAGGGCGCGAAATCGTGGATCATGTTCTACCGCATGGGCGGCAAGCTGCGTCGTCTTACCCTGGGCCGGTTCCCCGCCCTGTCCCTTGCAGACGCCCGCACCAAGGCAGGGGAAGCGGTTGACCAGGTAGACAACGGCATTGACCCGGCCCGCGAGAAGCAGGTCCGCAAACGTGAGATGCAAGAAACGCCCCACACCTTCGAGGCTGTAGCCGACTTATTTATAGAGAGATACGCCAAGCGCAAAAAGCGGACCTGGAAGGGCGACGAGCGGAGACTTAAAAAGGTTGTCGGCCCGATCCTGGGGCACCGCCCTATTTCAACCATCACCCGCTCCGATATTGTCTCCATGTTGGACACCGTAGAGGATGAGCGGGGCGTCTACGCCGCCAACCGCACCCTCGCCACCGTCCGAAAAATGCTTAATTGGGCCATGGTCGAGCGGGCGCTTATTGAGTCCGTCCCTATCGGTCCCGGCATGGCCCGTGCTGGTGAAAAAGTCCGCGACAGGTTTTTGGCCGACGATGAAATCAAAAGTCTTTGGGAAGCGGCTGACGAAATTGGCTGGCCCTTCGGCGGTTTCTTCAAGGTGCTGATCCTGACCGGCCAGCGCCGAACCGAAGTTGGCGAAATGCGGTGGCAAGAACTGGACCTTGAAGCCGGGTTGTGGACCATCCCCGCCGAGCGGGCGAAGGCAAACCGGGAGCACACCGTTCCGTTGTCAGATATGGCGCTCGACGTTCTAAAGAACACGCCCCGGCTTTCGGACGAATACGTTTTCACTTCGGGCCATGCCTCACGGAAGAAGGACGCCGACAAGACAAAGACTGTCCCAATCTCCGGGTTCTCTAAGTTCAAGGCCGACCTGGACGAAAAATCAGGCGTCACCGGCTGGCGGTTCCATGATCTTCGCCGCACCGTGGCGACGAACCTGACGCGGACGCTGAAATTCCCCCGGCTTGTCGTTTCCAAGCTGCTCAACCACGCCGAGGGTGGTGTTACCCAAATTTATGACGTGAACGAGTACGACGACGAGAAGCGCGAAGCCCTCAACGCCTGGGCCGACAGGGTGGCAATCATCCTCAAGGGCGATCCCGGCGGCAAGGTGGTGCAGATACGGGGGGCGAAATGAGTAACCCCCGTTTTTCTCAAACCCTGATAAGAGCCGCTCGGGGTGGTGACGCCGAGGCGATGGAAACGCTATCGTCGTCCGTCCTGGGGGCGCTTGATGCGCGAGAGCGTAGCGCCAAGGCCGGGGAGTCGCACCTGATCCGTGGCAGCGGGGCGATTTCCGATCCCGAAGCCGGAACTCATGCATATTTGATGTTGCGGGCCTGTGAGAGTCACGGCATGCCGCCGCCGACCCGCCTCGTTGACCTGATGCAGCGGCTTCTCGGCCAGGATCACGCCCCCGGCCAAGCCCCCCAAGAAAGCAAGCGTCAATTGGCAAGGGACTACCTTGAAGAACACCCTGGCGCGAGTATTAGAAAGATTGCAAGGGCTTCGGGCGCGGGGAAATCTACCGTCCATGAATGGCGGAAAGTGGGAATTATTTAGCCCGCAGGTGTCCGTAGTTAAAGGTTTGGGCGGACACAAAACACCCCCCTAAAGTGGCGTCAGTTTCAACCAAGGAACGACGCCATGACAAACAACGACAACGTAATTTCATTGAGCCCGGCAGAGGCGGCGCTGGACGGATTACCGGAACGGCTCCTATCCGCCCGCGAACTCGGCAAGATGCTCGGGTGTTCTCGCGCTTCGCTGGATCGGTATGAAAAAGCCGACTCGCGTTTTCCGCGCCGGATACATCTGAGCCCGCAAAAATGCGGTTGGCGTTTGACGGAAGCCATGGCCTTTATCGAGGCTAAGGAGGCGGATGCGGCGGCATGAGCAAAGCCTTTACTATCATAAAATAAGCGACGGAACCAAAGGGACCGCTGCCGAAACAGTAATGCGTATTTCATGCCTAACCCGTCCTTGATGACGGGCTGTAAGGAGACTGTCGCCAACGTGACGGCCAGAGCTTACAGGGCGCCGCTGGAGAGGGAAAAGAGCCTGCCCTCTTACTTCAGCGAGTTTAGAGGCTCAGGACCCGGCTTAGGACCGGGTCCTCCCGCCGTGTTGCCACATCGGCTGGTGGGAGGTGGCGTTTGTTAGAGGTAAGCAGTGAAAGGCCGACAGCCAAACCCCGGCCCGTCAAATAGACTAGCTGCTGATGTGGAGTGTTCGTGTGGGCTCAGGTGGCTCCGTGTGACATGCATCTCGGCCAACTAGGCCGAGGTGTGTCCGGAAGGCTAGGTCCACCATGTGACATGGGCCTATAAAAGGGTAACTAAGCTCCAAAAATACTAATGGTTTCAGTGAATTAGCTATACAGAACAATGACTAAATAACAGGTACAGGTGAAGCCCCTTAAACGGTTGAAAGTAGGGAGTAATTAGCCATTTTTGTTCACTTTTGCACCGCAAGATTACCCCAAGGTGCGACATCAAGATTACCTCAATACAACAACAAGATTAGAACAAGGTTCGGTACGGCAAGATTGGGCAAGGTCGGGACAAGGAACGGTAAGGTTACGGTGATGTCCGCTTTGCCCCCGAAAGCGGACCTTTTTCAGCACACGCATTTATGTCCGCTTATGACCGATACTGTTGATAAAGTCCCTTGTGGCGGGACTCGAAGCGTGATTCGATCTTCCTGGTATTTTTCACCGGGAGGGCGGAACGATGATGGGACGGTTGGCGAGCGATCAGAGCAAGTTCTTCTACGAT
>JADFMB010000156.1 GCA_022564115.1 Pseudomonadota bacterium
GCGCCTTTTGGAATTCCTGCTTCCAAGCAATCGAATTCGTGAATTTTCTTTCGAGAACTGCGTCGATAGACCCTGCCTCAACTTCAGCTCCAGATCGCACCAGAGTCTCAACGAACCGGCGTTCACCCTGGCCGAAAGGCTGGCGGCCCTGGCCCCGGGCGGCCTGGAGCGGGTTTTCTTTTCCGAGTCCGGTTCGGTGGCGGTCGAAATCGCGATGAAAATGGCGGTCCAGGTCTGGCTCAACCGGGGCCAACCGGATCGAACAAAATTCGTCTGCTTCAAGGGCGCGTACCACGGCGACACCATCGCCGCCATGGCCGTCGGCGACCCGGAAGACGGCATCATGGGAAGGTTCCAGGGCCTGATGGGGGAACAATTCCGGCTCGACCTGCCCCGGGACGAAGACACCCGGGTCCGCTTCGAGGCCTTCCTCGCCGACCGCGCCCCTGAATGCGCCGCCGTGATCCTGGAACCCCTGGTCCAGGGCGCCGGCGGCATGATCTTCCATTCGCCCGAAACGTTAAACGCCGTCCGCGAGGCCTGCGACGCCCACGGGTTGCTGCTGATCCTGGACGAGATCATGACCGGCCTTGGCCGGCTCGGCACCATGTTCGCCTGCGAACAGGCCGGCGTGGCGCCGGACATCATGACCCTGTCGAAATCGCTGACCGGCGGCACCCTGCCCCTGGCCGCCACCATCGCCAGTGGGGACGTGTTCGAGGCGTTCCTGTCCGACGACCTGGACGACGCCTTCATGCACGGGCCGACCTTCACCGGCAACGCGTTGGCCTGCGCGGCGGCCAATGCGTCGCTGGATCTGTTCGAGACCGAACCCCGGCTGCAACAGGTAAAGGCCATCGAAGCGCACCTGACGGCGGCGCTGGAGCCGTGTCGGGGCGCGGCCGGGCCGTGGGGGGCGGTCAAGGACGTCCGCGTCCGGGGCGCCGTCGGCGTCGTCGAGATGGACAAAATCGAGGACATGAACGGGCTCCGGGCGCGCTTCGTCGCCGCCGGCTGCTGGATCCGGCCGTTCGGCGACATCGTCACTCTGATGCCGGCCTTCACCATCGACGAAGAGGACCTGACGCGGCTCACGGATTGCGTGGTCAAGGTCGTCGGCGAGGGGTGAGCATGTCCGCGTCCCTGGATGAATTCGCTTCCCAGAAGCTGGCGGCGCTCAAGCAGCGGAACCTGCTGCGCACCCTCATCGAGACCGAGCGCTTGGGGCCCGTCGAGGTCCGGCGCGGCGGCAAGCGCCTGATCTCTTTCTCGTGCAATGATTATCTGAACCTCAGCCAGCACCAAGCCATCAAGGCCGCCGCCGTCGAGGCGACGCAGAAGTACGGCGTCGGCTCCGGCGCGTCGCGGCTGGTGACCGGCAACCATCCGCTGTTCGCCGAGCTGGAGGCGAAGCTGGCGGCGCTGAAAGGCGCCGAAGCGGCGTGCGTGTTCGGCTCCGGCTATCTCGCCAACACCGGCATCGTCCCGGCGCTCGCCGGCGCCGACGACATGGTGGCGGTGGACGAGCTTTCCCACGCCTGCATCTTCGCCGGCGCCAGGCTGACCGGGGGGGCGCTGCACGTCTTCCGCCACAACGACACCGGGCATCTGGGTGAAATTCTGGCGGCCCACCGGAACGACCATCCGCGGGCGTTGATCGTCACCGACGGCGTGTTTTCCATGGACGGCGACCTGGCGCCGATCGGCGAACTGGCCGACATCGCCCAGGAACACGACGCCTGGCTGATGATCGACGACGCGCACGGCATCGGCGTCGTCGGCGGCGGCCGGGGGTCGAGCTACGTCAATAGCGGCCAAGGCCGGGTGCCGTTGCAGATGGGCACCCTGTCGAAGGCCGTCGGCGGCTACGGCGGCTATCTGTGTGCCAGCCGGGCGGTCATCGACCTGATCCGCACCCGGTGCCGGACCTTCATCTACTCCACCGGTTTGCCGCCCGCCTCCGTGGCGGCGGCGATCGCGGCCATCGATTTGATCGAGGCCGACCCCGATTACGCCGCCCTGCCGCTGAAAAAAGCCAAGGCGTTCACCGAAGCCTTGGGCCTGCCCGAGGCCGTAAGCCCCATCGTCCCCATCGTGCTGGGCGATTCGGAACGGACGCTGCGGGCGGCGCGGTTGCTGGAGGACGAGGGATTCCTGGTCGTCGCCATCCGCCCGCCGACGGTGCCCGACGGCACGGCCCGGCTGCGCGTCACCTTCTCCGCCGCCCATGGCGACGACGACATCGAAAGGCTGGCCGGGATCATCCGCGCCCGGATACTCGAAGCCCCCGACGCCGAAGCCCCCGACGCCGAAGCCCCCGACGCCGAAGCAAGTGCGTGAAGACGCTGTTCGTCACCGCAAGCGGCACCGGCACCGGCAAGACCTACGTCACCGCCGCCCTCGCCGCCGCCCTCAAGGACAGGGGATTGTCGGTCAGGGTCCTGAAGCCGGTCGTCAGCGGCTATCCCGGCGACGATGCGGGGACCACCGACACCGCGATTTTGCTCAACAGCCTCGAAATCGAGCCGACGCAAGAAGCCGTCGAGGCGTGCTCGCCGTGGCGGTTCGCCGAGCCCCTGTCGCCGGACATGGCGGCCCGGCGGGAAGGCCGGACTATCGACTTCGAGGCCCTGGCCGGTTTCTGCCGCGACGCCCAAGGGGGGGCCGGGGACTGGCTGCTGATCGAAGGCATCGGCGGCGCCATGGTGCCCCTGGATGAAACCCATACTGTTCTCGACTGGATGGCGGAACTGGGTTCGCCGGTTCTCGTCGTCGTCGGCTCCTATCTCGGCACCCTCAGCCACACCCTGACCACGGTGGCGGCGATCCAGGGACGCGGCGTCGGGATCGCCGGCGTGGCGGTGGATGAATCCGACGACAGCCCGGTGCCGGTGATCGAGACGGCGGAAACCCTGGCCCGTTTCCTGCCGGGTGTAGAAATCGCCGCCGTCGCCCGCAACGCCGGACCGGCGGCGGTCTATGCCGCCCTCGGGCCGATGATCGGCGTGTAATCAGGCCTTCCGGCAATTTTTTTCGATCCACCGCGCCAGCTCGTCCTCTTCCAATTCCCCGGCGGCAAGTTTCAGGATGGTTTGCAGGGCCTCCATTTTATCAGGGGCAAGCTCGTAACCGTTTTCGGAAAGAAACATGGCCGCGGCAGCGAACGCAATTCGCTTGTTGCCATCGACGAAGGGATGGTTGCGGGCAAGTCCGAAGGCATAGGCGGCGGCCAAATCGAAAACCGTTGCCTCCGCGTCGTAAGCTTGTTTGTTGACGGGCCGCGCCAGGGCGGACTCAAGAAGCCCCGCATCACGAAGCCCGCCAGAGCCTCCGAATCGGGCGATCTGCATTTCCTGGACAACGATCACGGCCTCGGGAAGAAGCCAAGCCGGCTCCTTCATTTCGCCAGTTCGCGGAAAACGTCCCGGTACTTATTCATGAAGTCTTCGGCCGCCTCGACCTGGCGCGCGAAACGCTGGTCATAAGGCGTCAGGCGGATGCCGTCGGGGGTATGGACGACGAACAGCTTGTCCCCCTCGGACACGCCAAGCTGTTCGAGTTCCGCCTTGGGCAGAATCACGCCGTGGGAATTGCCGATCTTGCGGACGGTTACAGTGCTGGACATGGGATTCTCCATAACAATATGTTATATCTATTGTTATAACATCCGTCCTGACGTGTCAAATGAAAACGCCTGGAAATGAGCGGTAGGCATTGGTGGGCATTGGTCGGCATTCGGTGGACTTTGGGTGGACATCCGGTGGGCTTTCGGTAGACATCGGGTAGTCATTCGGTTGGCATCTGGTAGTCATTTCAATGAGTTAACCTGGGAGTTGAACAGGGCGACGCCAATCGCCGGTGAAACGTAAACATACGTCAACATCGGTAAAATTTGTCTTCATTCGAGAGCATCCACAAAACGAACCCATGAACGCGCATGAATCATATTCACAATGTCAAAGAACAGACTTAGAACATAGTCAGGCGGCATGGGATTTTCAAGGGGGCGCTGGACCCATTCACGGCAACCGCATTGAGCGGCGGCATAAGGGGACCGGCTGGTTTTGCCTTTGCAAAAGCCGCCTGTCCCCAGGACGCGGAATTCGCCGGTTTTTCTTAATAAACTTCCGGGATCATAACACAACAAGAGTGTTGTATGCAACAAAAGTGTTGTGTATGCTCTTCCCCTGAATTCGAACCAATTCAAGCGCTGGCTTTCCAAGCAGGGGTGTTCCTTCGAGTCCCACAAGACAGGGAGCGGTCACCTCACGGTCATTAAGGGAAAGCGGCGCTCTCAACTGCCAATGCACGGCGGAAAGAAACAATTGGGATTAGGCTTTATCAAGAAAATCAAAAGGATTTAGGAGTGAAATGATGTTGGCGTACCCGATTACCCTCACCCCGGACGGCGATACCGTTATGGCGACCAGCAAGGACTTTCCCGAACTGACGACGTTCGGCGAAGACAACGACGATGCCCTTCTGCATGCCATCGACGCCCTGGAAGAGGCTATCGCCGCCCGGATCGCCAACCGCGAAGATGTTCCGCAACCCTCAAAGGGCAAATACCCCGTCGCCCTGCCGACGCAAACCGCGGTCACGGTTTTGGTTTACCAGACCATGCGGGAAAAGGGCTTGAAGAAGGCCGAACTGGCCCGCCTTTTGGCGTGGCATGGGCCACAGGTCGACCGGCTTCTTGATCTCCACCACGCCACCCGGCTGGATCAGATCGACGCCGCCATGGCGGTGATGGAAAAACGGATCGAGGTAAAGGCGGGTTAGGTCACAATACTTAAGTATTCGAAATTCCGGTGTCAAAGCCTGGAGTTAAGTGATGTGTACCCAGAATTCCTTGACTCCGTGTAACCACAAACGGACATAACTGGTTTCAGGTCGATATAACGATCTAATGAATTGATTCTGCAAAGCCAATTAACTCATCAACGAGATTGATCAGTATTTCCAGTTTCATGGAAATTGGCTTTCCATTCAAAGAACTATCTACCGTAACTCCCTTGTACGAAACTGGTAGTATGGAAATATCATATGGTCGAAACTCCAATCGAAAATTGTGCGAAAGGGAATTAGCTATAACTCTTGAAAACTCAAACCATTCGTTGGCCTTGAAGGCTGGCAATTGTGACGAACTACGACAATAAGCCTCTGTAATTCTGAATGACTCCTTGAATAAATTTCTCGTTAAGGCTCGATTGGCATTTCGTTTTGTTTCCACTAGAGCCTTAACACCGAGTCGGTTTATTCCGTCTGTAAATTCCTTGAGCGAGACTTTCCCTTCTGGCAATTCTGCAATCAGTGTGTTGGCGTCCGCATTTCCAGCAGCAACGTCCTTGTAAAAGTTGTGCAGAAGAATTTGGCCAAAGAGATCGTATACGGCTGCCGCCCTTAAGGTCTTGAGGACGTCTACCAAATCAGCCTGATTGTAGATGTCGCTAAGTCGTTTAAGCATATGAAGGCCACGCTACCCCATGGCTTTTTGAAGCCCCTCGTCGAGCTTGTCGAGGAAGGCCTGGGTGTTCAACCACGCCTGATCGGGGCCGATGAGCAGCGCCAGGTCCTTGGTCATGAAGCCCGCCTCGACGGTATCGATACACACCGCCTCCAGGGTTTCGGCGAACCTCACCACGTCCGGCGTTTGGTCGAACTTGCCGCGGTAGGCGAGCCCCCGCGTCCAGGCGAAGATCGAGGCGATGGGATTGGTCGAGGTCTCCTCGCCCTTCTGATGCTGGCGGAAATGGCGCGTGACCGTCCCGTGCGCGGCTTCGGCCTCGACCTCCCCAACCCCAAACTGATGAAATGATTTAGTGGGACAGGCTGGGAAGCTTGTCCCTAATCACAACCTAAAAATTAAGAATCCCCCGCAGGAACGGACCGTGAAAAAGTTGGTCGGCATCCCGATCCCCGTACGAGCGTCCCGGGAACTGACTTACGGCCGAGTTTGTCGTGTTGCTGACTCCAAACCATGCTTCCGCCCGATACCCCAGAGTCAGCATCATGGACCTGGCATTGCCCATCTCAACCGCATAGCCGATACCCAGTTCGCCATCGACGTTGAAAAACGATTGCCGGTCGTCGGTTAACCGGGCGGTTGTTGGTAAAGGAATGCCAAAATTTGGCCCAAGAGCGCTGTCGATGGTGTCACGGTCGCCGAACAGGGCGGAACCGCTCACCGAGCCCGACAGGCGGAACCCGCCTACAACGGGCTCGCTGACTTCCACGCCTAGCCGGGGACCAATTCCCCAGTTCCTCATATCGCGCTTCAAAACCGCAACATAAGGGTCAGAGGGACCAAAAGTAGGAATAACAGTCA
>JADFMB010000014.1:0-21736 GCA_022564115.1 Pseudomonadota bacterium
CCCCAGCGCCACCGCCCATCCGGTCATCAAGCAACTGATCAAGCACGGCCAGGTGCGCCGCGGCTGGCTCGGCGTTCACATCCAGGCGGTGACCGAGGAAATCGCCGAGACCCTGGGCCTGAAGGAAGCCACCGGCGCCCTGGTCGCCAGCGTCATTCCCGACGGGCCGGCGGAAAAGGCGAAGATGAAGGCCGGCGACGTCATCCTCAAGTTCGACGGCCGGGAAGTCAGCAAAATGCGCCGCCTGCCGCGCCTCGTCGCCGACACCGAGGTCGGCAGGTCCGTGGACATCGAGGTGTGGCGCGACAACAAGAAGGTCACGCTCAAGGCCAAGGTCGAGGAACTCGGCGAATCGCCTGCCGAGGTCGCGGCCAAGTCCTCCGGATCCAGGAAAGGCAGCGAAAGCACCATCGACGCCCTGGGGCTCCGGCTTTCCTCCATCACGCCGAAGCTCAAGAAAAAGTATTCGCTGGACAAGGACCTCAAGGGCGTCGTCGTCACCAAGGTCACCGAGAGCGGCCCGGCGGCGGAAAAGGGCATCCGCCCCGGCGACGTGATCGTCGAAATCAGCCAGCAAGAGGTTGCCGAACCCGCCGATATCGAGAAAAAGGTCGCCGAGGCCGAAAAGGCCGGCCGAAAATCGGTTTTGCTGCTGCTGGAAGGTGGTCAGGGAGGGCTGCGCTTCGTCGCCATCCGTATCGCCAAGGGCTGATTAAACCTCGCCGCGCCCCGTTCGTCGCCCCGGGCGTCGGTTTTTTACCCGGCGAATTCGTGCCGCCGGTATCCCTGCATGTATAACGCCGCCGTCAGGCCGCACGCCTCGATGCGCGCCCGGGCGGCCTCCCTGGCCACCGGCTTGCCCCGGTAGGCGACGCCCAGCCCGGCGGCCCGGATCATCGGCGCGTCGTTGGCGCCGTCGCCGATGGCCAGGGTCAGGGCAAGGGGGATTTGGCGTTCGGCGGACAGACCCGTCAGCGCCTCGAGCTTGGCCTCGGGGCCGAGGATGGGTTCGATGACGCGCCCCGTCAGGCGGCCGCCGGCGATCTCGAACCGGTTGCTCCTGGTTTCGTCGAACCCGGCCATGGCCGCCACCCGCTCGGTGAAAAACCCCAACCCCCCCGACACCAGGACCGTATGGGCGCCGTTCCCGGCCATCGTCCTGACCAGGGTTTCGGCGCCATGACTCAACGTCACCTGGGCCAGGGTTTCCTCGAGCGCCCCTTGCTCAAGCCCCTCCAGCATCGCCACGCGCTCCTTCAACGCCTCGGCGAAGCCGATCTCGCCCCGCATGGCGCGTTCGGTGATGGCGGCGGTGTCTTCCTTGCGGCCGGCCCGCGCCGCCAGCTCGTCCAGGGTTTCGGTGGTGATGATGGTGCAATCCATGTCGGCGACGAGAAGCGATTTCCGCCGCCCGGCGGCGGGCTGCGCCAACAGGTCCACCGCCGCCCCCGGCAGGGCTTGGCGCACGGCCGTTTCCGCCGCTTGCGGATCGGCGCCGGAAAAAAGGATATCGCAGGCTTCGCCCGGTGAAAGCCAGTCCGCCGCGCCAACGTCGCCACCATAACCTTGAGCGCCTTGGCCACAGAGGCGACAATGGTTTCATCCAGTCCGCCGATCGGGGCGATCAGGGTCAGGATGGTTTCCACAGGGGGCTCACTCGAGGATTGGGTCCGAACGAATCGAAAGATTGCCGGGACAGTGACCGATTTAAACCCCGTTGTCATCATCGCCGGGCCGACGGCCAGCGGTAAATCGGCCTTGGCGCTCGAGGTCGCCCGGGAATTTTCCGGCACCGTCATCAACGCCGACTCCATGCAGGTATACGAGGATCTGTCCGTGCTGACGGCGCGACCCGGCAAGGCGGAGGAAGCGGCGGTCCCGCACCGGCTGTTCGGGGTGTTGCCGGCGTCGGAGGGTTGTTCGGCCGGGCGCTGGCTGAAGATGGCGGCGGCCGAAATCGAAACCGCCTGGGGCGGCGGCCGGCTGCCGGTGATGGCCGGCGGCACCGGGCTTTATCTCAAGGTCCTCACCGAAGGGCTGGCCGAAATTCCCGACATTGCCGACGAATTCAACGAGCACGCGAACGATCTTCATGACCGGCTCGGCGGCGAGGCGTTCAAGGACGAGCTGGCGAAGCTGGACCCGGTGGCCGCGAGAAGCCTTCCCGCCGGCGACAGCCAGCGCCTGAAAAGGGCGATGGCGGTGGTCCGCGCCACGGGCCGGCCGCTGGCCGATTGGCAGGGCGAACAGGCGGAAGGCCCGGGCGTCGCCGCCCGCTTCGCCACCATTGCCCTGATCCCCGGCCGCGAAGACCTATACGCCGCCATCGACGCCCGCTTCGACGCCATGATGGCTGAAGGCGCCTTGGACGAGGTCAAGGCGCTGATGGCGCGGGGGCTAGATCCCGGGCTGCCGGCGATGAAGGCGCTGGGGGTGCCGGAACTGGGCCGCCATTTGGCGGGCCAAACGACCCTGGAGAACGCCGTCCTGGCCGCCAAGCGGGCGACCCGCAACTTCGCCAAGCGGCAACTGACGTGGCTGCGCAACCAGGTCGCCGCCGATTGCGTCATCGAGGCGGCCTACGGCTCCGAGGGCCGGGACAAGGCGTTTTCATTCGTAAGGGAATTTTTGGCCGCCGGGGCCTAACGTCCATTACCATAGTCCGTGCAGTCGGCCTGCCAGTCGGCGTCGGGGCCGGAGACGGCGGGAAGATCAAGCGCGACCTTTTCCGAGGCCGGGTCCGGGGTCGGCACGCACGCCATGTTGATGTCGCCGGTGTCTCCGAACACGTTCATGTCGACGTTGTTGAAGTTGCCCTTGCGGAAGAAATAGGCGAAGTGCCAATAGAGCGTGTAGTCCCGTTCGAGGAAAAACCGGATAACCGTTGCCGAATTCCCGCCCGACTTGTTTTCGGTGTAGACGAACGGCCGCAGGCGCCCGATGGTCTCTTCCGCGCCCTTCAGGACCTCCGGCTCCATCCCCTCGACGTCGATCTTGATCAGCCGGCACCGGTCCAGGTTCAGGCCGTCGATGGTCCGGACATCGGTTTCCCCCGGTCCCTGGCCGAGGAAGCCGACGGCGCCGAAGTTCGTCTCGGCACCGTAATCGACGGCCGGCGCCTCGATGGTGCCGCTTTCGGCGCCGGCGGCGGCGTTGAGGCAGACGACGTTGCGGTGCCCGCCCAGCGCCACGTTGCCGCACAGGTAATGGAATATTTCATTCTGCGGCTCGAAGGCAAAGACCCGCCCCCCGGCGCCGACGGTCTTGGCCATGAACAGCGTCACCGTGCCGACGTTGGCGCCGGCGTCGACGACGGTATCGCCGGGGCCGATGAATTGGGCCATCAGGGCGTTTTCGCTCTCGGCGAATTCGCCGTACAGGGTCAGCGCCCGGCCGATGACGGAATCGTGGCGGTTGAACATCATCGGCCCCCACCGGCATTGACGGAGCAGCGTATCGCCGGCTTCGAGGCCGAATTCCGGGGAAGAGCCGTTTTCGCCGCTCATCGGTCCTGGTCTTCCAATCCCCGGCGCAGGCTCTCGAAATGGGCCGCCATGGCGTTTTCGGCCGCCCCCGGATGGCCGGCGGCGATGGCGTCGTAAACCGGCTGGTGGTCGGCCTGCAGCCCGGTCCAGTCCTCCGGGCCGGGCAGGTCCGTGAACCCGGTTTCGTGGAACCGGCCGAGCAAATCCAGGATCACCTGCTCCAGGACCGGGTTGCCCGCCGCCCGGGCGATGGCGGAATGGAAGTCGAGATTGACGTCGCCGCGCCGGTAGGCCTCCGGGGTCATGGTTTCAAGCATCCTCAGCGGACGGCCGATGGCCGCCAACTGGCCGCGCGACGCATTGGCCGCCGCCAGCCCCGCCGCCTTGACCTCGACCGCCTCGCGGGCCTGCCAGATGTGCAGCAGCGTTTCGCGGCTGTCGGTCAGGCGCAGGCCGCGAAACTCGGCCGGGTGGGGAATGCGTTCGGCCCGAAGGTAGCGCCCGCCGCCGGGCCGGGATTCGACGATGCCCTGCATCTCCAGCGCCCGGAAGGCTTCGCGCAATACCGGGCGGCTGACCCGCCACTTTTCCTGCAGGACGCGCTCGGTCGGGAAGCGGTCGCCGTTGGTCAATTGCCCGTTCTTCACCAGCGCCGCGATCTGTTCGATGATGGTCTCGTAAAGACGCACGCTGCGGATGGGCGTGAACGCGTCGTCCGGGGAAATCGGCGCCGGTGTCTTCATCGAAAAATCCCCAAAAGTAAGTTAACTGGGTAGCCCAATATTAGAGAAGTTTGCCCCGCGGTTTCCCGGTTGTCAAATGGGATTTAGGATTTCTGGGGTATTCAAGACTGGAAAAAGGCCCTTTGACGGGAAATTTTTTGTTCTTTACGCAATAATTGGAAAGGTTTCTAGCAATATTCTTTCTAAATGTTTCTATTCTATGTTGACCCGGTGTCCACAAGCCATTAGGTTGCCGCCCTGTCCGTCCCCAATGGAGGGGCGGCAATAAAAGACAAAAGCCAAATTAAGGATAAAAGGATGAGGGCGATGGCAAACGAACAAATGACCGGTTCGGAAATCCTCCTGAAATGCCTGGTCGATCAGGACGTCACCGAGATCTTCGGCTATCCGGGCGGCGCCGTACTGCCGATTTACGATGCCATGTTCGTACAGAACGCGCTGCGCCACATCCTGGTCCGCCAGGAGGCCGGCGCCGTGCACGCGGCCGAGGGCTATGCGCGGTCCACCGGCAAGGTCGGCGTGGTGCTGGTGACGTCAGGTCCCGGCGCCACCAACGCGGTGACCGGGCTCACCGACGCGCTGATGGATTCCATCCCCGTCGTCTGCATCACCGGCCAGGTGCCGACGCACCTGATCGGCAACGACGCCTTCCAGGAGGCCGACACCACCGGCATCACGCGGCCGTGCACCAAGCACAACTACCTGGTCAAGGACGTCGACGACCTGGCCCGCACGGTACACGAGGCCTTCCACATCGCCCGGAGCGGCCGCCCCGGCCCGGTGGTCATCGACCTGCCCAAGGACGTGGCCAACGCCACCGGGACCTATACGCCGCCCGGCAAGGTCAAGCTCAAGCGCTACGATCCCCAGGTCAAGGGCGACCTGAAGGCGATCGGCCAAGCGGTGGAATTGATGGCCCAGGCCAAGAAGCCGATCTTCTATTGCGGCGGCGGGGTCATCAATTCCGGCCCCGCGGCGGCGCAGTTGTTGACCCAGTTCGTGCGCCTGACGGGTTATCCCTGCACGCTGACGCTGATGGGGCTGGGGGGGTTTCCGGCCTCGGACCCGCAGTTCCTGGGCATGCTGGGCATGCACGGCACCTATGAGGCCAACCTGGCGATGCACGATTGCGACGTCATGGTATGCGTCGGCGCCCGCTTCGATGACCGGATCACCGGCAAGCTTGACGATTTTTCACCGGGTTCGAGGAAAATCCACATCGACATCGACCCTTCCTCCATCAACAAGAACGTGTACGTGGAGGTGCCGATCATCGGCGACGTCGCCCACGTGCTCGAGGACATGATCAAGGTGTGGAAATCGGAACAGGCGAAACCCGACCAGAAGGCATTGAAGGCGTGGTGGAACCGGATCGACGAATGGCGGGCCAAGGACTGCCTGAAGTACACGCAAAAGGGCGACGTCATCAAACCCCAGTATGCCATCCAAAGGCTTTACGAGGCGACCAGGAACCTCGACGACGTGTTCATCACCACCGAGGTCGGCCAGCACCAGATGTGGGCGGCCCAGTTCTACGGCTTCGAGGAGCCGAACCGGTGGATGACGTCCGGCGGCCTCGGCACCATGGGCTACGGCCTGCCGGCGGCCATGGGCGTGCAGGTGGCGCATCCGGACGCCCTGGTCATCGATATCGCCGGCGAAGCGTCGATCCTGATGAACATTCAGGAGATGTCGACCATTGCCCAGTACCGCCTGCCGGTGAAGGTGTTCATCCTCAACAACGAATACATGGGCATGGTGCGCCAGTGGCAGGAACTGCTGCACGGCGGGCGCTACGCCGAAAGCTACATGGACAGCCTGCCCGACTTCGTTAAGTTGGCCGAAAGCTTCGGCGCCGTGGGCTTGCGGGCCGAGAAGCCGGGCGACGTCGACGGCCTGATCAAGGAAATGCTGGCCATCGACAAGGCGGTGATCGCCGACGTCAAGGTCGCCAAGCTGGAAAACTGCTTCCCCATGATCCCGGCCGGCGCGGCGCACAACGAAATGCTGCTGGGCCCGGAAGACAAGGCCGAAAACCCGGCCTCCGAAGACGGCATGGTCCTGGTCTAGACCTAATCCTTACCGGCCGCGCCCTCCGCGCCCGCGGGCCTTGATGGCCTTGGGGGGCGCGCACAAAACCTGGGAACGAACACCGTGTCACCGAAACAAGAAACCGAAAACGCTCACACCATCGCCGTCTTGGTCGACAACGAACCGGGCGTGCTGGCCCGTGTTATCGGTCTTTTTTCCGGCCGCGGCTACAACATCGAGAGCCTGACCGTGGCCGAGGTCAGCCACGAGGAGAACCTGTCCCGGATCACCATCGTCACCTCCGGGACGCCGATGATCATCGAGCAGATCAAGGCGCAACTGAGCCGCCTGGTGCCGATCCATACGGTCCGCGACCTGACCATCGAGGGCCCGTCGGTGGAACGTGAATTGGCGCTGGTAAAGGTGGCCGGGAGTGGCGAAAAAAGGGTTGAGTCCCTGAGAATCGCCGATATCTTCCGAGCTCGGGTCTTGGACAGCACGAATCAATCGTTCGTGTTCGAGATCGTCGGCGATACCGGAAAGCTGAGCGCCTTTATCGAGCTGATGAAGCCCTTGGGGCTGGTCGATGTTTCGAGAACCGGCATCGTCGCCATCGCCCGAGGCACCGAGGCGCTTTAACCGGGACCGCCGAGGTGCCGGTGTGCAAATGAGTGGCACCGGGGCGCTTTAACAACGACCGTTAACAACGACCGCTCCAAGCGGGAGGAGACCATCATGCAGGTTTATTATGATCGAGACGCCGACGTCAGCCTGATCAAGAAGAATAAAATCGCCGTCGTCGGTTACGGCAGCCAGGGCCACGCGCATGCGCTGAACCTTCGCGACTCGGGCGTCAAGGACGTGGTCGTGGCGCTGCGCCAGGGATCGGCTTCCATCAACAAGGCGAAAGCCGAGAAGCTGAAGGTCGTATCCCCGGCCGAGGCCGCCAAGTGGGCCGACGTGATCATGATCCTGACCCCGGACGAGGGCCACGCGGCGCTCTATAACGACCACATCCGCGATAACCTGAAGAAAGGCGGGGCGCTGGCCTTCGCCCACGGGCTGTCCATCCACTTCCGCCTGATCGAGCCCCGCGACGACCTGGACATCTTCATGGTCGCGCCCAAGGGCCCCGGCCATACGGTGCGCTCCGAATACCAGCGCGGCGCCGGGGTGCCGATGCTGCTGGCCGTCCAACAGGACGCCACCGGAAACGCCCACGACATCGGGCTCGCCTATGCGTCGGCCATCGGCGGCGGGCGGGCCGGGATCATCGGCACCACGTTTCGCGAAGAATGCGAGACGGATCTGTTCGGCGAACAGTCGGTGTTGTGCGGCGGCCTCACGTCGCTGATCCAGTCGGCCTACGAAACCCTGATCGAGGCCGGTTACGCGCCGGAAATGGCCTATTTCGAATGCGTGCACGAGGTCAAGCTGATCGTCGACCTGATCTACGAGGGCGGCATCGCCAACATGCGCTATTCGATCTCCAACACGGCTGAGTACGGCGATTACGTCTCCGGCCCCCGGATCATCGACGAAGGCGTGAAGGCGCGCATGAAAGAGATCCTCGACGACATCCAGTCGGGGCGATTCGTCTCTCAATGGATGAGCGAATGCGCCGCCGGCCAGCCGAGCTTCAAGGCCATGCGGCGGCGCGCCGCCGAGCACCCGATCGAGGAGGTGGGCGAGAAGTTGCGCGCCATGATGCCGTGGATCGCCGAAGAGGCGCTGGTCGACAAATCGAAGAACTAGGCTTCTAGGCCAAACGCCGGATATGCGGAAAGGCGGGGTTTGGCCCCGCCTTTTTTTGGGGGGGATTCAAACTGGCCCCCTAATATTTGCGGGGGGCATTTTTTTTAAGATAGAGCTTGCAATCTTTCGTTATATTGTATATATCAATAAATTATAACTAAAATAACAATTCCTTCAAAGGCGAAACCGGCATGAAGCGTGGGTATTTATACGAAGAACAACACATCCGTGATTTCTCTCCGGAACAAGCGGAAGAAGCTATCGATTTGATCCAATCAGAACCGGGGCGATACGGGATCATTGCCGTACCGGCGGCGGACCCGAATCTCGCGGTTCATATTCGCGATCTTTGTCGTTGGTTACCCCGGTTATTGCTTGAAAAGCGCGAAAAGATATCAGAGGAGCGCATTGAAAAAGCTCTTGAACTGCTGATGACGGAGGATTCTTTCGCCAAGGTTGACAGAAATATTGAATTCGATAATGCCGAACTCAGGGCCGATTTTTTCGGCCGTGAAACCTGCTTTAACAGTACCGATATTCATGAAATTTCCCATCAGGGCGGCAAAAACAAAAGCATGCCTGCTTCGCGTTGGAAGAAGGATGGACGTATCTTCGCCGTGAGTTTTCACGGCCAAGATTTTTTCCCGAAATTTCAGTTTCGCGAAGGCGACCCGCACCCGGCAATGAAAAAGGTTTTGTCCGCGCTTCCGAAAGAAATGACGCCTTGGCAAACTGCTTTTTGGTTTACGTCGGAAAACGGCTGGCTGAACGGCTCGCGTCCCTGTGACGCTATTGATGATACGGATGCGGTTTGTCGTGCAGCCGAGATGGAGGGTGAAACCTTCATCGGATGACTACTCTCTCCCTTGTGCCTCCGCCGCCCAAGCCTTTTCCTAAGGTAAAGACCAAGCGTTACTCTTCCGGCCTTCATCTACACAGGGTGCACGATGGAAATTACGCTGGCAACCAGTTCAACCCCTGCTTGGGGCAGCCGAGTCGTTTCGCGCCTCTATATGCTTTTGATAAAAAATGTGTTCCGACACTTTATGCCGCTGATTCGTTTGATGCCGCGGTATTTGAAAGTATCTTTCATGATATTCCTTACAACGCTTCACAAAAAACCGTCAGGCGCGAAAAGATCATGGCGGTAGCGCATTCAAAACTTAAGACCAAACGGAACTTGACCCTAGTCCCGCTGTATGAGCCGGAACTCAGAAATTGGAATATCACAAAAACTCAGTTGATCAACACCCTGCCAGCGGCATATGGGGAAACGGTCTTATGGGCGCAAGCGATCCATGCCGCCGATCAATCGGCGCAGGGAATGATTTGGACCTCGCGGCATTGCGACCCCGACCTAGCCATGATTTTTTTTGAGGGCCGCGTTAATGATGACGATTTCGAAGTCCTGGAAACGACATTCGCTTCTAAGTCTTCGTCCCTTCTCGATTCCTTCCGGGGAGTTGGGAAACGCGCCGGCATTACGATTACAAAATAAGCCTTTTTGGTGGGCAAAAGCGGTGATCCGAAATCGGGCCTAACACGTATATTTATCAGGCGCTTAAGCCCGAAATTTTCATTTTGTTCTTTAACCCCTGCAAATAATCGTGATATGAAAACCAAGAGATCGGACGAAAGCGAAGCCAATGGCTGAATTGAACGCAACTCCGGCGATCACCGCCGGCATCGGGGACGGGACGCCCGGCGCCCCGGTCCGCTTGCGTTCGCCCATGCGTTCGGCCGCCCTTTCGCTACACCTTCTGCCCGCCCTGGATGGGGACCTTCGACTTAGGTGCCCCTGAACGCCTTAAAAGGCACCAATGCCGGTGTTTTCCGGCGTTCAGGGGGTCAAAGCCTTAAAACCGCTGACACCTAGTTGAAGGAAGGAAAAATCCCATGAGCGCCCACTCTGACAAGAACAGAATAATTATTTTCGACACCACCATGCGCGACGGCGAGCAATCGCCGGGCGCGTCCATGAACCTGGACGAGAAGCTCCGCATCGCCGAGGTCCTCGAAGGCATGGGCGTCGACGTCATCGAGGCCGGGTTCCCGATCGCGTCGGATGGCGACTTCGAGGCCGTCAACGAAATCGCCAAGGTGGTCAAGGACTCGACCGTCTGCGGCCTCGCCCGGGCGACCAAGATCGACATCGATCGCGCGGCGCAAGCCCTGAAGCCGGCCAAGCGGGGACGCATCCACACGTTCATCGCCACCAGCGAACTGCACATGAAGCACAAGCTGCAACTGGACGCGGAAGAAGTCTATGCCAAGGTGATCGAAAGCGTCACCCACGCACGCAAATTCACCGACGACGTGGAATGGTCGGCCGAGGACGCGTCGCGCTCGGATCACGATTTCCTGTGCCGGTGCGTCGAGGCCGCCATTGACGCCGGCGCCGGCACCGTCAATATCCCCGACACCGTCGGCTACACCATCCCTAGGGAATTCACCGCCATCATCCGCATGCTCTTCGACCGGGTGCCCAATATCGACAAGGCGGTGGTGTCGGTGCATTGCCACAACGATCTGGGGTTGGCGGTGGCCAATTCGCTGGCCGCCGTCACCGCCGGCGCCCGGCAGGTGGAATGCACCATCAACGGCCTCGGCGAGCGGGCCGGCAACGCGGCCATGGAAGAGGTGGTGATGGCCCTGCGCACGCGCCACGACGTCATGCCCTATACCACCGGCATCAAGACCGAGGACATCATGAAGGCATCGCGCCTGGTGTCGGCGGTCACTGGCTTCGCGGTGCAGCCCAACAAGGCCATCGTCGGCGCCAACGCCTTCGCCCACGAGGCCGGCATCCATCAGGACGGCATCCTCAAGCACGCCGGCACCTACGAAATCATGACCCCGGAATCGGTCGGGCTGAAGGAATCGAAGCTGGTGCTCGGCAAGCATTCGGGCCGCCATGCGTTCACCGAAAAGCTCAAGGAACTGGGCTACGAACTCGGCGACAACGCCGTTCAGGATGTCTTCAAGCGGTTCAAGGACCTGGCCGACCGCAAGAAGGAAGTCTTCGACGAAGACATCGTCGCCCTCGTCGACGACGAGGTGGTGCGCGCCAACGACCGCATCCTGATGGTGTCCTTGGAGGTGCTGTGCGGCACCAAGCACCAGCCGCCGAAGGCCGAGCTTGAGTTGGAGATCGACGGCGAGGTCAAGGGCTGCAAGGCGACCGGCGACGGGCCCGTCGATGCGGCTTTCAACGCCATCAAGGAGCTTTTTCCGCACCAGGCGCGGCTGCAGCTTTTCCAAGTCCACGCCGTGACCCATGGCACCGACGCCCAGGCCGAGGTCACGGTGCGGCTGGAAGAAAACGGCCGCACCGTCATCGGCACCGGCGCCGATACCGATACCATGGTGGCTTCGGTCAAGGCTTATGTGAACGCCTTGAACAAGCTGCTGTTGAAAAGGCAAAAAACCGCCCCCGAAGCGCTTTCGGCCTAGCAAGAGGGGGCGCGTTTTTTTATAAAGGTTGCATCGATGCCGGGGAGCGGTCCCCGGCACCGTCGCGGCCGGTTCCGGCGGAAGTTCCTTCGCCGGGGCTCCGGGGCAAAACGTAAAAAAACAAAAAAAGGTTCAAGACTTAATGTTTTCAAGATTGTTTGGTTTCCTTTCGGCGGACATGGCCATCGACCTCGGCACCGCCAACACGCTGGTTTACGTCAAGGGCCGGGGCATCGTCCTCAACGAGCCCTCGGTGGTCGCCATCGCCGAGATCAAAGGCAAGAAACAGGTCCTGGCCGTCGGCGAGGAAGCCAAGCTGATGCTCGGCCGCACGCCCGGCAACATCCGCGCCATCCGGCCGCTTCGTGACGGTGTCATCGCCGATTTCGAAGTCGCCGAGGAAATGATCAAGTACTTCATCCGCAAGGTGCACAACCGGCGCAGCTTCGCTTCTCCGCTGGTCATCGTCTGCGTGCCGTCGGGATCGACGGCCGTCGAGCGCCGCGCCATTCAGGAATCGGCGGAAAGCGCTGGCGCCAGAAGCGTTTACCTGATCGAGGAACCGATGGCGGCGGCCATCGGCGCCGGGCTGCCGGTGACCGAACCGACCGGGTCCATGGTCGTCGACATCGGCGGCGGCACCACCGAGGTGGCGGTGCTTTCCCTTGGCGGAATCGTCTATAGCCGAAGCGTGCGCGTCGGCGGCGACAAAATGGACGAGGCGATCATCGGCTACATCCGCCGCAACCATAACCTGCTGGTCGGCGAAGCGAGCGCGGCGCGGGTCAAGGAGGAAATCGGTTCCGCCTGTCCGCCCGAGGACGGCGACGGCCGGACCATGGAGATCAAGGGCCGCGACCTGATGAACGGGGTGCCGAAGGAGCTGATCATCTCGGAACGCCAGGTCGCGGAAAGCCTGACCGAGCCGGTCGGCGCCATCATCGAGACGGTGAAGGTGGCCTTGGAGCATACGGCGCCGGAGCTGGCCGCCGACATCGTCGACAAGGGCATCGTGCTGACCGGCGGCGGGGCGCTCTTGGGCAACATGGATTTAGTGCTTCGCCACGCCACCGGCCTGCCGGTAACCTTGGCCGATGACCCCATGACCTGCGTGGTGCTGGGAACCGGCCGGGCGCTCGAGGAGATGAGGCGCCTCAAGAATGTGCTGTCCAGCATGTATTAAGGACTTGTCAACCATGCGGGCGTATAGGGACGGCGGGGAAAAGGGTTTGTTTTTTAGGCCGGTTAGCGCCGCTGACCGGCCCATGGAAGGGCAATCCATTGCAACAAAGGCCCAGATTCGTTAACCGCCTTGCGCAGCCGATCAGGAACCTGGCCCAGCGGTTCGCTTTTTTGGGGCTGTTGATGGCGGCGGTCGGGATGATGATCCTGGGCAAGGTCGACGTGTTGCTCATGGACAGCGTCCGCGCCCATGTGACGGACACCGTCGCCCCCATCCTGGACGCCCTGTCGCGGCCCATCGATTCCGTTTCCCGGGCCGTCGATCAGGTCCGCGAACTTGCCGACCTGCGGGGGGAAAACCAACGGCTCAGGGAAAACCAGGCGCGGTTGCTGCAATGGCAGACGGTGGCCCGGAACCTGGAGGCCGAAAACAAGATCCTCAAGGGCCTTTTGAATTACGTTCCCGGGCCCGAACCCAACTTCATCACCGGGCGGGTCATCGCCGATACGGGCGGCGCCTTCGCCCATGGCCTGATTCTCAACGCCGGCGCCCGCGACGGAGTCGTCAAGGGCCAGGCGGCGATCACCGGCGACGGTTTGATCGGCCGCGTCGCCGGCGTCGGCGACCGGTCGGCCCGCATCCTTCTGATTACCGATCTCAATTCTCGGATTCCGGTTTTCATCGGGCCGGACCGGACCCGCGCCATTCTGGCCGGCAACAATTCCGATCACCCCCGGCTCATTCACTTGGCGTCGGGGGAAACGGTGTCGGCGGGCGATCGCATCATCACTTCCGGCCACGGCGGCGCCTTTCCGCCCGGATTGCCGGTGGGGCAGGTGGCGTCGGTCAATGACGGCGGCATCAGCGTACAGCCGTTCGTCCGCCGCGACCGGCTCGAAGTCGTGCGGCTTCTCGATTTCGGGCTTGCGGGAATCCTGCAATTGCCGAAACCGGGCGCCGATCCCCAAAGCAACAGGAAAGCCGGCGGTCACAAGGGGGCCCAGGCCCGCAAACCATGACCCCCGGCCCCTGGCAACGCATGGATTTGTTGGCCCGGCAATTGACGCCATCGATGCTGACCTTGGCGCTGGTAATCATCAACGTCGTGCCGCTGCATATTCCCGGTTTTTCCAGGGTCACGCCGTTGCTGCCGTTGATAGCGGTCTATCACTGGGCCATATTCCGGCCCCGGTTGCTTCCGGCCTACGCGGTGTTCTTGATCGGCCTTTTTCAGGATATCCTGACCGGCGCCCCGATCGGGGTTAACGCCTTCATGTTCCTGGCCGTTTACGGCTCCGTCCTGTCGCAGAAAAGGTTTTTCATCGGCAAATCATTTTTCATCCTGTGGCTCGGCTTCTCGTTGATCGCCGCCGGCGCCGCGGTCATCAGTTGGGTCCTGGTGTCCGCCTTTTACGTTACCCTCGTCGAACCGAGGACGGTGTTTTTCCAGTACCTCCTGACGTTGGGGGTTTTCCCGGTCGTGGCCTGGCTGTTCTTGCGCTGGCAGCGGGCTTTCCTGAGGCTGGTCTGACATGCACCGGGATTCCGAGCGTCACAAGCTTTTCAGCCGCCGCGCCGCCATCGTCACCGGCGGCATGACGGTTTTGCTGTCGGCGCTGGCGGCCCGCATGTATTACCTTCAGGTCGTCGAAGCCAGCCGCTATAGGACCCTGGCCGAGGAAAATCGCATCAATCTCAGGCTTCTTCCGCCGCCCCGGGGGCGCATCGTCGACCGCTTCGGCGTTCCCATGGCCGACAACCAGCAGAACTACCGCGTGCTTCTTAACGCCGAGGACGCCCGCGACGTCCAGTCCACCCTGGCCATCCTGGGCTCCATCATTCCCATCTCCCGGCGAAAAGCGGCGCATCCTGCGCGAGCTCAGGCGCAACCGCCGCTTCATTCCGGCGACGGTGCGCGAGAACCTGAACTGGCGGGAGGTCGCCCGCATCGAGGTCAACGCGCCCGACCTTCCGGGGGTCAACATCGACGTCGGGCAAAGCCGCTATTACCCCTACGGCGCCGACACGGCCCATGTCCTCGGCTACGTCGCCGCCGTGTCGCCGGACGAAGTCACCGGCGATCCGTTGCTGGAGCTTCCGGGTTTCCGCATCGGCAAGGCCGGCATCGAAAAGGTCCATGACCTGCAACTGCGCGGCACCGGCGGGTCCTCGCAGGTCGAGGTCAACGCCTTCGGCCACGTCATCCGCGAACTGACCCGCCAGGACGGCCAGGCCGGCGCCGAGGTGGCGTTGACCATCGACCTGGAACTGCAGACATTCGCCAGCCGGCGGTTCAAGGGCGAAAGCGGCGCGGCGGTGGTCATGGACATCCATAACGGCGATGTCCTGGCGTTGACCTCGACGCCCGGCTTCGACCCCAACGACTTCAACAAGGGGCTGACCACCGAGCAATGGCGGGCGCTGACGGCCAACCCCAGGGCGCCGCTGACCAACAAGGCCGTCAGCGGACAATTTTCGCCGGGATCCACCTTCAAGATGGTGGTGCTGCTGGCGGCGCTGGAAAAGGGCGCCATCACGCCGGCCAACCGGTTTTTCTGTACCGGCGAATTTAAGCTCGGCGACGCCACCTTCCACTGTTGGAAGAAGGGCGGCCATGGATGGATGGATGCCTTTAACGGCCTCATGCAGTCCTGCGACGTCTATTTCTACGAGGTCGCCCGGCGCACCGGCATCGAGCGCATCGGCGCCATGGCCCGGCGTCTCGGTTTCGGATCCACCCTGGGGCTGGACCTCCCCGGCGAACAGCCGGGGCTGGTGCCAAGCCGCGAATGGAAGCGCAAAACCATGAACGCCCCCTGGCACCAGGGCGAAACCGTGATTACCGGTATCGGCCAGGGATACCTTCTGGCGACGCCGCTGCAAATGGCGGTGATGACGGCGCGATTGGCCAACGGCGGGTTCGAAGTCACTCCCCGCATGACGCGGCCCCATTTCACCGCGGAGGCGGGCGAAACGGATCCCGGCCCCCGATTCGAAAGCCTTGGCTTGGTGCCGCGGCACCTGCGGCTGGTCCGCCGGGCCATGGAAGGGGTCGTCAATAATCCCAGGGGCACCGCCTTCAAGGCACGGATCCGCAAGCGTGTTATGGCCATGGGCGGCAAGACCGGCACCGTCCAGGTCAGGCGCATCACCAAGGCCGAACGCGAACAGGGGGTCAAGAAAAACAAGGATTTGCCGTGGAAGGAACGGGATCACGCGATGTTTGTCGCCTTCGCGCCGATCGATGCGCCCAGGTACGCGGTCGCCGTGGTGGTCGAGCACGGCGGCGGCGGTTCGAAGGTGGCGGCGCCGATCGCCCGCGACATCCTGATCAAGGCCCAGCAACGCCGTTCGGCAAGACCGGGGATCCTCTCCAAGGCGCCGGGCGGCGGCCGCCAACAGGTGATGAGGCCCAAGGGCGCCAAACCCGGCGCCCGGTCCCCGGACGAAGGGTAGGGGAGGATGGTCGAAAACGTCCTCGGCGGCCCGCAACCGACCCTGCGCCAGAAGCTGTGGCAAATCCACTGGCTTTTCGTGCTGATGCTGATCGCCACGGCGGCGGTCGGGTTCGCGATGCTGTATTCGGCCGGCGAAGGCAGCGTCGACCCCTGGGCCAAGCGTCATGCGGTTCGTTTCGGCTTCGGGATCATGGTCATGATCGCCGTCGCCGTCATCGATACCCGTATCTGGCTGCGCTATGCCTATGCCATCTATTTCGTCGTCCTGGTGCTGCTGGTGGCGGTCGAGATCGGCGGCGCCACGGGCATGGGGGCGCGGCGCTGGATCAATGTCGGTTTCTTCAACCTGCAGCCGTCGGAGCTGATGAAGATCACCATGGTGCTGGCCCTGGCGCGGTATTTCCATGGCTGCTCCCTCGAAGATATCCGCCGGCCCGTAAACCTGATCACGCCGCTCCTGATCGTCGCCGCGCCGGTGGCTTTGGTGTTCCGGCAGCCGGATTTGGGGACCGGGCTGATCCTGCTGATTACCGCCGCCGGTCTTTTCTTCATGGCCGGGGTCAGGATCTGGAAGTTCGCCCTCGTCGGGGTCACGGCGATGGTGTCGGCGCCCATCGCCTGGCAGTTCCTGCACGAATACCAGCGCAAGCGGATCATGACCTTCCTCGATCCGGAAAGCGATCCGCTCGGCGCCGGCTATCACATCATCCAATCGAAGATCGCCTTCGGCTCCGGCGGCCTTTCCGGACGCGGCTTTTTGCAAGGCACCCAGGGGCACCTGAATTTCCTGCCCGAGATGCAGACCGATTTCATCTTTACCATGTTCGCCGAGGAATTCGGCCTCATCGGCGGACTGGCGCTGCTCGGGCTCTATACCCTGCTGCTGATCTACGGGATCGCCATTTCGCTCCGCTCGCGTTCGCATTTCGGCTGCCTGCTGGGGATGGGGGTGACGGTCACCTTTTTCCTCTACGTGTTCATCAACATGGCCATGGTGATGGGGCTGATCCCGGTGGTCGGGGTGCCGCTGCCGTTGATTTCCTACGGCGGCACGGCGATGTTGACGCTACTGTTCGGGTTCGGGCTGCTGATGGGGGTGTGGGTGCACCGCGACGTGACGATCGGCCGGCGCGCCGCCGCCGACGACGGCTGAGGGCGGCAAAGGCTTATCGACAAAGCGGGGGGCGTCTGATATATCGCAGGCCTTCTTTGGGCCTGTAGCTCAGGTGGTAGAGCAGCTGACTCTTAATCAGCGGGTCCAGGGTTCGAGTCCCTGCAGGCCCCCCAAAAAACCCCCGTTAACTCAAAAGGTTAGCGGGGGTTCTCTTTTCTACCTTATTTGGGATTTGGCTATAAATAAGGAATAAATAAGGTTTAGAAAAGGTACGAATGAGAACGTCCCATAGAACGCAACGTACACTGGACGCGCCTTTGGGGTCGTCCATCCCCTTAAATGCGAATATAGGTGGATTCTCAGGCCCCTATTTCCGGAAATAAAAGGGCCGGTTACGGGAACCGGCCCTGAGTTCGAGAATAGGGGGACGATCGTGAGTTAGATCACGCCGACGATAACGACAATGAGCACCCCTGTCCAGAATACACTCACCAGCCGCCATCCAAGATTGTTCTTCCTGACAGCAATCCCGCACGTTGTACAAAAAATCGCCTTGGGACTATGCCAACCCTGACACTCGTCACACTGGACCAAATTACTCACGGAACCTGGCGATCACGTCTTCGACAAGGATCATGTCCATGCCTGCGAGAATTTTCGCCACCTTCTTTGTGTGATGCGTTTGAGCCTGGATTGTCGCGGGTGCGGTTTTGTCAAAGCCGTCCTTTTTTAATGCCTCGGCGAGTTCATCTAAGGTCGCCTTGGGATTTTGTAGGACCAGTTCGACAACCCGATCGGTCGCGGACTTTTTCTTCGCGACCTTTTTCTTCGATTTCGATTTTTTCTTCGTGGTCATGGCTTCCTCCGTTCTCTAGGTTTCTAACTCAATTATTTTAGAAACAAACGCAGAGGATTCTCAACCATAAGTAGAAAGTTAATTCGGGGAATTTAGTAAAGTGGCCGGGGGTGTTTGTCCGGGGCATTGCAGTCCGGCACCCCCGGCCTCGGCATCGGCGACCATCCAGGTAAAATCGCCTAGCCAAAAATGGTCGGGACGGATCGCGCCAGGCTTTGGCAAAACTGGCGGCACCTAAAAGGTGCGCCGTCCCGACCGGATCAAAGACAGCGGCCATCACAAACGCCATCCTCGATCAAAAAATAAAAAAAGGCCGGGGGTGACGAAAGGATCAAACACACCCCCGGCAAGTTGCATAGAACGAGTAATGCGCCGGTTGGGGGAGGAAGGGCACGAATGACCCCGGGCGACTCCAACCAGCGCCCTACCTGATGTCGCCCATTCGAAAATTACGCTACCGCCGATGCCGTCTCGTTGAGTCGATGGCGTGGAATACTGTTCGATTTCGGTTCAGCAATGGGGACCGCCGCTTCACAATCCTCGACCAACAGCTTCGGCCAACCCGGCACCCCGTAGGAGATGGACGGCGCCCTTCTGAAATTCGCCCGGCATAGGCCGCGTTTGCGTTCGTCGGGGAGAAGCGTCGAATTGTCGATCACAAAATCCGCGCCCGATGCGACGCCTTCCATTTTCGAGTAAATCGATTCGAGTCGGGTACGCAGTTTCTTTGTCTCGGCTTCGTGCTTATCGAAATTTTCGACCACGCCGAAAACCTCTTCGCCGAACCTTTCGTGACAAGCCTTGACCGCAAGAGCCTGGACTTCGCCTGCGAGAATTCGATGCTGCGCTGCCTGGCTCTCAAGATCGGTGCTGCCGAAAATACGAACAGCCTTCGACGGATCGGGAAACGGTTTAACGTATCGCGCTTCAGAAAATTCCTTGGAAAGGCGCCTGACAATCGCCGCGATATGCTCAACTCCGTGCTTCGTCTCGATAATTTTCTCGACCTGGGCGATTCTCTTCTTGTCGCAATCCGCGATCCGCAACGCCAACGCATAGAAAGCGTCGAAGGTCAACTTCCGTGAATCCTCGAATCGTTTCAATTCCCTCAAGACCTCGGCGCCCTCGTTTAAAAGAACATCGAGCTTGGAAGTGCCGGCGTTGATGCTCATGCCCTTTGCGGATTTTCTTTTCTTCGCCATCACGACCCCTCGCTCACGTAGCCGCCATAAGCCCGATTGAGGTGCGGAGACGCTTCCAGGACGTGCTCGACGGCGACGGCGTAATCCTCTTCGTCGGTTTGATCCATAAAATCCAACGCCCGCTCATGGATTGTCAGAGACGGATCGTCGCCGCGATCGGCTTGCTGATACGTCCGAGCCGGAAGGCCGTTGACTTCGCCAGCGTAGGCATGGGCAAGGTCGGGATTTACAGCCATGACCTTTTCGACAGCGGTGGGGTAAGACGTATCGGGATGCTGATACTGGAATTCCAACGCTTTCCGGTGGAGTGCATCGCCAGGGGTTGTCTCGGCTTCCTGGTCCAGGTCACCGTCCAAGACGCGATCGAGTTCGGCGTCAAGGTCGAGTTCGTCGTCCAATTCCTCCAAGATGCCGTACTCATTCTCCGCGAACCGAAACGAGTAGGTCTTGACGCACTCGGCGGTTATCTCGTCGTAGGTTTTAACTTGCATTTGCTTTGTCCTTCGTCTGTGTCGGAAGTTTTTTCGCTAGCGTAAAAATTCTCGCCCCCTCACCCAATCACCCTTTTCCGACTAAATCCGACCGGAGGCGGCGACGACCGTTGACCTTACGCGGAGCATCGTCTAGGTCGATGTCGTCCAGGGCTTGGCCGTAGTGGCTCTCAAGGTAACGCGGTAAATCGTCGATCACGTCTTCCTCGTTCTCGTCTTTGCCATTGCTTTTGTTGGGGACGAGGCCAAGCGACGACAACAAACGATTGAGCAGATTCGTCAACCTTCCGTATAAGTCAGCGTCGCAACGCTCCCCGGCTACCAAGCGTTCGCACATTTCGCCAAGCATCACCGTCACGGCGGCTGCGTTCTCCAGCGTGGTTCTCTCGATGATGCCCAAGGGTTCGCCGACCTCGTTCTCCAGCTCGGCGACTAACGCCTTAAACGCTCGGCCACGCTGGGTTCTGCCGTCGATGTTCGTAAATGTTTCCATCTTTCTATTTCCGAGTATTTATGCTTTTCAAATCTATTTAATACAATTGCGTTGTATTCACGTATAGTCGCCAATTCATTTTGAAATCAACTGAATTATTAAGGTAATCATGGAGTATCGCCAGAAGCCCTGATAGCTTCCAAACCTTATTACGTCCTTATTTGGAGATTGTCGCTCGACCCGCGAAACGCGGAGTTCTAAGAGGTTGCGGCCACTTGACCCGCTACCAATCGGTTAGAGGGTCGGGGTTTTGGGAGGGGTTGAAGGAGAAACAATTGACGCCAGGATTTGTCTTGCCCCCACAAAACAGGCCCTTGCTTAGTTCCTTCAACTTTTATTCTCCGCCCATCAGGTTTTTTAGTTCCGCGGCGCTTACCGCTGCGTGGAACAGATCGACAATTTCGCCAGCCTCATCAATTCCGAACATAAATGTTGATTTGCTATCTGTGATCCATACGTCCAGAGGGAGAAACAGGTGAAATTCGTCGAATATTTTTAGGAGCCTTTCGTTCCTAAGAATCTCGTCTCCGCTTTCATGTTCGAAGCCAAGGTTACAGACAGGATCGAAGCTCAGATTACAGGCAGGTTCATCATCGTGACTGAACGCGCTTAGGAGGGCGCTGATAGGCGCGATCTTGTTACCGAAGCCGACGGTTTCCACAAAGAAGACATCTTCAAGTCCCTCTTCGGCTCTCAATTTGTCTGTCGCCTTGGCAAGAGCGGTCAACGCATTTCGCAACCGCTCTTCTCGCTTCATATACAGGTCCGCCAATTCAGTATCCGCGAGGGTTTGTGTTGTCATGACCTTTCCTCTCCACGTTCGCGCTCGGCGTTCTCCAATTCGTCCACGAAGAGCTGGTCGATATATCCCAACTCCCTGACCTCTTCTTTCGTTAGGTTCGAGATAAATCTTCCGGCGATCAATTCAATGTCGTCGTAACTGGTCTTATGCAAACCGCAATTGTCGTCCCATAGAAAACGCCATTCGCAATTGTATTCATCCGCGTCGTAGTCGTCCCAATTGCGATAGCAAACGACTCTGACAAAGATCTCACCGCCGACCCTGGCGATCCTTACCACGAAAATCCGAGGTTCGGTCGGGCCGTTGGTCTGGAACGTGAAGGGATGTGAGACTATTCGCGACAATTGAGACCGTTCCGAAGGAACGGCGATGATTGGGGAAGGAATTTCGAAATCCTGATCCCGTTCGCGTTCGAATTCTTCCATAATGATCTTTTTCGACGCCAAATGGGCAAGCAGTAGGTCCGCAAGCTCACGTTCTGTCCCTAGGCCGAAGTTGATAACGTTGTTCATGGCTTTCTCCTTTCTGTAAAAATGCCTCTATTACTCATACCCAGGAAAAGGCCGTCCTTCGGCTTACAAACCGGCAGAATCGAGGGGTGCCACCGACAACTAACTGGAATCGCTCGGGAATCGTCGACACGCTTGATGTTTTCGGGGAGGTGGGGCGC
>JADFMB010000014.1:21746-27114 GCA_022564115.1 Pseudomonadota bacterium
GTTGGGGCGCGGTAGACTAATACCGCGGAGAACTTTACCTGCATAAAGCATTACTCACCCCCCATTTCCGGCTTATTAAAGCCGTATAACGTTTTTGACGTGCTTGGATGCCCGTCGCCCTGACAACGGACGTTCTCCGGGGATACTAAAGGCCCCTGGACCGGCTTTATGCCCAGGTAATCTAAGTTATTTGGACAAGGTTCTTGCGTCTCGGGGTTGTGGGAGCTAAATCCCCGCTATGACGCTTCTGGAAATTTTTGTTCGTTATGCGTGGACTGTCGCCATTGGTATTGGCGCTGGCGCAACGCTCCTTATTCTCAACGTTTATGACTATCACCCCGAACAAGCGGTTGCGTTTGCGGTGCTGGGCGTGATCGCGGACCCCAAAACACTAGAGGCACTCAAATGGTTCGCTGTAGGGTTTGTGGCGCTTACTTCTGCCGGAGTTTTTCATTTTTTAGCGTGGCGGCTATCTAAACGAAACTTTGGGCAGAGAAAAGGGACAACGAATTTAGATTCTGACCCCTATGTTCCCCTCAAAGAGGCCGCCACAATCGCTTATGAGGAAACGCTAGGGACTCAAGTGGCGACCGTCGCCGAGGCACTGAATGCCGACGATGTGCTTGGATATTACGCCTACGCGCTCTTCGACGGCAAAACCACGCTGTATGGAAATCGTCCACCGTCTCGAAAACAAGAGCCAATACCGAACGAAGAATATGGAAGATGCGGCATTTATGATGACTACAGGGTACTACGGCGTCCTGACGGAGGCCGAAACCTCTATGAAAATTTACAAATCAAGCGTTCCGACCTTGATCGCCGAATTGCCGAATTAAAGTCATTTGTACAAGAGGAGCGCCAACCACCAGTCCATGTCGACTGGAATTTTAATCAACGCAAAAGGGCCCAGATGGTTCTTACGAATAACAGTAACAAGACAATTGATGGATTTGAGTTGTTATTCCGAAGCTATAGAAAGGCAGATGAACCGAAAATATGGGACGCGCTGGTTAGTTTGCCGACGGTTAACGGCAAAGAACCCCCGATGAGCATCAACCCCGGTGTCCCTTATTATTTTGAATTTGCAGAATTGAAATGGCGAGACGACGGGGAGGGGACGATCGCCATTCTACCCGACAATGATGAAGAGGGGAGATGGTTGGGTAAAGAGTGTGGAGTGAAACTTACTATTTCCGGAAGAGATGTCGGGGCTAGCAGGATTGAGCTTCGTCTCAAGATTCTAGACAACGATTCTATTTCGATTGATTCCTGGAATGAGGGTGAGAACGCGGTTGGTATAGAAGATCCGAACCGTAAGTGGGAGTAGGTATCTCAACCTTGAACTGGCCTAAACCAAATGCGTTCAACGCGGACAGGGAGGCCGATGTTCGATTATAGCTTAGTACAACGTATTTCGGGGTAGGTATTGTTTTGTATCAATGGTTTGGTTGGTAAACGTGTGTTTGTTGGTATTAATCAGGGAGAAGGGACCATACATCGACCGTTTTAATCGCTCGCCGCAACGACCGTTCTCTAACGACATCCCAAAAATCCTGTACCGCCGCTTCGTGGAGACGATCGCCTTCGACATTCGATGGAGTCTGGTTATGGATATCGCAAGCGATTTGATCCCTACGCCACGCTATAAAATCATCAAGGCCCATATCGTTGTATCCAGCTAGGAAGTCTTTTGCTATTTCTCGGGCCTCCCGCTTGAACGCCCGATCCAATTCCTCCTTGTCGATATAACAAAACGTGACTTGCTTTTTTTGCAAGTCTGACAAAAAACTCCTGTCAGCAATTTCTAAATTATCGCCGACACTTTCTCCCCCGTTCCGCTTACAAGCCGCCTTGCTTTTAATTCTTGGCTCGAAATGCGCGCCGGGTTCGCCGGTGAATCGGGAAGGTTTATCTGCGTAAATGGTGAGGTTACGGGCACTCTGTTTTCGAGCATTGAAATATATCGTCGTCTTATATTCATTTCGCCTTTGCGACCGGCGATATTTCATCAACGCATGATCGTTCATTAACTTGGCCAGTTGATACGCCGTAACCTGGGTGTCGGTGATAATGTCCGAAGCGGGATCAATGCGGTTAATCGCGTGTGACGGAGCGAACTCCAATATCACCCTCAAGTCATGATCGGTCGGTTGGGGAATTCGGATGTAATGGGTTAGGCCGTCGCGGACATGTAGATTCTGACCATGACATTTTTTCGGTAACCATCGTCTCAATTTGGGTAAAGCGCGGTAGTAGTCCTCCCTATTCATACGGGCCTGGATGGTGTCGAGGTAAACGTCTTTGCGGACAAGATGCGGACCCAGCGCAACCAGCTTCGTCCTGATGGGATCAAGTTGCCGACGTTTTATCGTGCGTTTATATAAAACCATGTGCGCGTCCTTGGTTGGTCGCCTTCGGTCGCGTTTTCGAACGTTTCTTTCTTCCCCGGCCCGTCGTCCTCCCCCAGGCGACGGGCCTGATTTTTACGCCCCCATGCTAAGCCCTTCGTGTTCCCGCAGCCGAAGCCTGACCCGCCCGCCTGGACGATTCGGACGCCATCTAAGCCAGCGGCGAAGATCACTCACGCGGTATCTCAAACAACGCGGTGCGAGGGAAATCCACGGCGGACCGTATGAGTACGATTCAAGCCGTCCTCTTTCGAGCCAACTTTCAGATACGCCAAGAAGATTGGCTGTGTCTTTTGTATTTAGCAAAAGATCGTCCGCCAGCCCGTCAAGGTCGCCGATCAATTTTTCCGCTCGCTTGTCCAGATGCAATTTTTTCACCATTACCTGCCTCCTAAAACAAAAACGCTGGCCGCCCCGGGAAGGGATTAGCCAGCGCTCCTACGCGATTGTTGTTTCGCTATATAGACGCTTTGGATCGAAATCTCTACCGGTAATTATAACATACCTTCAGAAATCACTCCGTCGCCGCGATATCCGAAATTAATTTGCGTCGGGGAGTCTTCGTCAATTCAACGAGTCGATCCGTGACCTTTTGATTAAGCTCCCTTAGACGCTCGGGGGTCGGGATTACATATCCCGCCGTCACGTCGCCCTCCAGCGAATGACCAACCAACATCTTCAACGCTAAATACGAGATATCGCAGCTCTCGGCCGTCGTGATGAACGTTCGTCGTAAATCGTGTGGTGATATTTCAATGCCGGTTTTTTTCGCAACGATTCTTAGTGATGATTTTGGCTCCTCCAGATGGCCGCTTTTTCCATGCGAGGGAAAGACAAAACCTTTTTTGTCCCGGCCAACTTTTAGTCTCGCCTTGAGCAGGTCGTGAACAACGCTCGACATTGGAATGTTTAGTTCTTTGCCTGACTTTGTGCGATGGTCGGGAATTGCAATTACCTTTTCGTCAAGGTCCACTTCCGCCCATTTCAAACCCGCCGCTTCGCCCCGACGCATGCCGGTGAATAAAAGCAGTTTGAGGTAATCGCGTTGCATTTTGTTTTTAAGGCCGTTCACAGCTTTATAGAAGCGGGGAAGTTCCGTGTTCTTCACCAATCGCTTCCGAGGTGGGATTTTGTACCAAGCTTTTTCCTCGCCCAGCCGTCGCGTCGGATTGGGAGGAAGATCGTCAATACGCCGGTTTGCGAAATTCCAGAGAATTCGCAACGTCCGTATGACCCCGTTCGCCATCGCCTCGCCCTTGGTCGCGCCCTTTTTCTTATTCTTTTGCGCCTTCTCCTGAATTTCTCGATGCCGGCGCTCAACGTCGTCCGAAGTAATGCCGCGTAGGGGGTAGTCGAGCCAGTCCTCCAAGTGCCGTTCGATACAAGAGCGATAGTCCTTCGCCGACTTAGGTCGTAGTTTGTTATGCCGTGTCTTTAAATAAGAATCGAGTGCTTGTTGGAGAGTCATATCACCGCGCATCTCCCGTTCGGACTTCGGAACGATGCCTTTCCGCATTTCCTTGATCTTCGCGATCGCATCGTCCCGCGCCTCGTCCAAGGTGAGTTCGCCGACACGTCCAATGGTGATCCGCCGCGCCCGTTCGCCCACGTCACGCTGTACGACAAAGCTTTTACTATTGGTCTTTCCTGAAACCAAAACACCGAAGCCCCGAAGCTGATCGTCCCATATGATGACTTGCTTCCCGTCCGGGTTCGGTGCCCGTATATTCTGAATCTTCGATTCAGAGAGTCTAATTCTAGCCATTTTGTTCTCCTGCCTGCCTGACCCATAAATAAGGTCTAAATAAGGTTTTGGAGACGAAAATCTCCATCCGCCTCTAATTAGATTAGCGGGTTTATTTCTATAAAACCACAGAAACTATAGTTTTTTTGGCTTTCTACCCGCAGAAATAAGGGACGTAAAAACCTAGGGTCGCTAACTCTTAATCAGCGGGTCAAGGGTTCGAGTCCCTTCAGGCCCCCCATCTTTTCCCCCGCCGGGTCAATGGCTTGGCGGGGGATTGCTTTTGGAACAAAGATGAACGTCAGAGTTGGACAGCGGCAACTGTCAGAGTTTTGGCCTGTTTTGTTCCGGCTCGGCGCGGCCGTCACCTGACCACGATCTCCGCTTGAAGGGCGCCGGACGCCTTGATCGCCTGCAGGGCGCCGATGAGGTCACGGGGACCGAGGCCGAGCGCGTTTAGTCGGTTCACCAGTTCACGCAGGGTGACGTTCGCCGGCACTACCACCAGCCGCCTGCCCTTCCTCTCCTCGATGCGGATGCGGGTGCGGGGCACGACGACGGTCTCGCCCGCCAGCGCGAAGGGGCCGGGATGGGAGACCCCGGGGGTTTCCCGGGTGCGGATCACGAGGCCGCCCACCATCACCGCCACGGTGCCGACGCGGACGTTTTCGGTGATGACGACGGCGCCGGACCGCTGGTCGATGACGACGCGGGCCTTGCCGGCCGAATCGGCAAGAGCCGGGGCCGCGATGGCGATAGCTACCGCGAAGGCCAGGATGTAGCGCATGGACGAATCCTAGCACTACGCGGGCCGGTTGTCGCCGTTGTTGAGTTTTCCGTGCCACCCTATCGTTATGATCGAATGGCGCAAGAATCTTGGCTACGCCGCCATGCTCTCCTTGCTGGCCATTATCCTCGTGGCCGCGGTTCCGGGGTGGCTTCTCGCCGCCGTCGCCGCCGGCGCCGCGGCCCGTTGGCCCGCCAATGCAAGCTAAGGAACTGGCGTTAACGCGCCGGCTCCTTTTTTGCCGACGAGGCCTCATGGCGTTGGCCGGAGGGGCCGTTAGCGGCCGAAGATGGCGCGGGGGTTGAGCGTCAGGGTGATCCGCTTGCCGTCTTTCTTGCGCTCCTTGGGAATCTTGAGCGGGTTGCAGGACCGGCCGAGGACGGCCGTGCGTGCCGATTTGGCTACCGAAAAGCGGAAAGGATCGAC
>JADFMB010000157.1 GCA_022564115.1 Pseudomonadota bacterium
TCGAGTTGTCGGCATAGAACAGCGGGTTGTCGACGCCGGCGTAACCGGGCGACAGCGAGCGCTTCACGAACAGCACCGTGCCTGCCTTCTCGACGTCGAGGATCGGCATGCCGGCGATCGGGCTCGACGGGTCGGTCTTGGCGACCGGGTTGGTGGTGTCGTTGGCGCCGATGACGAAGGCGACGTCGGCGGTCGAAAACTCGTGGTTGATCGCCTCCAGCTCGAAGACCTCGTCATAGGGCACGTTGGCCTCGGCCAGCAGCACGTTCATGTGCCCGGGCATGCGCCCGGCCACCGGGTGGATGGCGTAGGAGACCTCGACGCCTTCGGCTTTCAGGATATCGGCCATTTCGCGCAGCGCGTGCTGGGCCTGGGCCACCGCCATGCCGTAACCGGGAACGATGATGACCTTGTTGGCGTTCTTCATCAGGAAGGCGGCATCGTCGGCGGCCCCCGATTTGGCCGTCTTGTCGCCGGTATCGGCCACCGCCGCGCCGCCGGCGGCGGCGCCGCCGAAACCGCCCAACATGACATTGACGATGGACCGGTTCATGCCCTTGCACATGATGTAGCTGAGGATGGCGCCGGACGAGCCGACCAGGGCGCCGGTGATGATCAGCGCCGCATTGGAAAGGGTGAAGCCGATGCCGCAGGCGGCCCAGCCGGAATAGGAGTTCAGCATCGAGACCACGACCGGCATGTCGGCGCCGCCGATGGGGATGATGATCAAAAACCCGATCAGGAAGCTGAGCGCCACCAGCGTCCAGAACGTCGTCGGCGACTGGCCGGCCATCAGGACCAGGATCAGAACCACGATCAAGGAAGCGATCAGGGCGTTCAAGGGGTGTTGCAGGCGAAAGACCACCGGGTTGCCGCTCATCACCCCTTGCAGCTTGGCGAAGGCGATGACCGAGCCGGAAAAGGTGATGGCGCCGATGACCATTCCCAGCGACATTTCGATGATGCTGGCGGTATGGATATCGCCCCGGGTGCCGATGCCGTAGGCCTCGGGATTGTAAAAGGCGGCGGCGGCGACGAAGACGGCGGCCATGCCGACGAGGCTGTGAAAGGCGGCGATCAGTTGCGGCAGCGCCGTCATCTTGATCCTGAGCCCGACCACGGTGCCGATGGAACCGCCGATCAACATCCCCAGAAGGATCATCGAGAAGCTGACGACGCCGGGGTCGGCCAGGGTCGTGACGATGGCGATGACCATGCCGGCGACGCCGTAAAGGTTGCCCCGGCGGGCGGTTTCAGGCGAGCTCAGCCCCCGAAGGGCGAGGATGAACAGCACCGAGGCGACGAGATAGGCAAATCCGGTCATGTCCCTTCCCTAGCTCTTTTTCTTCTTGAACATGCCCAGCATGCGGTTGGTGACGATGAAACCGCCGAAGATATTGACCGACGCCAGGGTCACCGCCATAAAGCCCATGAGCTTGGAAAAATCCATTTCCACCGGCCCGGCGGCCAGAAGCCCGCCGACGATGATGACCGACGAGATGGCGTTGGTGACCGCCATCAACGGCGAATGAAGCGCCGGGGTGACGCTCCAGACGACGTAAAAACCGATAAAGCAGGCGAGCACGAAAACCGTGAACAGGCCCAGAAACGGATCGCCGACCGCGCCTTGAGTCTGGACCTCGACCAGTTTCGTCGATGCGTTGGCCAGTTTTTCGGATTTTTCGAACAGGTTCGCGGCTTCCGTCGCCAGCTCCGCGGCCATGTCCCTGATGGTTTCCGCATCCATGGTCAATTCCCTTTGGGTTTCGGTTTAGACGCCGGTTTTTTGGCTTTCCCGGCCGGCTTTTCCCCCGGTTTCTTCTTCGTCAGCATCGGATGCACCACTTTGCCGTCGCGGGTGACCAGGGTGCCCTTGACGATTTCATCTTCCCAGTCGATGGCCAGGGTCCTTGTTTCGGGATCGACCAGGGGGGTGATGAAGTTAAGCAGGTTCTTGGCGAACAGCGCGCTGGCGTCCTCGGCCAGACGGCCGGCGACGTTGCCATGGCCGATGATGGTGACGCCGTTCTTGGTTTTCACCACCTGATCGAGTTTCGACAGCGGGCAATTGCCGCCCGCCTCGACCGCCAGATCGACGATCACCGCGCCGGGCCGCATGGTGGCGACCATCCGCTCGGTCACCAAAACCGGCGCCGGGCGGCCCGGGATCAACGCCGTGGTGATGACGATGTCCTGCTTGGTGATGTGCTCGGCGACGACCTTCTTCTGCTTGGCGAAGTACTCGGGCGGCATCTCCTTGGCGTAGCCGCCTTCGGTCTGGGCGTCCTTTTCCATTTCCGCGTCGACTTCGAGGAACTTAGCCCCCAGGCTTTCCACCTGTTCCTTGGTCGCCGGGCGCACATCCGTGGCGGTAACGACGGCGCCCAGCCGCTTGGCGGTGGCGATGGCCTGCAGGCCGGCGACGCCGACCCCCATGATGAAGACCTTGGCCGGGGGTATCGTTCCCGCCGCCGTCATCATCATCGGAAAGGCGCGGCCGAATTCCGAGGCCGCGTCCAGCACCGCCTTGTAACCGGCCAGGTTCGACTGCGAGGACAGGATATCCATACTTTGCGCCCGGCTGATGCGTGGCATCAACTCCATGGCAAACGACGTCAGCCCGGCCCGGGCCAGGGCCTGCATCTGTTTGGGATTGGAAAGCGCGCCCAGCGAAGCGACCAGGATAGTGCCATTCTTGAACGCCGAAATTTCACCCGCCTGGGGGGCCTGGATCTTGAAAACGATTTCGGCGCCCTTCAACGCCGCCCGGGCGTCCTTGGCGATGGTGGCGCCGGCGTCGCGGAAAGCGGCGTCGGTAAAGGAAGCGCCGCGCCCCGCGTCCTGCTGGACGACGACCTGAAAGCCGAGCCCGATTAATTTCTTGACCACTTCCGGAGAACCGGCCACCCGCGTTTCGTTGGCCCGGGTTTCCTTGACGATGGCGAGTTTCATTGGGGATTCGTCCTTTGGTCCCAGGGGGCCGTCACGGGGTCGTTACGCAACGGTACTTTTGAGCGCCGCCCGCCGCCGGGTATTCTTTTCAGCGCTTTATATGCCTTCTCGGGCGGTGTTGCACAAGGCCCGCGTTAATCCCGGCGGGCGATAACTTTCCAATAAAGGCCGCCGGGAGAAGGGCTCCGGCGATTGTCTTGCCGATAAAAGGGCGCCTCGTCCCCATGTCGTCACCATGTCGTCCCTATGTCGTCCTCAAGTCGTCCTCAAGTCGTCACCATGTCGTCACCATGTCGTCCTCAAGTCGTCCTCAAGTCGTCATTTTTCGCCGCTTTCATCGCCTCAACTCATTGATTTTGCTGGATTCCAGGCCGTAAAAAAGGCGTGAAAGTCGTCATTTATCATCATTTCCCCTTTTGGCGGCGGATAAAAGGAATTTTTAGGGGATGTCGGCAAAGGCATGACCTGTAATTCCTATCCTAAAACCAAAAGAGAATAAGATCATATTTTATTTTCCCTGTCAAGAACAAAAAAGAAACCTTCCAGAGAATCGCCTATGGCGGGGGAACGGATTTACCACCCGCCCCGTGCCTGCCTGCGCGAAGCCGCCCCGCGGCCCAAAGTCCTTTCGGCGACGCGTCGTTCGGCGAAGGCGGGCCGGGGTGGTCCGGGGGCGGCGGGCTCGAAGCACGGGCTCGAAGCACGGGGCGGCCAAATGCGATTGCCGTATGGACAGTTCTCCATCCGGTTGCCCTTTAGGCCCGGTCGCGGCAAACTGCCCGGCCTTAACAATCCCCGCCCGTGTGACCGAGGAGACCCGATGCTGCATACGACGACAGCCACCCGCGGCATGGTGGTGGCGCCCCATCACCTGGCCTCACAGGCCGGGCTGCGCGTGCTGACCGAAGGCGGCAACGCCATCGAAGCGATGATCGCGGCGGCGTCCACCATTGCCTCGGTCTATCCGCACATGAATGCCCTTGGCGGCGACAATTTCTGGCTTATCTCGGCCCCTGGAAGCGACGTTGTCGGCATCGACGCCTGCGGCGGCGCGGCGGCCAAGGCGGACATCGCCTTTTACCGGGACCAGGGATTCGACACCATTCCGTCCAGGGGCCCCATGGCCGCGTTGACGGTGGCCGGCGCGGTATCGGGCTGGCGGCGGGCCTTGGAAATGAGCCGCCAATGGGGCGGCCGGCTTCCCCTGCCGAGGCTTCTGGAGGACGCCGAATTCCATGCCCGCGAGGGCTTCCCGGTGACCGCCAGCCAGCACCACAACACGGCCGAAAAAATGCCCGAGTTGGAGGACGTTCCCGGGTTCGCCGAAACCTATCTGGTCGACGCCAAGGCGCCGGAAACGGGGGTCCCATTCAACAACCCCGCCTTCGCCAAAACCCTGGAAAGACTTGGCCGGGACGGTTTGGATGATTTTTATAGGGGCGGCTTGGCGCGGGACATCGCGGCGGATCTGGAAAGCGCCGGCAGCCCGGTTTCCGCCGACGATCTGGCCGGTCATCAAGCATTGGTGGTGACGCCGTTGGAGGTCAAGCTCGCCTCCGGCACGGTTTACAACATGCCGCCGCCGACCCAGGGTCTGGCGTCGCTGATCCTGCTCGGTGTGTTCGAGCGGCTGGGCATCGGCCAGGCGGAAGGCTTCGAGTTCATTCACGGCCTCGTCGAGGCGACGAAATGCGCCTTCAGAGTCCGCGACGCCCATGTCACCGATCCCGCCTACATGGACGTCCGGCCCGGCGATTTCCTGACCGGCGAGGCCCTGGACGGCATGGCGGCCTCGGTCGATCCGGCCCGGGCGGCGCCGTGGCCCGAAGCCGCGCCCCCGGGCGACACGGTGTGGCTGGCCGCCGTTGACGGGCAAGGCCGCGCCGTCAGCTTCATCCAGAGCATCTACTGGGAGTTCGGCTCCGGCGTGGTGTTGCCGGAAACCGGGATCACCTGGCAGAACCGGGGCACCAGCTTCAACCTGGACGACGCGGCCTTGAACTGCCTGATGCCGGGGCGCAGGCCCTTTCACACCATCCAGCCGGCCCTGGCCCGGCTTGCCGACGGACGGGTCATGGCTTACGGCGCCATGGGCGGCGAGGGCCAGCCCCAGACCCAGGCCATGATCTTCACCCGCCATGTTCTTTATGGACAGGATCTTCAGGACGCGGTGACGGCGCCCCGGTGGTTGCTCGGCCGCACCTGGGGCGCGGAGACGACCAATCTGCGGATCGAAAACCGTTTCGAACCGGCGGCCATCGAAGCCCTTCGGGAAGCCGGCCATGACGTCGAGGGGGTCGGCCCGTTCGAGGAGTTCATGGGCCACGCCGGGGCCATCGTCCATCATCCCCCTGGAAATATCAAAGGGGGCCTGCTGGAAGGCGCCGCCGACCCCCGGAGCGATGGCAGCGCGGCGGGGTTTTAGGGAGCCGTTACCAGCCGATGGCCTTTGGCAACCAGGTCGCCAGTTCCGGATACATGAACAGCAGCACCAGCCCGATGAGCTGCAAGCCGACGAACGGCATGACGCCGACGTAGATGTCCCTCGACGACACCTCGGGCGGGGCGACGCCCTTCAGGAAAAACAGCGCCCAGCCCACCGGCGGCGTCAGGAACGAGGTCTGCAGGTTGATGCCGGCCAGGATCGCGAACCATACCGGGTCGACGCCGGCCTTATCCAGGATCGGCCAGAACAGCGGCAGGACGATGTAGCAGATTTCGATCCATTCGAGGAAGAAGCCGAGCAGGAACAGCATCAACAGTACGAAAATTATGTAGGCGTTGACGCCGCCGGGCACGAACTCGAACAGCATCTCGATCATCTCGTCGCCGTTGAGCCCCCGGAACGCGAGCGAGAATGCCTGCGCGGCGATGAGGATGAAAAACACCATGGCGCTGATGCGGAGCGTCCCCTGTACGGTTTCGGCGATCACCGCCTTGGTCAGCCGCCGGCCCAAGGCGGCGATGAGAATGCTGCCGAGGGCGCCCATGGAGGCGGCCTCGGTCGGCGCGGCGATGCCGCCGATGATCGAGCCCAGGACCGCGACAATCAGGCCGAGGGGCGGAATCACGACGACGATGAGCTTGCGCAGGAGTTCGCGCCGGGGCATCAGGTCGCGCTCTTCCTTGGGGATCGCCGGCGCCATGTCGGGCCGAAGCCAACCCACGCCCAGCATGTAAATGGAGTATAGGCCGGCCAGCAGCAGGCCCGGGAGCATGGCGGCGGCGAACAGGGTGCCGAGGCCGGTGCCGAGGATGTCGGAAAGCAGGATCAGCACCAGGCTCGGCGGGATGATCTGGCCGAGCGTCCCGGACGCGCAGATGGTGCCGCAGGCGAGCGACTT
>JADFMB010000015.1 GCA_022564115.1 Pseudomonadota bacterium
GCAATTGACCATCGGCGGCCAAACCGGGACAGTGAGGCATGGCGAAGTTCAGGGATGTCATCGGCGTTTTCCTCGTCGCTCTTATCTGGGCCGCCCCGGCGCGCGCCGAAGGCGTCAAGGCGGTGGCCTCGATCGCGCCGGTGCATTCGCTTCTGGCCCAGGTCATGGAGGGCGCCGGGCGGCCCCGGCTGCTGTTGCCGGGGGGAAGCTCGCCCCATGCCTATGCCCTGAAGCCGTCCGCCGCCCGGGCGCTGGCCGAGGCGCAAGTGGTGTTCTGGGTCGGGCCGGGGCTGGAAAGATTCCTGGTCAAGCCCCTGTCGTCGCTGCCCCGGCGCGTCATGGCGGTCGAACTGGCGACCGCCGAGGGGGTCAAGACACGGCGCTTTAAAGACGCGGGTGGGGGAGAGGGAGGGACCGATCCGCACGTCTGGCTCGACCCCCGCAACGCCGCCGCCATGACCCGGTTCATGGCCGCCGTCATGGCCAACGCCGATCCCGCCAACGCCGTCCTCTACCGCGACAACGGCGCCGCCCTGCGGGCCCGGCTGGGAAAACTGGAAGCGGAGCTTCGCCAAACCCTCGAACCGGTGACCGGGGTTCCTTATCTGGCGTTCCATGACGCCTTCGGGTATTTCGAGGACCGCTTCGGCCTTCAATCGGCCGGCGCGGTGACCGCCGCCGCCGACCGGCCGCCGGGGGCGAAACGGATTTCGGCCCTGCGGCGCTTGATCAAGACCGAAAAAATCCCCTGCGTGTTCACCGAGCCCGAGTTCGAACCGGCGCTGGCCAGGACCTTGATCGAGGGCTCCAAGGCCCGGATCGGAATCCTCGACCCCCTGGGCGCCGGCCTGAAACCGGGTCCGGGGCTTTACGCGAAGCTGATGCGGGGGCTGGCGCGGTCGTTCGTGGGGTGCCTGAAGGACCGACCCTAGAACTGAAACACCGGCAGGTACATCAGCCGGTCGATGAGCATCGCCATGAAGATCAAAAACAGATAGGCGATGGAAAAGAAAAACATCGGCTTGGCGGCGGTGCCGTCCTTGTCCTTCCACACCCGCCACATATGGTTGGCGAAGAAGAAGCCCAGAAACGCCGCCGCCGAGAAGTAAAAAGCGCCCGCCATGCCGATCGCCACCGGCAGCAGGGTCACCGGCACCAGCGCCACCGTATAGAGAAACATCTGGCGCTTGGTTTCGCGGACGCCGGAGACAACGGGAAGCATGGGCACGCCGGCGGCTTCGTAATCGTCTTGCCGGAACAGCGCCAGGGCCCACGAATGGGGCGGCGTCCACAGGAAGATGATGGCGAACAGCACCACCGCGCCCCAGCCGATGTCGCCGGTGGCGGCGGCCCAGCCGATCACCGGCGGCAGCGCTCCCGAGGCGCCGCCGATGACGATGTTCTGGGGCGTGCGCCGTTTCAGCCATACGGTATAGATAAAGACGTAATACAGGATCGTCAGCGCCAGCAGCAACGCGGCGGCGGTATTGACCAGCACCGCCATCGCCGTCACCGAACCGGCGGCAAGCGCAATGCCGAAGATCAGCGCTTCCCTGGGCTCCAGCCGCCCGGCCGGGAGCGGCCGGTTCTTGGTCCGCAGCATGTGCAGGTCGATGTCGCGGTCGTACCACATGTTGATGGTGCCCGACGCCCCGGCGCCCAGCGCGATGCACAGGACGGCGAAAAAGCCGGTCAGGGGGCTTAGGCTCCCGGCCGGGTTGGGGGCCAGCAAAAGGCCGGTGACGGCGGTAAACACCACCAGCGACATCACCCGGGGCTTCAACAGCACCGCGTAATCGGCGATGCGGAACCGGGGCGCCGGGGAATCCTTGCCTGCCCGGGGGCCTGCCCGGGGGCCTGCCCGGGGGCGTGCATGGAAGCCGGCGCCGAGTCGGCCGGGGAATTTTTCGGCCGTGGCGGCCGGATGTTTGGTCACGCGGAAACCTCGTCAATAGGGACGCCTCACCCGAGACGCCGGCATCTTATACGCCAAGGGCGGGATGGGGGTTGTTTTTTTTCAACGCCGCCCCCCAAACGCCCCCCAAACCCGGGCATGGAATGAAGAAAGCGGGGACTATAAATCGCCGAGCAGGGTCTCGGCGCTGGTCTCGCCGAAGCCGCCGTCCTCGAAATGCAGATGGGTGACGACGCCGTCGTCGAGGAGGGCGGAGAACCGCTTGCAACGCGGTCCGTAGCCCTTGGCGCTCAAGTCCACCTCGAGGCCGGCCCAGCGGGTGAAGTTGAGGCCGCCGTCGCCGACCATGGTGACGTGGCCCTCCGCCTCCTGGCCCTCGCCCCAGGCGTTCATCACCCAGGCGTCGTTGACGGAAAGGCAGACGATCTCATCCACCCCCTTGTCCTTCAAGGCGTCGGCGTTGCTGACGAAGCCCGGCAGGTGCCTGGCCGAGCAGGTCTTGGTGAAGGCGCCGGGTAGGCCGAACAGGGCCACCAACTTGGCGCGAAAAAGGTCATCGGACTGGATCGCCGTCGGCGCGTCGGTGCCCATGACGAAGAGTTCGACGTTGGGAACACGGTCCCCGACGCTGATGGTCATTGGTCTCTCCTCCCTTAATCTCGTAGAATCCTATTCCACGCCATCGGCCGCCAACGGCCGACCCTGGATACAGACATTACGGCGCCTCCCGCAAAACTTGGCTCTCATACGGTATGAGGAACCACGTCTTGCACAGGCTTTAAAAAAATATAGATGAAACGCCTTGCCGGCGACGCCCCCTGGTTGCATCGGGTTTCTTGGCGGCGAAAGCTCAGGACTTAAGTCCCTCGCCCTTCATCATGAAACCCATGTGTTTTTTCGCTTCCTTGAGGCCGCCTTCGCTGGCGACCCAGGTGACCTTGCCGTCTCCGTTGACGTCATCGCCGGCGGCCAGACGGGCCGCCAATTCCCCGATCTTCTTGACCAACGGCGCCGCTTGAGCGGCGGTTTTCGCCTTCTTCACCTTCTTGCCCAGGCGAACGATGAGTTTGCCCCAGGTCACGACGTTCTTGGTACTGGCTCCGACGTGCACGGCATGTTTCTTCACGTTCCCGCTGGCGCCCTCGCTCTTGGCCGAGAACCCGATGTGCTTGGCGGCGCCCCCCGCGGCCTTGATGACGCCGTAACCGAGGCCCGGACCCTTGGGCTCGACGCCCGGGTCGACCGCGTGCAGGACGTGGCCGATATGGGCCTTCATCCATTTTAAATCGCCCGGCTTGTTGGCGGCGAAACCGGCGTGTTGCGCGGCGACCTTTGCTTCGGCGATGGCCGTCGGCAGCAATCCGGCTTTCTCGGGCGTGTCCTTCCAGCCCGTCATGACGTGTCCGATGTGGACATGGGCCTTGCTCATTTTGGCCATTCCCTTGTCCTTCTTGGCCATTTCACCGGCACAGCCGGTCACCAAAACCAACCCCAGCGACAAGGCAATCGCGCGTGAGAAATTAACGCTTCTGCTAAGCATGGGTTGCATTTTTCAATCCTCCCTTGATGTGAAACCCAGTAGGGCAACCTTAACCGACATGCCCCGGATGCCTCCTCAAATTTGGCCGGATGGTAGCCGAAGTTCGCGCCTTGGGGAAGGCTGAAACGAGTTTATGGCCGTAGGGCAGAGGATTCGGCATCCCCTAAAAAAGGCGACCAGACAACATTCGACTGTCAATGTTTTTTATGCGACACTGGTCCGCAACTCAACGGGACCAACGGTTTAAGGAGGCGTGGCCTTGGCGGGTGAAAATTCGATTGCCGATGGCGGCGCTTATAAATCCGATCAACCGGTTAAGTCCGATCAACCGGTCATTCATACGATCGGGTTTACGGACCTCAAGGACGTTTTGGTCAAGGGCCTGGCGGACTTCAACGCCATGCCGACCCACGTCATTTTCCTGTGCCTGATCTATCCCATGGTCATTCTCATTGCGGCCCGGGTCTACGCCGGATACGAGGTGGTGTGGCTGGTCTTTCCCCTACTGGCCGGTTACACATTAATCGGCCCGCTGGTGGCGACCGGCATGTACGAGTTGAGCCGGCGGCGCGAGCAGGGGCTCGACATCTCGCGCTGGCATGCGTTCAGGGTCTTTATCTCCCCGTCCTTCCGATCCATTGGCAAACTCGGCGCCTTGTTGATGTTGATCTATTTCGCGTGGCTGTGGGCGTCCTGGATCATCTATGAAATATACTTCGGCGCCGCGCTGCCGACGTCGATTGAGGATTTCGCCATCAAGGTCTTCACCACCCCCGCCGGCTGGTCGCTGATAATCGTCGGCAGCGCCGTCGGCCTGGTGTTCGCCATCGTGGTGTTGACCCTCAGCGTGGTGTCGTTTCCGATGCTTATCGACCGGGACGTCGGCCTCGGGACGGCGATTCAAACGTCGATCAGGGCGGTCATCGCCAATCCGGTGATGATGATGGCGTGGGGCCTCATCGTCACCTATGCCCTGCTCATCGGCTCGCTGCCGCTTTTCGTCGGCTTGGCGGTCGTGTTGCCGGTGCTGGGCCATGCGACCTGGCACCTGTACCGCAAGATTGTGGAGTTCTGACGACTCGATTTATGGCGAATTTTATACTGGCCATTTCGGGCGCACTGGGTCATAAACCGGATCGTGGAATGTCATAACCGTTGATCGGCGAAAAGCCGCCGGGGAACCAAAAGATAAAAATATCCATAAACAGGAAAAGTCAGGCGTTGCCGGGATGGGGAAAGGCGATTTTTCCCCGAATAATTTTTCCATATAAAAGCAGGGGTGCCACTTGCCCGGACATGCGAGTTTGGGCATAGTTGCCGCGTAATTTGGCGGCCATCCGGGCGTGATGGCCAAACGGGTTGGGTTCCGGATGTCGGCCGGACCGATCCAAACCTGGAAATCGAGTCGCCGAGTCATAATATGAACGCCGATCGAGTTTGATTTTTTTGATTTAAGAGGCAGGAAAGTTAAAAGAATGTTGGTTCCAATCATGCTGCTCCTGGTCGGCCTTGGCACGGTGGTTTTCCACTTTGTCAGCCCGTGGTGGTGGACCCCCATTGCCTCGAATTGGGGTTACATCGACGACACCATCATCCTCACCTTCTGGGTCACCGGGGTGGTTTTTGTCGGCGTCGTTCTGTTTATCGCCTGGTGCACGTACCGCTACCGCTATCAAAAAGGAAAAAAGGCCGACTACGAGCCCGAAAACGCCAAGCTGGAATGGTGGCTTACCATTTTGACCACCATCGGCGTCGCGGCGATGCTGGCCCCGGGCCTGTGGGTGTGGAACGATTTCGTCACCGTCCCCGAAGACGCGGCGGAGTTCGAGGTCGTCGCCAAGCAGTGGGAATGGACCTACCGTTTCCCCGGCAAGGACGGCAAGCTGGGCACCACGGATGCCAAATACATCAATGATGACAACCCGTTCGGCATTAACCCGAAGGACAAGAACGGCCGCGACGACATCCTGATCGACGACGGCGAGGTGCACCTGCCGATCAACCAGCCGGTCAAGGTGCTGCTGCGCTCCATCGACGTCCTGCACGACTTCGGCATTGTCCAGTTCCGGGCCAAGATGGATATGGTACCCGGCACGGTCACTTCCTTCTGGTTCACGCCCACCAGGATCGGGGAATTCGACGTTCTTTGTTTTGAATTATGCGGCGTCGGCCATTACGCCATGCGCGGCATGGTCGTCGTCGATTCGGTGAGTGACTTCCAGGCTTGGCTGGACGAGCAGCCGACGTTCGCGCAATCGTTGGCCGAAGCCGAAAGCGATTCCGATAAAAGTTCGAATCGGGTCTTCAGCGAGGCCTCCTCCCCGGACCGGGAAATCGCCCGATGAGACCCCGTTCGCTTGAGTCTAACGAGATGACAGAGAAGAGGATATTCTGATGGCGTATGTCGCCCCTGCCGAAGTTGAACAGATCCCGCCAGCCGAAGTCGAGGACGTTGAGCTTTACCACGCGAAAAGCTGGGTCACGAAGTACGTCTTTAGCCAGGACGCCAAGGTCATCGCCATCCAGTACTCGGCAACGGCGATCGCCATCGGGCTCGTCGGCCTGGTGTTGTCGTGGTTGATGCGCCTGCAACTGGGTTTCCCCGAGCTCTTCGACTTCATCGAGCCCAGCGACTATTACCAGTTCATCACCGTGCACGGCATGATCATGGTCATCTACCTGCTGACGGCCTTGTTCCTTGGCGGCTTCGGCAACTACCTGATCCCGTTGATGGTCGGCGCCCGGGACATGGTTTTCCCCTACGTGAACATGGTCAGCTACTGGGTCTATCTGGGGGCGGTGATTCTCCTGATCGTCAGCTTCTTCGTTCCCGGCGGCGCCACCGGCGCCGGGTGGACGCTGTATCCGCCGCAGGCGATCCTGTCCGGCACCCCGGGCTCGGAAGGGGGGATTATCCTGATGCTGGTTTCGCTCGCTTTATTCATCATCGGCTTCACCATGGGCGGGTTGAACTACGTGGTGACGGTGCTTCAGGCGCGCACCCGGGGCATGACCCTGATGCGGCTGCCGTTGACCATCTGGGGCATTTTCACCGCCACCGTGCTGGCCTTGCTGGCCTTCCCGGCCCTGCTTGTCGGCGCCGTGATGATGACCTTCGACAAGCTCCTGGGCACCAGCTTCTTCATGCCGGCCCTCGTCGAGATGGGGGTATACCTCGACTACGGCGGCGGCAGCCCGCTGTTGTTCCAGCACCTGTTCTGGTTCTTCGGCCACCCGGAAGTCTACATCGTCGCCCTGCCGGCCTTCGGCATCGTTTCCGACCTGATTTCCGTCCATGCCCGGCGCCACATCTTCGGCTATCGGATGATGGTGTGGGCGATCGTCGGCATCGGCGCGCTCAGCTTCGTCGTCTGGGCGCACCACATGTACGTCAGCGGCATGAACCCGTGGTTCGGGTTCTTTTTCGCCACCACGACCCTGATCATCGCCGTGCCGACGGCGTTGAAGGTCTACAACTGGACGCTGACCCTGTGGAAGGGCAACATCCGGTTCACCCTGCCGATGCTGTTCGCGCTGGCCTTCATCGTCACCTTCGTCAACGGCGGCATCACCGGCCTGTTCCTCGGCAATGTGGTCGTCGACGTGCCGCTGTCGGACACCATGTTCGTGGTCGCCCACTTCCACATGGTGATGGGGGTGGCGCCGCTGCTCGTGGTCTTCGGCGGCATATACCACTGGTTTCCCCTGATTACCGGGCGGATGCTGCACGAAGGGATGGGCCAGTTCCATTTCTGGGTCACCTTCATCGGCGCCTACACGATTTTCCTGCCCCTTCACTATCTCGGTTTCCTGGGCGTGCCGCGCCGGTATTTCGAAATGGGAGAGACCAACTTCATCCCCGAATCGGCGCAGGACCTGAACGCCTTCGTCACCGTCGTCGCCCTGACCGTCGGCGTCGCCCAGATAGTGTTTTTCATCAACCTGTTCTGGAGCCTGAAGAACGGCAAGCTAGCCGGCCACAACCCGTGGAAGGCCTGTTCGCTGGAATGGCGGACCGCGCATGTGCCGCCGAGGCACGGCAACTTCGACGACCTGCCGGTGGTTTACCGGTGGGCCTACGATTACGGCGTGCCCGGCGCCGACGAGGACTTCATCCCGCAGGACGTGCCGCCCGACAGGGTTTCGACCGGCAAAGGCGAAGTGTAGGCCGCCCAGGGTATTACAGGGATAAGAGACGTGGGTATCTTTCAACAGTTGACGGAAAAGCCCTGGCTGACCGTCGAGGGCAAAGAACCGGCCGAGCAAAGGGCCTTTTCCCTGGAATCGCCGCATGTCGGCCTGAGGGTGTTTCTGGCCGTCGCCACGGTGCTGTTCACGCTGTTTCTCGTCGTCTACGTGGAACGGATGACGTTCCCGGACTGGCGCCCGCTCTCCGAGCCGTGGGTGTTGTGGTTGAACACCCTGGTTTTGGTCATTAGCAGCGCCGGCTTTCATTGGGCGTGGGTCAACGCCGACCGGGGCGATTTGGACGGCATCAAGACCGGCCTTCTGGCCGGGGGCATGGCGTCGTTCGCCTTCCTGGCCGGTCAGCTCTGGGCGTGGCGGCTTCTCGTCGACCTGGGCTATTACGATATGGCGAACCCGGCCATCGGCTTCTTCTACCTGTTGACCGGATTGCACGGTTTACACCTGTTGGGCGGCCTGGTGGCCTGGTTCAGGACCAGCGCCAAGGTCAAGGCCGAGGTTGGTTTGGCCCAATTGCGCTTGAGCGTCGGGCTGTGCGCCGTTTATTGGCATTTTTTGCTGGTCGTATGGCTGGTTCTTTTCGGCCTGCTGCTGTTGACGTAATGAGGACGAGGAACACATGACGGATTCGAATACAGGACAAGTCGCGGCCCGGACCGAAGGCATGCCGGGCATCGTCTCCGACTGGTCGTCGGACCAGCGGGCGTTCAAGAACGTGCCCTGGGGCAAGGCCATGATGTGGATATTCCTGCTCAGCGACACCTTCATCTTCAGCATTTTCCTGCTCTCCTACATGACGGTCAGGATGTCGACGACGATACCCTGGCCCTACCCTTCCGATATCTTCGCGTTGAGTTTCGGCGGCGAGCCCATACCCCTGATCCTGATCGCCATCATGACCTTCATCCTGATCACTTCCAGCGGCACCATGGTCCTGGCCGTCAATTACGGCTATCGGAAGGACCGCGTCAAAACCGCGATCCTGTTGCTGATTACGGCGGCGTTCGGCGCCACCTTTGTCGGCATGCAGGCGTTCGAATGGACGAAGCTGATCGTCGAAGAAGGCGTCCGCCCGTGGACCAACCCTTTCGGCGCCCCCCAGTTCGGATCGGTCTTTTTCATGATTACCGGCTTCCACGGCTTTCATGTGTCGGTGGGGGTGCTCTTCCTGATCATCATCGCCCGCAAGGTGTGGCGCGGGGATTACGATGTCGGGAGGCGCGGATTCTTCACCAGCCGAAAAGGGAATTACGAGATCGTCGAGACCATGGGCCTTTATTGGCACTTCGTCGATCTGGTGTGGGTATTCATCTTCGCGTTCTTTTATCTTTGGTAGGGCTTGAAACATGGCACACGCAGAGGCGCACGTAGAAGGCCAACAACATCCCCTCGGCATCTATTTCAAGATCTGGGCGTTGTTGTTCGTTCTCAGCACCTTATCCTATCTCGTCGATTACTATAACTTCGAGGGCTACCTCCGGTGGACCCTGATCCTTTTGTTCATGTTCATGAAAGCCGGCCTGATTATCTCCGTCTTCATGCACATGTTGTGGGAGCGCCTGGCCCTGGTTTATGCCATCGCCCTTCCGACCATAGCGTTGATGGTGTTTGTCTTCCTGATGACCAACGAGGCCGACAACACCTTCTTGTTGCGGGGCATATACTTCCTCGGACTGGGCGGCTCTTAGTCCTCGCCTCCACCCTCGAACCGGCGCCGATGGGGCGGGGGAAGTTTCCCGCGGCCATTTAACCTGGGTCAAGCGGGGACGTTCCGTCCTTGTGTATAGTCCCGGCGAAATGAACAGGGTATCGAGGCCGTCAGGCACGGCCCAAGGGGTCGCGCCTGGGTCGGAGGACGCATGGGTTCTTCGTTGCCGCCATTCATGGTCCATTGCCGGCCTTTGTTATGATAACGTGACAATAACCGACCAAAGGCGGCATAATCGTGCATTCTAAACCGGCACTACGTTAATACAGTCGATGATGCAAAGACTGACAATCCTTGCGCCGATGACAGCGTTGTCGTTTTTCGGCGCGGCCGGAAACGCGTTCGCCGGGGGACGTTCCGAGCCGTGGCAGATGTGGTTTCAGCCCGCCGCCTCGCCGGTCATGGAACGAATCATCGAATTCCATAACCTGTTGTTCGTCATCGAGGTTTCCATCGTCACCTTGGTGCTGGGACTGATGTGCTACATCATCGTGCGCTTCAACGCCAAGGCCAACCCGGTGCCCACGAAGACGACCCACAACACGTTGCTGGAGGTCGTCTGGACCGGGGTGCCGCTGCTGATCCTGATGGTCATCGCCGTGCCGTCGTTGAATCTTCTGTATTATGCCGACCGCATCGAAAACATCGAGATGACCCTGAAAGTCACCGGCAACCAGTGGTTCTGGACTTATTCCTATCCCGACCACGGCGGCTTCGAGTTCGACAGCGTCATCGTCCCCGACGACGAACTCAAGGAAGGCCAGCCGCGGCTGTTGACGGTCGACAACGAGGTCGTCCTGCCGGTCGAAACCAACATCCGGCTGCTGTTTACGTCGTCCGACGTGATCCACAACTGGGCCGTGCCGTCGCTGGGGCTGAAGCTGGACACGGTGGCCGGGCGGATCAACGAAAACTGGATGCGCATCAACAAGGAAGGCGACTATTACGGCATGTGCTCGGAACTGTGCGGGATCAACCACGGGTTCATGCCCATCCACGTCAAGGCCGTTTCCAAGGCCGATTTCGCTGAATGGGTCGAAACGGCGAGGAAGGAATTCGCCGGCGCCGGCGGCCCGGCCCCCGTTCGCGTCGCCGAGACAGGGGCCCGATAAAGGAATGCCCGGGAGAGGGATGCCCGAGGGAGAAATAAATGATGGCTGACCAGGAAACGGCGGTGGCCGGCGGCCACGACGGGGGCCACGACGGGGGCCACGGCCACCATCCGACGGGTTGGCGGCGGTGGCTCTTTTCCACCAACCACAAGGACATCGGGACGATGTATATCGTCCTGTCGTTGGTTGCGGCCTTGGTCGGCGGCGCCATGTCGTTCTGGATTCGCCTCGAGCTGTTGGACCCGGGCATCCAGTTCAACGTTTTCGGGGCCGGCGAAGAGGCGGCCTATTTCCAGTTCTACAACGTCCTGGTCACCGGCCACGCCTTCATCATGGTGTTCTTCGTCGTCATGCCGGCGCTCATCGGCGGCTTCGGCAACTGGTTCGTGCCGTTGATGATCGGCGCGCCCGACATGGCCTTCCCGCGCATGAACAACGTCAGCTTCTGGCTGCTGGCCGCGGCCCTGGTGCTGTTGCTGGTCGCCGCCTTCACCCAGGGCGGCCCGGGCACCGGCTGGACCATCTATCCGCCGCTTTCCAACGCCGACTTCCACCCCGGCGCGGCGGTCGATTTAGGGATTCTCAGCCTGCATCTGGCGGGCGCGTCGTCGGTCCTCGGCGCCATCAACCTCATCACCACCATCTTCAACATGCGCGCCCCGGGGATGACCATCCACCGCATGCCGCTGTTCTGCTGGTCGATCCTGGTGACGGCGTTCCTGTTGCTTATGGCCATCCCGGTGTTGGCGGGCGGGCTGACGATGCTGCTGACCGACCGTAATTTCGGCACCGCCTTCTTCGATGCGGCGCGCGGCGGCGACCCGGTCCTGTGGCAGCACATTTTCTGGTTCTTCGGCCATCCGGAGGTCTACATCATCATCATCCCCGCCTTCGGCATCGTCAGCCAAGTGGTTTCGACCTTTTCCCGGAAGCCCATCTTCGGTTACCTGGGCATGGTCTATGCCATGGTGTTCATCGGTTTCGTCGGCTTCGTGGTGTGGGCGCACCACATGTACACCGCCGGCCTCGACGTCGACACGCGGGCCTATTTCATCTCCGCCAGCCTGGTCATCGCCGTGCCCACGGGAATCAAGATCTTCAGTTGGCTGGCCACCATGTGGGGCGGGTCGATCGATTTCCGGGTGCCGATGATGTTCGCCTGCGGGTTCATCTTCCTGTTCGTCATGGGCGGCGTCACCGGCGTGGCGCTGGCCAACGCCGGCATGGACATCGCCTTCCACGACACCTATTTCGTCGTCGCCCATTTCCACTACGTGATGGCCATCGCGGCGGTATTCGGCATGTTCACCGGCTTCTATTACTGGATCGGCAAGATGTGCGGCCGGCAGTACCCGAGGGTCCTGGCCCGGATCCATTTCTGGTCGTTCTTCATCGGCGTCAACGTGGTGTTCTTCCCGCAGCACTTCTCGGGCATGGCCGGGATGCCGAGGCGCATCCCCGACTACCCGGACAATTACTGGGGTTGGAACTACGTCTCTTCCATCGGCGCCTTCATCACCACGGCCTCGACCCTGCTGTTCTTCTTCATCGTCTGGCGGACGCTGACGGCGGGCGAGAAGGTGCCGGCCAACCAGTGGGGCGAGGGGGCGACGACCCTCGAATGGACGGTCGAAAGCCCGGCCCCTTTCCACACCTTCGAAGAGCTGCCGGACATGACCGACAAACAGGCGGACGAATAGGGCCGAATAGGGACATACCGAGGATCGATGACAATGACCGCGACGCGCACCGACAACCGCAAGAAAAACCGCCTCACCGCCATGGTGCTGTTTACCGTCGCCGGCTCCATGGTCGGGCTGGCCTTCGCCGCGGTGCCTTTGTATAAGCTGTTCTGCCAGGTCACCGGCTTCGGCGGCACGCCGAGGATCGCCGCCCAGGCCCCGGCCGCCGCGCCCACGGACCGGACCATCACCGTTCGCTTCGACGCCAACGTCAACCCGGCGTTGCCGTGGCGGTTCGAGCCTAAGAAGACGCAAGTCACGGTCCGGGCCGGCGAGCCGACGGTGGCCTATTACCGGGCCACCAACTGGTCGGACGCACCGGTCACCGGCACCGCCACCTTCAACGTGACGCCGTTCAAGGCCGGCGAGTATTTCTCCAAGATCGACTGTTTCTGCTTCACCGAGCAGCGCCTGGAGGCCGGCGAGGAAGTGGCCATGGGGGTGGAGTTCTTCGTCGATCCGGAGATATTCAACGACCCCAACACCCAGGACGTGACCGCCATTACCCTGTCCTACACTTTCTACCCGGCCGCCAAGGGCAAGGGGAAGAAAGGCGGGAAACCCCGACAAGCCAAGGCCAAGCAAGCCAAGTCCCTGGGCCCGGTCTCCGTTGCCGGCCGGCCGGTAAAAGGCTGACGGGGGCTGACGGCGGGGCGGCGGGACAAAGGGTTAGGAGAGACGGAGCATGGCCAGCGAAACAACAAAATCCCACCCCTATCACATGGTGGCGCCGAGCCCGTGGCCGGCCATCGGCTCGCTGGCGGCCCTGGTCATGGCCTTCGGCGGCGTCTGGTACATGCAGGAGGGGCCGATCTGGCTGTTCGTCCAGGGCGTCCTGATCCTGCTCTGGGTGTTCTACCGGTGGTGGCGCGACGTCGTCATCGAGGCGCGTAGCGGCGTCGATCACACGGACACGGTCCGCCACGGGCTGCGCATGGGCATGGTGCTGTTCATCACCTCGGAGGTGATGTTCTTTTTCGTCTTCTTCTGGGCCTACTTCAATGCCACCGTACCGTTCCTGTCCGGGGTGGCGCACGACGTATGGCCGCCCGAGGGCGTCGTCCCCCTCGATCCGTGGTCGGTGCCGTTCCTGAATACGGTGATCCTGCTCAGCTCCGGGGCCACGGTGACCTACGCGCATCACATGGTGCGCCTGGGCGACAATAAAAGGGCGGCCCGGTGGATCCTGCTGACGGTGCTGCTGGGCCTGATCTTCACCGGCTTCCAGGCCTATGAGTACGTCCACGCCACCTTCCCGTTCACCGGCGGCATCTATTCATCGACCTTCTACCTGGCGACCGGGTTCCACGGCTTCCACGTGATCATCGGCACCATCTTCCTGATCGTTTGCTGGTTCCGCGCCCGCGCCGGGCACTTCACGCCCGAGGTCCACGTCGGCTTCGAGGCCGCGGCCTGGTACTGGCACTTCGTCGACGTGGTGTGGCTGTTCCTGTTCGCGTCCATCTATTGGTGGGGGTCCCTAAGCTACTTCACCCCGGCCTGACGGGCGGAAAAGGCGAGGGAGGCGGCGCCGGCACCTCTGGAGGCTATTCGGCTTCGGCTCCCGGATCGATCTGGAATCGGAGGCAGTGATGGGAGTCTCTCAGGGCTTCTTCGACGGCCTCGGGACTGTCGCCTCGGGCGAAAATGAAGCCCAGGTATTTGTTGCCCTCCGGGAGTGGCACGACTTCCTGGCCCACGGGAATGGTGATCGTCACATCATCGATACCGGCGACCCTCCGCGCGGCCTCGATCCCGCCCACGGACTCGAGCACGCCGGCTTGGGGAATGGGAATCATCATGACCCCGGCGGCCTTTTCTTCACGCGCCATGGTCTCGATCGGCAATCCCAAGACGTGGCTCAAAATCAGTTCCTCGAGGCTGATCCCGGTGCCGAACCTGAGTGCCCGGGCGCACAACCCGCCGATGGAACGCGCCCCCACTTCGATGACCCAAGGACCCTGGTCATTGAGCCGCAGTTCGGCGTGAATGGGACCGTCCCTCAACCCCAGGGCCGCGACGGCTTGGACCGTGGCATCCATGACCCGGCTCTGCCAAGATTCGGGCAGCCGCGACGGGGTCACGTAAATGGTCTCCTCGAAGAACGGTCCTTCCAGGGGATCGGGTTTGTCGAAGAGGGCAAGGACGGTGAGTCGCCCCCCGTCGAGAAGCCCCTCCAGCGCCACCTCCCGGCCCGCAATATATCCTTCGACGAGGATATGTTTGGCCGCGTCCCCCATGGTTACGACATCAGGCTGCTTCAAAATTCGCGTGATGCGGTGGAAGGCGGTGATGAATTCGTCCGGATTGTCGGCTCGGATGACGCCGCGACTCGCCGACAGCATGAGTGGCTTCAGGACGCAGGGATAGGCGGCCTCGCGTGCCGCTCTTGCAGGGTCGTCGCCGACACTCAGCAGGGAAAACGGGGGCATCAGTAGGCCGCTGTTGGCGAGTACGGTCCGAAAGCGGAACTTATTGGCCGTCGCCTCCACCGATTCAGGCGTGTTATGGGCCAGACCTAAGGCCTTGGACGCCTTGGACGCCAGCACCGTGGTTTCCTCATCAACGCCCAGAACGGCGCTCAACGGGTAATCTCGGGCATAGGCGCAAATCTCTCGGACACCCTTCTCAAGGTCTTGAAAATTGATGGTGACGGTGCGTCCGTCCGCGAACGCCTCCAGTACCTGCCGCTGGTTGGAGCCCACGGCCACGTCGACGCCCAGGCGATGGGCCGCGTTAAGAAAATCGGCGACCCGGTAGGAGGTGGTGGGAATGAGTAGAAGAAGCCGGTCCTGGAAGTCGCGGTCGGTCAACGAAGCCACCTTTTCCGGGCTTAGATTTCGGTGAACTGGTTGTCCGTCGGTTCGGCGCAACAGTACCAGGGTTCGCTCAGGCGCGGCACATGAATCGGAGCATCCAATGGTTCTGGGGTTTCAAAATCTGGTGCGTTCAGTCCACAGGCCTCATGGGCCAGGCGCCAGACCTTGGTAAATGTTTCTCGGCGAGAGGAACCCACGGCCTCACCCGCCTCCACGGCCCGGTGCACGCGGCCCTGGAGGACGTCCATGCGCGGGTCTGGGTGGGACCATCGGTAGCTCAGGGCGGCGGCGTCGAAATTGCCCAGATGTTGCTGCATCTCGGGAACGGCCAAAAGCCGCGACCCTTCGGGAACCAGAAGCCGAATGGCGAGTTGAACGGGGGCCACGTAATCGACCAATCCAAGGCCCGCCAAAAGCCGAAGGAGGTCCAGGTACCCCTCGCGCGAAGTCCACGGCAGGAATGGGATGAAGGTGGGCGAAAGCGTCAGGTTCGCCCCGCGGGTCAGCCCGACGAGGCGGACAAAATCGTCGCGCGTGTGGCCTTTGTCGAGGATGGTGAGGATCCGGTCGTCGACCGATTCCACGGCCGTGGTGACAAAAAGGCATCCCGTGCGGGCCAGGGTCGCGAGGTGGTGCGCATGCTTCAACAGATGCTCGACCTTGATGGTGACGTCATAGGTCAGGTCTGGGAACTGCCCATGGAGCTCTTCCACCAAACGGATGGCGTGGCCGACGCCGTTAAAGAAATCCGGATCGCCGAAGGTGATATGCTCGGCACCGCCGGCGACTTGCTGGCTAATGTCCTCGATCACCACGCTGCGGGGAACGACGAAAAACCTTCCGCCATAGACGGGAACGACCGGACAGTGACGGCACAGGTGCTTACAACCACGGCTGGCCTCTGTGTAGCCCACCGTGCGGCGCCCCTCTTGGTCCATCTCCACATAGGCATAACGTGACAACTGCGGCAGGCCTTCGCGCCGTGGCACGCGGAAGTCCTGCTTGATAAGGGAAATGACGGGTTCCGATTGCGGCTCCAAAGCGACGGAGCCGTTGGCCGACAGCCGTTTGTACAGGCTGACCAGGGCGCTCTCGAATTCACCGCCGAGGATTGTCCCCCCACCCAATTCCGTGCGCAGGAACGCCTCGTTCAGCGGCGCATAAAGGCCATAAAAGCAGAGATGAGCCAACGGATTGAAAGCCCTGATCCGTGGTACGACAATGCTGGCCAAGCGCGTCGCCGTATGCATGGGCAGGTAGACCGCGATCAGGCCAGCCCCGCGTATGGTCTCTTCATCCAGCGATTCAACCGCCAGATCGAGGCAACTCACCTCGGCTCCCGCTTCCGCAAGCCACGCCGCAGGAGACGCCAGCCCGAAGGGCTGATGACCAAGTTCATAAGTGGAGACCAGAAGAACCTTCATGGCGGTTGTCCTCTCCCGGCGCCGGCCCTGTCAGTCAGCCTGGGGACGGGTGGTTATACGGGAGGAATGGGGCGCGCACCCTAAACGGGGCTGATGCCGCCCTTGCCCGGCTGATAGTAGGGATTGTTCCCGCCGGCATGATCGGTCACGTCCAGCACGTTGGTGATGTCCGGGGCCACCCGCTGGATTGCCGTTGCCACCCCTTGTTTCAGGGTCACGTCCGCCATGCCACATCCCTGGCATCCGCCTTCGAGCCGGATATAGGCCGTATCGCCCTGGACATCGACCAGGGAAATATGCCCACCATGGGAGGCCACGGACGGGTTGATCTGTTCCTCCAAGACCGCCCAGATGGCCTTGCCCTCCGGCGTTTCCAGGCCCGGCTTGGGCAACGCGTCGCGGTGGTCCTTGACCGCTTCGACTTCCGGCACGTAGTTGCGAAGCATGTTCTCGATACCGGTCAAGAGGCCGAACGCGGACCCTTGGAATTCCAAGTAGACCACGCCATCCTTGAAACTGTGGTAAGTGACGTCGCCACCGTCCTGGGTCGCCGCCGGCCGGATGCGGGTTTCAATCAGCTCTTTGATCCGGGAACCGATGGTATCTTCATCACCCTTCTCCACCGGGCTCGCGGCCTCGGCCTCGGGTTCCTCAACCGCCGGCTTTCCCGACTGGAAGTGGTCCATGATGGCGCTCAGGATGTGGGGTTTCATGATCTCCCAGTTCTTGTCGTCCGATTTGGTGACGGTGATGAAATCGGAGTCCAAAAAAACTCCGGAAATCCCGTCGAGGCCGAACAGGGCGGTGGCCAGAGGTGAACGCCGGGCCTTTTCGGCGTCGGTGAAATTGGCGGTTCCCTTTTCCATGACCGGGCGGCCGGGCAGGAATTTCAATGTCGCGGGATTGGGCGTGGGTTCCGTTTGAATGAACATCTGAAGCCTCTTCTTTGCCAGGTTGCCGGACGTCGTCCGGGAAATCGCAACGAGAGTACATTGCTGCTCTCTTAAATGGGAAGCCGGACGGCTCCCATCAAGGCCCGGCACCAGGATCGGGTTGGCGATGGTGTCCGTTCGCCCTTTGGGTTCCCCATGCTCACGACCTCCCTCAATTACCAAGCCTCTGTTCCGTTCGACGGCATCTGAAACGCCATTGAGCGCATTGGTCAGCTAATGTCGACGGCATGCATTGCCATTTCCCAGAACGCGGCTTCGAGGCGCGTAGCCTGGCGAAAGGTTTCGGTCAGGCTCGGCAGTCGCCCGGGACCGCCGCGTTCGGCCATCAGTCGGTTCATGGTGGCCTGCTCGCCGGCGGCCACGGCCTGGTACTCGTCCGACGCATACATGTCGATCCACGGCGTGTAGGGGTTGGCTTCTACGTGGGCCGTAGGGCATTCCGCCAGCGCTCGACCTATTTCCGCGTAGCCGAGCACGCACGGCGCGAGCGCCACATGGAGGTCGAGGAGATCGCCTTGCACCCCTTTCTCCAGAACGTACCGAGTATAGGCCATGGTTTCCTCGGCCTCTGGAAGGGCGGCCATCTCGTCCTCGTCAAGCCCCCAGCCGGCACAAAATTCCACGTGCAGGGCCATCTCCACGTCGATGATCGCGGACAAACCTGCCGCGGCCTGACGAATGTCGCTAAGGTTGTCAGCCTTGTAGGCGGCGAGCGCGTATGCGCGGGCGAAATGGATCAGGAAAAGGTAGTCCTGTCCCAGGTAGTGGCGGAAACAGGCTTCCGGGAGGGTGCCATCGGCCAGCCCCCGAACGAAGGCGTGATCGGTATAGGCTCGCCATTCATCGGCGCAGGCATCGCGCAGGTGAGAAAATAGGTCGAGGGTCCCGGTATTTGACTCCGCTTCCATGACCATCAACCGCTGATCATGTCTTGGTGTTGGGCCGGTAAGATGATGACAAGCCCGCCGCCAGACTTGGTGTGGAGGGGGATTTCGGCTTCCGACCTTCGTCCACCGTTGCCGGGGGCATTCGCCGGTTTAGGCGATGATACCGTGACAGCGAAAACAATCGGTAAATGTTGGATTCTATCCACTAGACGCAGCCGCCTTCGCCCATCTGGATGGGCGGGCATTTGACCGAGCCGAAGGAACAGAAAACGCAGCAGTCGCCTTGGTTGGACTTCAGCAGCGTCCCGCACTCTTCGCATTCGTAGAAGTAGATGCAGGCGTCCGTCGGCATCGTTTCGGTTTTTTGGTGCCCGCACTGGGGACAGGTGATTTCCGAGAGAAGTACCGGTTCCGCCGCCGCCATTACGCGTCTTCCGTGCGCCGTTGCCGCAGCCGGTAGAACCCATAACCGGCCATGGCCAGGAACAAGGCAAGGGCCGGGAACAGCACCAAATCCAGCCACCATCCGACCAGCCCCGACAGGCCGACGGCGCCCATCGTCAACACCAAAACCGGCGTGAAACAGCAAACCGCCATGACGCCGGAGCCGATCAACCCGGTTTTCATAAGTTTCTTGTCGGACATGTCTTTCATGGCGGTCTCCCACGGCGCGCGCAATCATGGCGTTTCGTACCACCGGTTCCGGGCGCTTAGCAACATTCTTCCCCTTTGTCGCTTCTGGCTTTCGTTTGCGCCACGGTCTATCCTGTTCACTTGATCCTTGATATGAAACAATTTTCAGGCGTTTTCGCCCCTCATAGGGCCATCCCGGCCGCGGTTTGGGCCGGCGTTTGAGAAAGCGGAACGAGGCATGGCAAAACGGCAATCCGTCAACGCGTCCGATACCCCCTTGCCTGCTGGCGGCGGGGGCGGGCAAGCGGGCCACCAGATTTACGACCACCTGGAGCTGCTGGCGGCCATGGGTCAGGATTTCGCCTCGTCCCTGGATATCGAGGCGTCCCTGAAACGCGCCATCCAGCACATTACCGAATACGTCGACGCCGAGGGCGGGGCCCTGTTCCTGCTCGATGAAACGGGCGAAACGCTGAAATGTCACGCCTGCGAGGGGCCGTCGGAAATCACCGGGCTGACCCTGAGGTGCGACCAGGGCATCGTCGGGCGCTGTGTGCAGAACGATATCGGCGAGATCGTCCGCGACGTCACCAAGGACCCCGGCTTCCACGCCGGCGTCGACGAACAGACCGGCTACACCACCCGGTCTATCCTGTGCGCGCCGATGAGGGTCAAGGACCAGCGCATCGGCGCCATCGAGCTGATCAACAAGCGCGGCGGCGATGGGCTGTTCGAGGAATCGGACCTGCATCTTCTGCAGGCGATGAGCGCCTCGGCGGCGCTGGCCATTCACAACGCCCGCCAGGCCGAGGCCCTGGTCGAACAGGAACGCATCGCCCGCGAACTGGAACTGGCGGCCGAAATCCAGCGCTCCCTGCTGCCCGAAGCGGGCGAAGACGATTATCCCGTCGCCGGCGTCAACCACGCGGCGAGGACCGTGTCGGGCGACTTTTACGATTTCTTCCCGCTCGACGACGGGCGCATCTGCTTTACCCTCGGCGACGTTTCCGGCAAGGGCATGAACGCGGCGCTGATGATGGCCAAGACGACGAGCCTGTACCGGTGCCTGGGCAAGACCGTCCGGCAGCCGGGAAGGCTGATGGCGCGTATCAATGCGGAAATCTGCGAAACCGCGACCCGCGGCATGTTCGTGACCATGGTCGGCGGCATCTACGATCCTTCGACCGGCATCGTCCGGTTCGCCAACGCCGGACACGAACCGCCGCTGTTTCACGATGCGGAAGGTAACTTCCATGCGTTGCCGGCCGAAGCCCCGCCGTTGGGAATCTCGCCGGCCCTGGTGGATGGCCTTGAATTTCCCGAAACCGAACTGAAACTTGACGGGGGGGCGCTCTACATCTTCACTGACGGGGTCACCGAAGGCTATCTGGAAGACGGCCGGGAGTTGGAAGTCGGGGGGTTGAAGAGATTGATCCGGGAAAACGCCGCCCTCAACGTCAAGGGCAAGCTGGATGCCGTCATCGATTGCGTCGACCGCGGCGATGCGGCGCTTCGCGATGATCTGACCCTGCTCGCCATCGACGACGCGGTGCCCCTGGACCTGCGCGCGGCGGGGGGTTCCGTCGTCGTGGTGAAGACACCGCAAGACACCCTCAAGGCGGCCGAGGAAGGGGAAGTCCTGCTGAGCCTGACCGTTCCCTCGCAGGCCGACCGGCTGAAGCTGATCCGCAACGCGGTTTCCGAAACGGCCCGGTTCTGCGGCTGCGACAAGGACGTCAGCCGCGATATCGTTATCGCCGTCGACGAAGCCTGCCAAAACGTCATTCGCCATGCCTACGGCGGCTCGCCGAACGGCGAGATCGTCCTTGAGATCATCCGCCGGAGCGATGCGTTGGTTTTCCTGCTCCGCGATTTCGCCGAATCCATCGACGTTTCCTCGGTCAAGCCCAGGGACCTGGACGACATAAAACCCGGCGGGCTGGGCACCCATTTCATGCGCGAGGTGATGGACGACGTACGGTTCATGCCGACCCCCGCCGACGGCGGAAACCTGTTGAGGATGGTGAAAAAACTGCCAAAGGGACCCGATAATGAAACATGAGATAAGAGACGAGAAAGACGCCATCGTCGTCGCCCTGGAAGGCGACGTCGATCTGCAAAGCTCGCCGGACGCGCGCAAGGTCCTTTTGGATTGCGTCGGCCGAAAGCGCCCGGTCCTGGTTGATCTCAGCGCCGTCGGCTATATCGATTCGTCGGGCGTTGCCTCGTTGGTCGAAAGCCTGCAAATAGCAAGGAAATCCGGGAACACCCTGGTTCTGGTGGCGGTCAGCGAGGGGGCGATGCGGGTCCTGCAACTGGCGCGGCTGGACAAGGTCTTTACCATCTGCGACACCGTCGAAGACGGCCTTAAACAGGTGCGGCGGTAGGCGTTTTCCATGGCCCCGACCGATAACCAGAATTGGCTGGCCCGTTTTTTCGACAAGGTCGGCCGCTATTCCGTCGCCGGCATCGAGGAAATCGGCAACGGCGGCGTGCTGGTGGTCGAAAGCTTCTTCTGGCTGATTCTGGGCCGCCGGCGCAAGCAGCCGGTGCGGGTCGGTTCGATTTTCGCGCAGATGATGGAAATCGGCATCCAGGCGATTCCCATCGTCGCGTTGCTGGCCTCGGCCATCGGGGTCATGCTGGCGATCCAGGGCATCCACACGCTCAGGATCTTCGGCGCCGAATCCCGGGTCACCATCGGCATCGCCTTTTCGGTGGTGCGGGAATTTTCGCCGCTGATTACCGGCATTCTGGTCGCCGGGCGGTCTGGCTCGGCGCTCGCCGCCCGGATCGGGACGATGAAAATCAACCAGGAAATCGACGCCCTGATTGTCATGGGGATCAACCCGACCCGGTTTCTGGTGGTCCCGGCGCTGTTGGCCATGCTGGTGATGGTGCCGATGCTGACGATTCTCTCGGACCTGATGGGGTTGTTGGCGGCGGGCCTTTATGTCGGCATCGACCTCGGCATATCGCTGGCGGCTTATTTCGACGAGGTGCGGGATATCCTGACCGTCGACGATGTATGGCACGGGATCGGCAAAAGCGTCATCTTCGCGCTCCTGATCGCCGTCATCGGCGTCGTCAACGGGATTTCGGTCACCGGCGGCGCCGAAGGCGTCGGCAAGGCGACGACACGGGCCGTGGTGCAGGCGATCTCGGCCATTATCGTGACCGACATGATCTTCGCTTTCGTGGCCACCCGGTAAGGCAACCATGGCCAAAAACAAGAACCCGGAACAAACCGCCCCAACGCCGGACAAGGTGCCGGACAAGGTGATCGAGGTCGACAACCTGGTCACCCATTACGGCGAGCGTGAGATCCTCAAGGGCATCACCCTGGACGTCCGCGAAAACGAGATCATGGTCATCATGGGCGGCAGCGGATCGGGAAAAAGCACGCTGCTTCGTCATTTGATGGCGTTGGAAACGCACACCTCCGGGACCATGAAGATCCTGGGCAAGGACATCGAGAAACTGACCGCCATGGAGATGTTCAACCTCCGCAAAAAGCTGGGCGTGGCTTTCCAGGGCGGAGCGTTGTTCAGTTCCATGACCGTCGGCGAGAACATCATGCTGCCCCTTTGCGAGCACACGGACCTTGACCCGACGACCATGGAAATCATGGCGCGGATGAAATTGGAAGTCGTCAGCCTGGCCGGGTTCGAGAACCTGATGCCGGCGGAACTGTCCGGCGGCATGGTCAAGCGGGCGGCTTTTGCCCGCGCCATCATCATGGATCCGAAAATCCTTTTCTGCGACGAGCCTTCGGCCGGGCTTGACCCGGTGGTGGCGTCGGCCCTGGACGAACTGATTCTGGATATGCGCGCCGCCATGGGCATGACCGTCGTCGTCGTCACTCACGAACTGGACAGCGCGCTTAAGATCGCCGACCGCATCACCATCCTGGATAAGGGCCTTATCCTGATGATCGGCACCGTGGACGAGGTCAAGAAATCGAAAAACCAACGGGTCCAAAACCTGCTGAACCGGATGCCCGAAGACGATACCATTGACCCTGACGAATATCTCGGCCGGTTGACCGGCGAGGAAATCGGTGGAGATGCAACCCTATGAGAAGCAGCAAGATCAATTACCTGGTGGTCGGAGTTTTCGTCGTCGGCATGGTCGTGGCGTTGGTCGGTTCCATCGCCCTTTTGACGGGACGAACCGGCGCCACCGACGATTATCATGCCTATTATGCCAACGTCACCGGGGTCAAATTCGGCACCCAGGTGGTCTACGAAGGCTATCCCATCGGTCAGGTCGAAGATGTTATCCCCGAGGAAAAGGACGGCCGTATGCAGTTCCGGGTCAATTTCGGCGTCACCCAGGGTTGGCGCATCCCCAACGACAGCATCGGCGAAGTCGCCTCCCCGGGCCTGCTGGCGGCGGTGACGATCAGCATCAAGGCTGGCAAATCCAAGGTGGCGTTGAAACCGGGCGAGCAGATCATTTCCAAGGAACGCTCCGACGTGTTCGCCGTGGTGTCTTCCGTGGCCGGGCAGTTGGGGGAGCTGACGGAAAACAACCTCAAGCCGCTGTTGACCAACGTCGACACCGCCGTCCAGACGATCAACAGGATCATCGAAAAGGAAGGCGAATCGCTGTTTCGGGACGCCCGCAAGGTGACCAGCGATCTGTCGGCCCTGGTCGGTTTGATGGCCGAAAGGGTGCCCAGGATCGCCGACGAAATTGAAGAGTTCGTGGCCAAGATGAACACCACCGCCGATCAATTCCAGAAGCTGCTGACCCCGGCCAATCGGGAGAAGATGGAAGACGCTATTTCCAACCTGGATGCGGCGTCGGCCAAGGTCGACGCCATGCTCGATTCGATGAATACCCTGGTCGAGGACATAGGCGAACTGGTTGTCAACGAGGACGGCGACGTCAAGAAAACCCTCAGGGAAACCCGTTACATCGTCGAATCGGTCTCGCGCAATATCGATTCCATCAATCAGAACATGGAGGGCGCGGCCCGGAACATGTATGAATTCACCCGCCAGATCAGGCAGAACCCGAGCTTGTTGCTGGGCAGCGAGCCGCCGGAGGACAAGGCGAAAAGCCAGTGATCGGGCGGTTCGGAAAGGATTTTCACGGATGCAGGGACATGGGATGAAAAAAGGTGTGATTTCGGTGCTGGCCTTGGCCCTGTTGGCCGCCTGCGGCTCGGCGGCGCCGGTCCCCGAAGATCAATTCTACCGTCTGTCGGTGGTGATGACCGCGGCGCCGCAATCGAAGACGCTTTTTCCGGGAACCCTTGAAATCGACCGATTTGTCGCCGATGGCCTGACCGCGGGGCGGCCGATCGTCTATTCCGAGGCCGGAAAACCCTTCCAGGTGAAGGAATTCCATTACCACTTCTGGACCCAACCGCCGACGGTGATGCTGAGGGACGAACTGGTATCGTACCTTCGCCGGGCGAAGGTCGCCGACACCGTCGTGACGCCGGAAATGCGCGTTTCGCCGGACTACATCCTGACCGGCAAGATCAGGCGCCTGGAGAAAGTCGTCGGCACGCCGCCAAAGGCCGTGCTTGAGATCGAGCTCGGCCTGCGCAAGGCGTCGGGCGGGAAGCTGATTTTCCTCGATACCTACCGGGTCGAAATCACTTCCGACGGGTCCGGCGTCGATGCCGCCGTGACTTCGCTCAACAAGGCCCTGTCGACCATCTACGCCGATTTCGTGGCCGACCTCTCAAAGCTGTAGATGCCGATAAAATCAAGTCATATCAAGTCGATAGAGCACCGCGTCACGGAACAGGACCGGTCGCGCCGCCAGGGTCACGAAGGCGGCGTCTTGTGGTTCACCGGCTTGCCGGGGTCGGGAAAATCGACCCTGGCATTCGACCTCGAGCGCGTGTTGTTCGTTAAGGGCAAGCAGGTCTTCGTCATGGACGGCGACAACCTCCGCCACGGGCTGAATTCGGATTTAGGCTTTTCACCCGGGGACCGGGCCGAAAACATCCGCCGTGTCGGCGAGGTGGCGGCGCTTTACGCCGACGCCGGGATGATCGCCGTCACCGCCTTCATTTCCCCCTACCGGGCCGACCGCCGGGGCGCGCGCCAGGCGGCGGGACGGCGGTTCCACGAAATTTACCTGAGCGCCAGCCTCGAGGTCTGCGAGGGCCGTGACCCCAAAGGCCACTACAAACTGGCCCGCCAGGGCGAAATTCCCGACTTCACCGGCGTCTCGGCCCCATATGAAACGCCCGAGAAGCCCGAGCTGGTCATCGACACCGGCGCAATGTCCGTGGCCGAAAGCCTCAAGGTGCTTGAGGAATACGTGGAAAAGGTCTTCGGCTTGAAGGACGAATAGCGGCCGGCCCCCTGGTGTCGGCGGTAGGGGCGTCACATGTTGAGGGCGCGTTCGTAAACGTGCAGGATTTCTTCCATTTGGGTGCGGTCGTCCTTATCCAATTTCCTTAGCCGGATGAGCTGGCGCATGACCTTGACGTCGAATCCCGCTCCCTTGGCTTCCGAGTAGACCTCGCGGATATCGGCGGCCAGGGCCTGCTTTTCCTCTTCCAACCGTTCGATGCGGTCGACGAAAGACCTTAACCGTTCAGTCGAAATACCCCCAACTTCCGCCATTTTAGTTTCCCCCTGGCGTGGTTTTTTTAATTCAAGAGCCGGTCCCCGACGTCGGACCGGCCCAGGCCTTGCGAATTGAACAATAGTCGGGCTTGGGGGGCGCTGGCAAGCCGTCGTTGACGCGCCGCCCCTCGGCGCGAGGGGGCCGGGGCGAGTGCCGTTCGCGGCCGGCCGGGCGCGATTGCCTTTCGATTAAGAGGTTTTTAATATCATTGACTTAAGAGGATTCCGAAACCCGATGAGAGGCTTTTGATTTGGATGCTTTCGATTTCAGCCGCCTGGGCGTTTTAGTCGTCGAGGACAACAGTTATATCCGCATCACATTGGAGAACCTGCTGCGGCAATTCCAGTTCGGCCGGATCAACTCCGTCAACGACGGCCAACAAGCGGTCGAATTCATGAAGAACCTGGGAAATGGCGAGGTCGGTACGCCGGACATTATCCTATCCGACTTGGTGATGGCGCCGATCAATGGCCTTCTTTTCCTCCGCTGGGTGCGCGCATCAAAGGAATCCGTCAACCGGATGATGCCTTTCATCATGCTCTCGGGCGCCGCCGACGAGACTTACGTCAATTCGTCCCGCGACCTGGGCGTCACCGAATTCCTGGCCAAGCCGTTTTCGGGGGCATCCATCTACAAGCACATTGTTAAAGTTATCGAGAATCCACGCCAGTTCATCACCACCACCGAGTATTTCGGTCCCGACCGCCGCCGGAAAAAGCAAGACCCGCCGGGAGATGAAAGGCGCGAAAAGGAAGAAAAGGATATCACCATCGTCTATTCCGCCGAAAAGGTGGTCAAGCCCAAGAACCCCACCGACGTCTGGTATTTCCGTCTGCCCAACTCCTTGAAGGAAAAAGCCGGCGGCGCCGGTTTCAAGGGCGCCGCCGAGATTCCTATGGACCTTTTGGAAGAAGCGGAACAACAATTGGAGCGCGCCGCCCTCGATTTCACCACCTGGGCGCTCGAATATCTGGCAAAACTAATGGACCTGTGCACCGAAGCGATTCTCGCTGGTGAAGGAGTAGGACGAGAAAAAATTTTTGCGGAGATCAATTTGCTGGCGCTGGAACTCAGGGGCCAGGGCGGGACCTTCGGATATCCGCTGATTTCAACCTTCGGAAAGATGCTTTACGACTCAACATCCGAAGGTTGCCGGGAGGACGACAACGCGGTCGAAATCGTCAAGGCCCACATCGACGCCATGCGCGCCGTGTTGCGCGAAAAGATCGCCGGCGACGGCGGTGCCGTCGGGCGGGCACTGTTGGCGTCGCTCCAAAAGGCTATTGAAACCAAGGATACAGTCGAGTAGCCGCCGGGTTGGCGAAGCCGATAAAGCCTAGGCCCCCC
>JADFMB010000158.1 GCA_022564115.1 Pseudomonadota bacterium
TCGGCCTCGTCGCGGGGCACGAACCGGCGCAGGTAGCCGAGCACCATGGGGCCGAGGGCGGCATAGGCCTTGCGCATCTGGTCGGTCAAGCCCTCCATCCGTTTCACCGTTGGGGGGTGGAGGAGGCGGATGAGGCCATAGAGGAAGAGGAACATCACGAGGGACACCGGCAGCCCCAACCCCATCCACCGCACGAACGAGATCGTGACGCCCAGCTCGTCTGCCAGGAAGCCCGCACCGACCAGGTTCGTCGGGGTTCCGATGAGCGTTGCGATCCCCCCGACCGTCGCCCCGTATGCGATCATCAACATCAGGCCTGTCCCGAACGAGCGCCGCTCCCCACGGTCCGCCAGGGTTGCAAAGACGCCTCGAGCGATGGGGAGCATCATCGCGGTTGCGGCGGTGTTGCTGATCCACATGGAGAGCACAGCGGCCAGTCCACCCATGGCGCCGAGAATGCGGGCCGGCCGCTCGGCCACCCCAGGGAGCGCCAGGACGCGATAAGCGAGCCGGCGGTCGAGCCCGTGGACCGTCATCGCCCGTGCGAGGAGGAAGCTCCCGAGGAGGAGGTAGATGATCGGGTGGGCAAACGGGGCAAAGACCTCTTTCGCCGTCCCGATCCCGGCGACGACACACAGCGACGCGCCGAGGAGGGCGGTGATGGGCAGCGGGATCGCTTCGGTGGTCCAGAAGACGACAACGAAGGCGAGGACCGCCGCAAGCCGATGCGCCGGTGGTTGAAGGTCGAGGGGAAGCGCCAGGACCAGGACCAGGGCCAGCGCCAGCGCCGCCGTAATTCCCGGGCCTCCAAGCGTTCGAAGCGGACAACCGGCAAGGCGGCGTAGCCTCCCCCGAGGCCCCGAATTATCAAAATCCCCCTTGACTCCCGCCCCCAAGTGGACTATATTCCGTTTTAAAGTTTAAAGACGGACTTTATCCGCGAAATTAAAGAACATTAAAGGAACCGCCTGGCCCGGCAGCCGGGACGAGTCCTTAAGCCGTTAATTTTTAACATGTTATGCCCTAGACACAAAACGGATATGCCATTGAATCCAATAGGAAAATATCGCAAAAAGACTACATTTGCCTACAAAAGCCGACAAATGCCTACTCTCCGGCGGAATTTTCCATAACACCGGGGCCGGGTTTCGTCTTTTATAGGTATTTGGTCGGAATCTGTGGGGCCATCCGTTTCCGGCCCCTCCAGCCACCCAATAAACACCGAATGGCCACCGAATGACGACCCGATGTTTATCCGATGTATACCCGATGTTTACCCGATGTTTACCCGATGTATACCCGGCGCCGACCGTTTGCATACCGAATGCCGACCGATGTCCACCTTTGCATACCGTTGAAAAAACTGGACCGATACGGCGGCGAAAATTTTTCCTCCGTGGTGAAAATCGCTTGGCGCGGGATATTCCCTATCTCCGGGATGGGAAAAGAAAGCCTAATTCAGCGGCTTGCCCAGCCGCCCGGCCAGGTCCTGGATGTACTGCCAGGCGACGCGGCCCGAGCGCGCGCCGCGAGTCACCGCCCATTCGTTGGCCTTGCCGGTGAGGTCGAGGGCCGGGTCGTCGAGGTTGAAGTGCTTGGCGTAGCCTTCGACGATGGCGAAGTAGGTTTCCTGGTCGCAGTTGTGGAAACCGAGCCACAGCCCGAAGCGGTCCGAGAGCGAAACCTTTTCCTCCACCGCCTCGGCCGGGTTGATGGCGGTCGAGCGCTCGTTGTCGATCATGTCGCGGGGCATCAGGTGACGGCGGTTCGACGTGGCGTAGAACAGCACGTTGTCGGGCCGTCCCTCGATGCCGCCTTCGAGGACCGCCTTCAGCGACTTGAACGAGGAATCGGAGCCCTCGAAGCCGAGGTCGTCGCAGAACAGCAGGCACCGGCGTTCGCTCCGGCGCAGGAGGGACAGCAGTTTCGGCAGCGCCGGGATGTCCTCGCGGTGGATTTCCACCAGCGCCAGGGAGCCGGGCTTGTCAGCCGCGACCTTGGCGTGAACGGCCTTGACCAGTGAGCTTTTGCCGGTCCCCCGTGCGCCCCACAAAAGCGCGTTGTTGGCCGGCAGGCCATCGGCGAAGCGCCGGGTGTTGTCCAGCAACAGGTCCATCTGATCATCGATGCCCTTGAGCAGGAAGATCTCGACCCGGTTGACGTTGGCGACCGCCTCCAGGCGCCGGTCCTCGGCATGCCAGACGAAGGCGTCGGAGGCGCCGTTGTCGTCGAGGCCGGCGCTTGGCAAAGGCGCCGGCGCCAGGCGTTCCAGCGCCCCGGCGATGCGGACCAGGATTTCCCGGTCGGCCGATCCAGCGGCGTGGTTGTTGTCCCCGGGGCCGCCCCCGGGGACACCCCCAGGGACACACTCGTCGCGCATGTAGGCCTGGACCTTCTCGACCGTGCGGGTGGTGATGCCCTTGCCGCTTCGAAGCCGGGCCACCAGCTTGCCGTCATTGGCGGCCAGCCGCCCGAACGTCGTTGGCGCCATGCCGGCCCGGCGGACGAAGGCGTCGATTTCCCGCAGGAGGTCGGAAGAGATGCTCATGGGACGCCATAATGGGATTTATTCTTTTTTTGTCAACGGCAAAATAATATAATATTAACAGATAATTAGTTTGAATTTTTATATTCTGAATGACAAGAAATAGGATTTATCCCACGCATGGGAAAAGCCGCTTTCCGGTTCCGCCGAATCGCCGCCGGTCCCGGTTGACGGTCGGGGGTTCTTCGCGTCCCTTGGCGTTGGCAACTCTGGCCTTTGCGTTTGCAACTCTGGTCCGGATGGCTATAGTCCGGCTGCGTTTCTTATCAATATTGAAAAGAACGGGCCCGTCCCGGGCCGATTTTAGGAGTGTCGAATGTTCGTAACGCCAGCTTACGCACAAGCCGCCGGCAACGGGGGCAGCGGGTTTGAAGCCTTCCTGCCGCTGATCCTTATCTTCGGTGTCTTCTATCTCCTGCTCATCCGCCCGCAGCAGAAGAAGATGAAGGAGCACAAGGCGACACTGGGCGCCATCCGCCGCGGCGACAAGGTGGTCACCGGCGGCGGCATCATCGGCACAGTCACCAAGGTCCTCGACGACAACGATATCACCGTCGAAATCTCCGACGGCGTCAAGGTCAGGGTGCAGCGGGGATTGATTTCGACGGTGCTGTCGAAGACCGAGCCGGTCAAGGGAGACAAGAAATCCGAGAGTCCCGGCGATTCCGGAAAATCCGGCGGCATGGCGGGGATTTTGGGAATGCTGTTCGGCGGCAAGAAATAGGGCTTCAACGAGGGTTTCAGGCGCGAAGATTTCCCCATGGTCTACTTCGCCAAGTGGAAAGTGGTATTGGTGCTGGTGATTTGCGCGTTCGGCGTGGCGTTCGCGGTTCCCAGCTTCATCAGCCGCGAGCAGGCCGAGAGGATTCCCGCTTGGCTGCCGAACCAGCAGGTCAGCCTGGGGCTGGACCTGCAAGGGGGTTCGCACCTTCTGTTGGAGGTCGATTCCGAGACCGTGATCCGGGAGTACCTGGAATCGCTGGTCGATACCATGCGCATTGAGCTTCGCCAGGCCCGCATCCGCTATCAAGGCCTGGGCGTCGAGGGCAATGCCGCCAAGGTGACCATCAAGGACCCGGCCAAGACTGAACAGGCCCGCAAGCTCCTGAGGGCGCTTGACGCCGATACGGAGACGACAACCGACGGCAACCGGATATTCCTGACTCTTTCCGATAAGATCATCCGCGACCGCAAGTTGGCGGCGGTCCAGCAGTCCATTGAAATCGTGCGGCGCCGGGTCGATGAAACCGGCACCCGGGAGCCGACCATCCAGCGCCAGGGCGAAGACCGAATCCTGGTCCAGCTTCCCGGCGTCGACGACCCGGAAAGGGTCAAGCGGCTGTTGGGCAAGACCGCGAAAATGACCTTTCACCTTATCGATAACCGCAATTCGGTCGAAGCGGCGATGGCCGGGCGGGTGCCGCCGGGATCGCGGCTGTTGCCCTCGGACGACGTCGGTCCCAACGGCCAGCCGAACATGTACCTGATCCGCAAACGGGTCATGGTCTCCGGCGATACCCTGATCGATTCCCAACCGTCCACCGACGGGCGGACCAACGAACCGGTGGTTACGTTCCGCTTCGATTCCGCCGGCGCCAAGCGCTTCGGCTTGGCGACGGCGAAGAACGTCGGCAGGCTGTTCGCCATCGTCCTCGACGGCAAGGTCATCAGCGCCCCGGTCATCCGCGAACCGATCCTCGGCGGCAGCGGGCAGATATCGGGCTCCTTTACCTTTCAGTCGGCGCAGGATCTGGCGTTGCTGCTTCGGGCCGGGGCCCTGCCGGCGCCGTTGACGATCCTGGAGGAACGCAGCGTCGGCCCCGGCCTCGGCGCCGATTCCATCGCCGCCGGCAAGATCGCCTCGATCCTCGGCATGATCGCGGTGTTGGTGTTCATGGCCCTCGCCTACGGCCTGTTCGGTTTCATGGCCGACGTGGCGCTGGTGGTCAACATGGTGCTGATCCTGGGCGCGCTCAGTTTCCTGCAGGCGACGCTGACGTTGCCGGGCATCGCCGGCATCGTCTTGACCATCGGCATGGCGGTGGACGCCAACGTGCTGGTATTCGAACGCATCCGCGAAGAGGTGCGGATCGGGCGGACGCCGATCTCGGCCGTCGATACGGGATATTCCCGGGCCTTGACCACCATCGTCGACGCCAACCTGACGACCCTGATCGCGGCGGTGCTGCTTTATGTCTTCGGTTCGGGGCCGGTTCGCGGGTTCGCGGTGACGTTGTCGATCGGCATCGTCACCTCGATGTTCACGGCGATCATGCTGACGCGGCTTCTGGTCGTCACCTGGCTTCGGCGCACCAAGCCCGAAGTGCTGCCGCTGTAGGAAGGGGAGGGACATGATCGGCTTCAGCATGGTGCCCGCCAACGTCAACATCCAATTCATTCCGAGGAAGACGGCCTTCTTCGTCTTTTCCGCCCTTTTGGTGCTGGTTTCGGTGGCGCTGTTCACCATCAAGGGGTTGAACTACGGCATCGACTTCAAGGGCGGCATCATGATCGAAGTGCGCACCCCCGAAGCCGCCCCCATCGGCGACATGCGAAGCCGGCTCTCGGCCCTCGGCCTCGGCGAAGTGGCGTTGCAGGAATTCGGCCAGCCGACGGACGTGCTGATCCGCATCCAGCGCCAAGATGGCGGAGAGGCGGCCCAGCAGGCCGCCGTGGCCAAGGTCAAGGAGGCGCTCGGCCCCGGGGTCCAGTACCGGCGCACCGAATTCGTCGGGCCCAAGGTCTCCAAAGAACTGTTCTGGGACGGGGTGATGGCGGTGAGTTTCGCCATGCTGGCCATGCTCGTCTACATCTGGTTCCGCTTCGAATGGCAGTTCGGCCTTGGCGCGGTGATGGCGCTGGTCCATGACGTGTTGACCACCATCGGGATATTCGCCTTTCTCGATCTTGAGTTCAATCTGGCGACGGTGGCGGCGATCCTGACCATCGCCGGCTATTCCATCAACGACACCGTGGTCGTCTATGACCGGGTACGCGAAAACCTGCGCAAGTTCAAGAAACTGCCTTTGCCCGATCTCCTCAACAACTCCATCAACCAGACCCTGTCGCGGACACTCATGACCAGCGTCACGACGCTGTTGGCGTTGTTTTCGCTTTACTTCCTGGGCGGCGAGGTAATCCGCGATTTCAGCTTCGCGATGATCTGGGGCGTCATCATCGGCACCTATTCGTCGATCAGCCTAGCGGTGCCGATTTTGCTGCACCTGAACATCCGGCGCCGCCGGGGCGGCGAGCCGAAGGGGCGGGAACAATCGGAGGAGGCGGCCTCGCTGTCGCCTTGAGGTCATTCCAGGACTAGACATCACGCCCGTTGTTCCCGCCGGCCGGCAGTTGATCCAGGGCTATGGCGCGGGCAAATTCCGCATCGCCGGTCAGGTCCACGAAGGCTCGGTCCTGGTGTTCGCCGAACGCACCGTCGCCTGGCCCGTCGGCGAGGCGGCGGACATAACCCTCGAAAGCCTAGCCGAGGCCGTTGCCGCTTCCGGCGTGGATATCCTGATCATCGGCTGTGGGCCGGCGTTCGAACCGCCGCCCAAGGAGCTGAGAGACGGCCTCAAGGAGAAAGGCGTGGCGCTCGAATGGATGGATACCGGGGCGGCGTGCCGGACCTTCAACGTGCTGTTGGCCGAGGACCGCGCCGCGGCGGTGGCGTTGATCGCCGTCGAGTAGGAGCGGTCGG
>JADFMB010000159.1 GCA_022564115.1 Pseudomonadota bacterium
GGGCAACAGGTAGTCCTGGGAGTCTTCCTTTTCGTCGGTGGGCACGACGACGATGCGGCGCTTGTTCTTGTAGTCCTTGCCGAACTCCACGCGTCCTTCGTTCTCGGCGATGATTGCGTGGTCCTTGGGCTTGCGGGCCTCGAACAGTTCCGCGACGCGAGGCAAGCCACCGGTGATGTCGCGGGTCTTGGCTGATTCACGGGGAATCCTCGCCAGCACGTCGCCGGCATGGACCTGCTGTCCGGATTCGACGGAAAGGATCGCATCCACGGGCATGAAATACCGGGCCTCAAGCCCGTTATCGAGGGTGATGACCTTGTTTTTCTTGTCGCGCAGCGTAATCCGGGGCTTGAGATCCGCCCCCTTGGGCTGCTGCTTCCAGTCGGTCACCACTTTCGATGCGATGCCGGTCGTTTCGTCCATCTTCTCCATCATCGACAAGCCTTCGACTATGTCCATGTAATTGGCCATGCCTTCCTTCTCGGTGATGATGGGAAGCGTATAGGGATCCCATTCGGCAAGCTTGTCGCCGCGGTTGGCCTTGGCCTTGTCCTTGACCAGAAGCCGGGCCCCGTAGGGAATCCGGTGGCGGGCCCGGTCGCGGCCCTGGTTATCGACCAGGGTCAATTCCGCATTGCGGGACATGATGATCTGAACCCCTTGGCTGTTCTTGACCGAGGAACAGTTCTTCAGTTGCACCTTGCCGTCGACGTTGGCCTCGATTCGGGATTGCTCGGCGCCGCGCTGCACGGCGCCACCGATGTGGAAGGTCCGCATCGTCAACTGGGTGCCGGGTTCGCCGATCGACTGCGCGGCAATGACGCCGACGGCTTCGCCGATATTGACCGGGGTGCCGCGAGCCAAATCGCGCCCGTAGCACTTGCCGCAGACCCCTTCCTTCAAGACGCACTTCAGGACGCTGCGGATGTGGACGGATTCGAGGTCGGCGGTTTCTATCACCAGGCAGGCTTCCTCTTCGATCATGACTCCCGCCTTGACCAGGGTTTTGCCCGTTGCCGGGTCCTTGATGTCTTCGGCGGCGCAACGGCCGAGGATTTGGTCCGTCAACGGAGAGACGACCTCGCCGCCATCGACCACGGCGCTGACGGTGATGCCGGACTTGGTTTTGCAGTCTTCGGCGACGATGATGCAGTCCTGGGCGACGTCGACCAGGCGCCGGGTCAAATACCCCGAATTGGCGGTCTTGAGCGCCGTATCGGCCAAGCCCTTGCGGGCGCCGTGGGTGGAGTTGAAATACTCCAGGACCGACAGGCCTTCCTTGAAGTTCGAAATGATCGGGGTTTCGATGATTTCCCCGGACGGCTTGGCCATCAGGCCGCGCATGCCGGCCAACTGTTTCATCTGCGCCGCCGAACCCCGGGCCCCCGAATGGGCCATCATGTAAACCGAATTCACGGGTTTCCCGGGTTCTTGGGACGAAATGATCTTCATCATCTCGTCGGCGACGCGGTCCGTGCAATGGGACCAAGCATCGACGACCTTGTTGTATTTTTCACCTTTGGTAATCAGGCCGTCCAGGTATTGCTGCTCATATTCCTTGACCATGTCCTCGGTCTCGGCGACAAGCCGTTCCTTGGCGTCGGGAACCACAAGGTCGTCCTTGCCGAAGGAAATGCCGGCCATGCAGGCATAATGGAAGCCAATGCCCATCAGGTGGTCGGCGAAGATCACCGTCTCTTTCTGGCCCGCGTGGCGGTAGACCTCGTCGATGACGGTGGTGACTTCCTTCTTGGTCAACAACTGGTTGATCAGGGCGAAGGGGATGTTCTTGTTGCGCGGCAGAATTTCGCTCAACAGCATCCGGCCCGGTGTCGTGTCGGGGCGGGTAACGGTATCGTTGCCTTCCTCGTCAATGCCATGATAGCGCGCCTGAATCTTCGAATGCAGGGTGACGACACCGGCGTCCAGGGCCTGCTGAATCTCGCCGACGTCGACGAAGGCCATGCCTTCGCCGGGTTCGCCCTCGCGCTCCATGGTCAGGTAATAGAGTCCGAGAACGATATCCTGACTGGGAACGATGATCGGCTTGCCGTTGGCCGGGCTGAGGATGTTGTTGGTCGACATCATCAGGACCCGGGCCTCCAACTGGGCCTCCAGGGACAGCGGCACGTGCACGGCCATCTGGTCGCCGTCGAAGTCGGCGTTGAAGGCGGCGCAGACCAGGGGATGAAGCTGTATCGCCTTGCCCTCGATCAGAAGCGGCTCGAAAGCCTGAATGCCGAGCCGGTGCAGGGTCGGCGCCCGGTTCAAAAGCACCGGGTGTTCGCGGATGACTTCTTCAAGAATGTCCCAGACTTCGGGCCGTTCCTTCTCCAGCATCCGCTTCGCCGCCTTGATGGTGGTCGCCATGCCGTACAGTTCAAGCTTGGCGTAGAGGAAGGGCTTGAAAAGCTCCAATGCCATTTTTTTCGGCAACCCGCACTGATGCAACATCAGTTCGGGTCCGACCACGATTACCGAGCGCCCGGAATAATCGACGCGCTTGCCGAGCAGGTTCTGGCGGAACCGGCCCTGTTTGCCCTTCAACATGTCGGAAAGGGATTTTAGGGGCCGTTTGTTGGCGCCGGTGATGGCGCGGCCGCGACGGCCGTTGTCGAACAGCGCATCGACGGATTCCTGAAGCATCCGCTTTTCGTTGCGGACGATGATTTCAGGCGCCCGGAGCTCGATCAGCCTTTTCAAACGGTTGTTGCGGTTGATCACCCGCCGGTAGAGGTCGTTCAGATCCGAGGTCGCGAAGCGCCCGCCGTCCAGCGGCACCAGGGGGCGCAGTTCCGGCGGGATGACGGGGATCACCTCGAGGATCATCCATTCCGGGCGGGTGCCGGAATGGATGAAGGATTCGACCAACTTCAGCCGCTTGACCAGCTTCTTGCGCTTGGCTTCGGAATTGGTTTCCTTGAGGTCGATGCGAAGGTTTTCCAACTCTTCCTCGAGGTCTATGGCCACCAGCATTTCGCGCAACGCCTCGGCGCCGATGCCGACGGAGAAAGCGTCCTCGCCATGTTCCTCGACGGCGGATTGGTATTCCTCTTCGGTGAGGGGTTGATGGAGGCTCAATTCCGTCAATCCCGGCTCGATGACCACATAGGTTTCGAAATAAAGAACGCGCTCGAGGCTTTTCAGGGTCATGTCGAGCAACAGACCGATCCGCGAAGGCAGCGACTTCATGAACCAGATATGGGCCACCGGCGAGGCAAGCTCTATGTGGCCCATGCGTTCGCGCCGGACCTTTTGCAGGGTTACCTCGACACCACATTTCTCGCAGGTAATGCCCTTGTATTTCATCCGCTTGTATTTTCCGCACAGGCATTCGTAATCCTTTGTCGGACCGAATATGCGGGCGCAGAACAAGCCGTCCCTTTCCGGTTTGAAGGTCCGGTAGTTGATGGTTTCGGGCTTCTTGATTTCGCCGAATGACCAGGAATGGATACGTTCCGGCGAAGCGATGGAAATGCGGATGTGGTTGAACCGCTGGGTGGTTCCCCCTTGGCCGAAAACCTTGGTCAATTCATTCATGTGTCCGTCTCCTAATGCCGTTTTCGGCTAACCGAGTTCAACGTTGAGGCCAAGGGAGTGCAGTTCCTTGACCAGAACGTTGAACGATTCAGGGATCCCGGCCTCGAAGGTGTCATCGCCGCGGACGATGGCCTCGTAGACCTTGGTACGGCCCGAAACGTCGTCCGATTTGACCGTCAACATTTCCTGCAGGGTATAAGCGGCGCCGTAGGCTTCCAGGGCCCAGACCTCCATTTCGCCGAACCTTTGTCCGCCGAACTGGGCCTTGCCGCCAAGCGGCTGCTGGGTCACCAGGCTGTAGGGGCCGATGGACCGGGCATGAATCTTGTCGTCCACCAGGTGGTGCAGCTTCAACATATAGATATATCCGACGGTCACCTGGCGGTGGAAAGGCTCGCCGGTACGCCCGTCGATCAGGGTCACCTGGCCGGAACTGTCGAGGCCCGCCTTCTCGAGCATATCGACGATATCGTCCTCATGGGCGCCGTCGAAAACGGGAGAAGCGATCGGAACGCCGCCTTTGAGGTTTTCGCCGAGTTCGAGAATCTCTTCGTCGTTTAGGCCGGCAATGTCGTCCCGGTAGGCCTGGGGGCCATAGATATCCTTGAGCTTTTCCTTGAGATTCTTGACTCTGTTGGATGAATCACTCGCCTCCAAAATCTCGCCGATCTGGAGGCCCAAGCCGGCACATGCCCACCCCAAATGGGTTTCAAGGATCTGCCCGACATTCATTCTTGACGGGACGCCGAGCGGATTAAGCACAATATCGACGGGCGTGCCGTCCTCCAGATAAGGGATGTCCTCGATCGGCACGATCTTCGAGATCACGCCCTTGTTGCCGTGCCGGCCGGCCATCTTGTCGCCGGGTTGCAGCTTGCGTTTGACGGCGACGAAGACCTTGACCATCTTCATGACGCCGGGGCTCAAATCATCGCCGCGCTGTAACTTGTCGACTTTGTTTTCAAACCGTTCCTGAAGCTTGGCGATATCGGCTTCGAATTGTCCTTTAAGGGATTCGACATCCTTCATCACCCGGTCGTTGGCAATCACGATTTGCGAACATTGGCCGGCGGTGAAGCTATCGAGAACCTCCTCGGTGATCTTGGTGCCGGATTTAAGATCCTTCGGACCGCCGGCGGCTTTCTTGTTCAACAACAAGGCCTTGAGGCGGGCCAGGAAACTGCGTTCCAGGATCGCCCGTTCGTCGTCCCGGTCCTTGGCCAGCCTTTCTATTTCCGCCCGCTCGATGGCCAGCGCGCGTTCGTCCTTGTCGACGCCGCGGCGCGAAAACACCCTCACCTCGACCACCGTGCCGGAAACTCCAGGCGGCAGCTTGAGCGAGGAATCGCGGACGTCCGAGGCTTTTTCGCCGAAGATCGCGCGCAGCAGTTTTTCCTCCGGGGTCATCGGGCTTTCGCCCTTCGGCGTCACCTTGCCAACCAGGATGTCGCTTGGCTTGACCTCGGCCCCGATGTAGACGATGCCGGCTTCGTCCAGGTTCTTCAGCGCCTCTTCGCCGACGTTGGGGATGTCGCGGGTGATTTCTTCCTGGCCCAGCTTGGTATCTCGGGCCATGACCTCGAATTCCTCGATGTGGATAGAAGTGAAAACATCGTCGCGGACGATGCGTTCCGAGATCAGGATGGAATCCTCGAAGTTGTAGCCCTGCCAGGGCATGAAGGCGACCAGCACGTTGCGGCCAAGAGCCAATTCGCCCAGATCCGTCGACGGGCCGTCGGCAATGGTATCGCCGGCCTTGACACGGTCCCCGACTTTAACCAGGGGCCGTTGATGCAGATAGGTGTTCTGGTTGGAACGCTGAAATTTCAGAAGATTGAAGATATCGACGCCGGTTACCGAATGGGATGTTTCCTCGGTGGCGCTGACGACGATACGGGTGGCGTCGACCTGATCGACGATGCCGGACCGCTTGGCGATGATGGTGGCGCCTGAATCGCGGGCAACGGTGGCCTCCATGCCGGTGCCGACCAGCGGCGCCTCGGTCTGAATCAGGGGCACCGCCTGGCGCTGCATGTTGGAACCCATCAAGGCCCGGTTGGCGTCGTCGTTTTCCAGAAACGGAATCAACGAAGCGGCCACACTGATCAACTGTTTGGGTGAAACGTCCATGTAGTTGACCTTGTCGCGGGGCGAAAGAATGAAATCGCCGGCCTGCCGCGCATCCACGATTTCCTTGACGAACCGGTTCTTGTGGTCGAGTTCCGCGTTCGCCTGGGCGATGATGTATTCATCTTCCACCATGGCGTTGTGAAATTCCACGATATCGGTGACCTGGCCGTCGATCACCTTGCGGTAAGGCGTTTCAACAAAACCGTATTTGTTGACCCGGGCATACGTACTGAGCGATGCGATGAGTCCGATGTTGGGTCCCTCCGGCGTCTCGATGGGACAAATCCGTCCGTAGTGAGTGGGATGCACATCCCGCACCTCGAACCCGGCACGCTCGCGCGTCAATCCTCCCGGCCCCAGAGCGCTCAATCGCCGTTTGTGGGTGACCTCCGACAACGGATTGGTCTGGTCCATGAACTGCGAGAGCTGGGACCCCCCGAAGAACTCCTTAGTAGCCGCGACGATGGGACGGATGTTGATCAGGGCGGCGGGAGTGGCCTGCTCTGGGTCGATCAGCGTCATGCGCTCCTTG
>JADFMB010000160.1 GCA_022564115.1 Pseudomonadota bacterium
CGCGCCTCGACCTTCTGTTGCGCCTTCTCCAGCGCCTTGTTGACCCACGGGTGGATGATCGCCTCGCCTTCCTCCAGGCCCAGCTTCTGCAACATGCTGTCGATGCGCTCGGATCCGAAAATCCGCATCAGGTCGTCTTCCAGCGACAGGTAGAACTTCGACGCCCCCGGATCACCCTGGCGTCCCGACCGGCCGCGGAGCTGATTATCGATGCGGCGGCTTTCGTGGCGTTCGGTGCCGAGAACCATCAGCCCCCCGGCGTCGATGACGATTTTCTTTTTGGCTTCGACCTCGCCGCGGATGCGCTCGGCGGCCTTGGCGTAGGCCTCGGAATCCTTGGGGTCGTCGATCTCCTGGGCGAGACGCATGTCGAGGTTGCCGCCGAGCTGGATGTCGGTGCCGCGCCCGGCCATGTTGGTGGCGATGGTGACGCCGCCCGGCGCCCCCGCCTGGGCGATGATGTGGGCTTCCTGTTCGTGGTAACGCGCGTTGAGCACGTTGTGGACGATATTCTCTTTCTTCAGCAACCCGGACAGGTGCTCCGATTTTTCGATGCTGATGGTACCGACCAGCACCGGCTGCTTGCGGACCTGGCAATCGCCGATGAGCTCGGTGATGGCGGCGTCCTTTTCCGCCACCGTGCGGTAGACCTCGTCGTCCATATCGTCGCGCACGCAAGGCAGGTCGGTCGGAACCTCGATCACCTCGAGGCCGTAGATCTCGGCGAATTCGCCGGCTTCGGTCATCGCCGTGCCGGTCATCCCGGCGAGCTTCGGGTAAAGCCGGAAATAGTTCTGGAAGGTGATCGAGGCCAGGGTCTGGTTTTCGTACTGGACCTCGACCCCTTCCTTGGCTTCCAGCGCCTGATGCAGGCCTTCCGAATAGCGCCGGCCCTCCATCATGCGGCCGGTGAATTCGTCGATGATGATGACCTTGTTGTCCTTGACGATGTAATCGGTGTCGAGCGCGAACAGCTTATGCGCGCGTAGCGCCTGGTTGGCGTGGTGGACCAGCGACACGTTGACGAGGTCGTAAAGGTTGCCTTCCTCTATCAGGCCGGCATCCTTCAACATTTGCTCGATGCGCTCGGTGCCTTGTTCGGTCAGGGTCACGGCGCGGGCCTTCTCGTCCTTTTCGTAGTCGTCGGGCTCCAACTTGGGGATCAGCTTGTCGATGGTGTTGTAAAGTTCGGACACGTCCTCGGTCGGGCCCGAGATGATCAGCGGCGTGCGCGCCTCGTCGACGAGGATTGAGTCGACTTCGTCGACGATGGCGTAGGAAAACGGCCGCTGCACCATGTCCTCGAGCCGGAACTTCATGTTGTCGCGCAGGTAATCGAATCCGAGCTCGTTGTTGGTGCCGTAGGTGACGTCGCAACCGTAGGCCGCCTGGCGTTCGTCGTCGTCCAGGCCGTGCTTGATGACGCCGACGCGGAGGCTCAGAAACTGGTAAATCTCGCCCATCCAATCGGCGTCGCGCTGGGCCAGGTAATCGTTGACGGTGACCACGTGCACGCCGTCGCCGCCGAGCGCGTTCAGGTAGACGGGCATGGTGGCGACCAGGGTCTTGCCCTCGCCGGTCTTCATTTCCGAAATCATCCCCTGGTGCAGCACTATGCCGCCCAAGAGCTGCACGTCGAAGGGGCGCTGGCCGAGGGTGCGTTTGGACGCCTCGCGGACGGTGGCGAAGGCGTCGATAAGCAGGTCGTCAAGCTTTTCGCCGTCGGCCAGGCGCTGTTTGAGCCACGGGGTGCGGGCGCGCAGCTCTTCGTCATTGAGCGCCTCCAGTGACGGCTCAAGGGCGTTGATGGCGTCGACGTCCTGGCTGAGTCCGTTCAGGAAGCGCTCGTTGGCGGAGCCAAACAGGCGCTTGGCAATGGCTTCGAACATTCAATGACACCCTTGAAAAGGCGAAGAAAACAGCCGCCCCATGCCGACCATACGAATCCGGCAAGAGATAGAGTCCCCCGCGCCCTCTGTCAATGCGGCGGGCGGCGGGGCCGGCGGCCTGTTTGGGCTTTAAAGGTGCAGGGGCAATCAAAGGTTCAGGGGCAAGCGCGGCTGGGCGACCAGGGCGCGTTCGGGCGGGAAGCGCAGGGTCACCGTGGTGCCGACGCCGGGCTCGCTTTCCAGCGACAGTTTGCCGCCGTGCAGTTCGGTCAGCGACTTCGACAGCGCCAGCCCCAGCCCGGTGCCCTGGGTGGTGCGCTTCAGGTGGTCCTCGACCTGCTCGAACGGCAGCAGGATGCGGCTCAGGTCTTCTGGTTCGATGCCGATGCCGGTGTCGGCGACGGCGATCTTCAGGCCGCCCCCCTCTTCGATGCTGGCATCCAGGGTGATGCGGCCGCTGGCCGGGGTGAACTTGATGGCGTTGGACAGCAGGTTGAGGAAAATCTGCTTCAGCCGGCGGCTGTCGCCGCGAAACTCCGGAAAATCCTTGGCTATGGACACGCTCAGGTCGATCCCGACCTTCCTGGCCTCGTCCTTCATCAGGGCCGCGCATTCCTTCATCACGGCGGCCAAATCGACGTCGTCCTCGTTTATTTCCATGGCCCCGGCCTCGACCTTGGAAACGTCGAGGACCTCGTTGATGAGTTCCAATAAATGGTTGCCGGAACGGCGAATGTCGTTGGCGTATTCCCGGTATTTGGGGTCGCCCAGCTTGCCGAACACCTCATGGCTCATGGTCTCGGCGAAGCCGATGATCGAATTCAAGGGCGTGCGCAACTCGTGACTCATATGGGCCAGGAACTCGCTTTTCGCCTTGTTGGCGTATTCGGCGTCGTGCAAGGCTTGCCTGAGCTTTTGTTCCGCCGTCAGGCGCTCGCCGACCTCGTGGTGGAGGTCCGAATACTGGCGCTTGATGATCTTGTCGGCGCGCCGCACAATGATGAAAAGAACGCCATAAAGCAGGCCGAACGTCCACACCAGGGCGATGGAAAGCCATTTCACGTCGGTGGTGACGGCGGCGACGCGGGCGGTGGCGTCGGAATAAAGCTCGAAAACGCCCTCGACGGCGCCGCTTTTTCCTTGGATGGGCAGATAGGATTCGGTGATGTAACGGTCCTTGAGGGGACCGTTGATGCCCATGAAAGTCGTGCGAAAACCGAATTTGCTGGTCGGCGTTCCCACTGCCGCGGTTTTGGCGAAGGAAAGGTTCTGGCTTTTGTCTTCGCCGATTTGAGAAAATTCAGAGGAATAAACGGTCAGGCCGTCGAGGCGGTAGATCTTGATCTTGACCACGCTCAGCCCGGACACCAAACCCTTGGCTATATCGTGAATTTCCGTGGTTTCCGGCCGCGCCCTCAAGGTGTCTCCATCGCGCGGCGCGTCGAGCGTCACATAATCCGAAAATCGCGGCCAGATAGCGTTGGCGAAGGCCCGCGACATGGCGACGTTTTCCTTTTCCACCATTTCGACGACGTGGTTGAGGGAAACCTCCCGGTATACGGAGATCAACACCAACGCCACCGCCAGCAGGGCCAAGCCGCTGGTAAAGGAATAATAACGAAGAAGCCGAAACATCTGCCTCCCCTCCTGGAACAGACAAAAAAGAGCCCTTCAAAGGGCCTAAAACTGCTTTTGGGTATCGATTCGGCTTTAACCTGCCTTTTTATCGGCGTCCTGGCAGTGATGGTGATCACACTTGTTCGGAGACACCCACCGGCGGTGCCCTTCGGGGGTATTTCGGAATGTGTTGAAACTTGTCAACGCTGAGTCATTTCGTCGAGGATCAGGCGCCCCTGCCGCAAGGCTTCCTGGCGCGGCATGCCGGGGGTGATCCGCGGGTCATAGAGCATCTTCAGCATCCGGCGGTCGTGGCCGGTCAACTCGAAATAACGGCTCTGGTCGTTGAAGATGGAAGGCTTGACGGAATTGGAATCGTTGGGCAGGCCCAGAACCTGCGTCAGTTCCTCGACCACGCAGGCGCGCAGGTATTGCTTGGGGTGGGTGGCTGGAAACAGGATCACCGCCGTCCTGATCTCGTTGTCGCGGGTGAAGAACCGGGCCATGCAGGTCGCCTTGCCGGCGGCCAGCAGCTTCAATTCGTGGTCCATTCGCGGCCCCAGTTGCTTCCTGACGACGGCGGCCATCTCGTCCATGGGATAGAACAGCAGGAACATGTTGAAGCTCTTGGGCGTCAGCCCCTTGGCGACCCGTTTTTCGCGCTGCATCCGCGCCGAATAGGCGAGCGACATGGGATGCCCGGTGATTTTCGCAAGATCGGCCAGATGCTGGCTGACGAAATCCTCAAAGAAGGCGGGCGGATCGCCGTCGATGCGCGCCGTGATAGGCGCCCGCCACTTGCGCACGTGGCCGTACCGCCGCCCGGTGTATTCGTTGCCGAAGGCGATGATGTTGAAGTGCTCGATGATGGTCCGGTTGCTGGCCGACTGCGCCCCGGCGGCGCCGGGGGCAAGCGTCAGCGCCGCCCCCAAGACCGCCCCCAAGACCGCCGCCGGGCACCAATTCCCGGCACCGCGCTTAAACGTCATGGCTGTCAATCCGTTGCTTCACCCTGGCCGCCCTTGTTGTCATTGGGACGATGTGCTTTATCCCCCCGGAGCATATACCGCCGGATCGGACGACTCCCCCGAAAAAACACCCAAGGACCGGCGTTTGAAAGGATTGCCGGTGATGTTTCCGCGCCTCGTGCCCGCCGCCCTGTTGGCTCTTGCCCTCGCCGCCGCCGGCGGTCCCCCCGGTTTTGCCGCCGAAGACACCGTGGTCGCCACCGTCAACGGCCATGACATCCTCCTGTCCGATGTCCGGGCCGCGCACCGGCGCCTGCCGCGGGAATACCAGCAGGTTCCCTTCGAGACCATCTTCCCGGGCCTGGTGGACAGCCTCATCGACACCCGGCTGGCGGCCGCCGACGCCCGGCGCCAAAACCTGCACCAACAACAGGAATTCAAGGACCAAATGGCCCGCATCGAGGACCAGATCCTGCAACGGATGATGCTTTCCAAGATCATCGAGAAAGGCGTCAGCGACGCCGACGTCCGGTCCCGCTTCGAGAAATCGGCCAAGGAAAGGGCCGCCAGCAAGCAGGTCAAGGCGCGTCATATCCTTGTCGAGACGGAGAACCAGGCCAAGGCGGTCATCGCCGACCTGAAGAAAGGCGGCGATTTCACCGCCCTGGCCCGGGAACGCTCGACCGGGCCGTCGGCTTCCGACGGCGGCGACCTCGGCTTTTTCGGCCGCGGCCAGATGGTGCCGGCGTTCGAGGCCGCGGCCTTCAAGCTGAAAAAGGGCGCGTTCACCGAAACGCCGGTCAAGACCCAGTTCGGCTGGCACGTGATCCTGGTCGAGGACCGTAAGAAGGCCGAGGCGCCCAGCTTCGAGGACGTCGAACAGTTTCTTCGCAACGAACTATCCCAGGAAGCCGGCACCGCTTATATTAAACGGCTCAGGGGTGGGGCGAAGATCACCCGATTCAACGCCGACGGCTCGCCCCTTGAGGGGGCGGCCCCGGCCGGTGAAAACAAGCCCTAGTCTCCCATCCCGTCCGCCGACGCCCATCGGCCGGCGTATCCGGGGGGTGGCCTTGGCGGGCGACCCTTTTATTCACCGCCGTCCCGCTAAAAGGACGGCGACCCGACCGGCGGCCCGAGACAAGACCATGAGCCCGAAACACAACGACCCGAAACAAAACGAAGAGAAACTCTCGCCGCTGGCGCCGGAATCCTTTCCGTCCATGCCCGACGTCGCCGGGGTGACGCTGGCCGCCGGCGCCTGCGGGTTGAAGAAAAACGGCGCCAGCGACCTGATGGTCGTGGAATTGGCCCCCGATACGACGGCCGCCGGGGTGTTTACCCGTTCGCTCACCGCATCGGCCCCCGTGCATTGGTCCCGCAAGGCGCTCCGGGGCGGACTGGCCCAGGGCCTGATCGTCAATTCCGGCGGCGCCAACGTCTTTACCGGGGCGAAGGGGATGCAGGCGGTGGAACGGACGGTCGAGGCCGTCGCCGATCATTTTTCCTGCCGCCCGTCGAAGATCTTCGCCGCCTCGACCGGGATCATCGGCGAGCCGCTGGCGTTCGACAAGATCATCGGCACGGGTCCCGCAATGGAGCGCGTGTTCGATGTGATGGAAAAAGTTGCGCTTTGGAGACGTTTTTACAATGGCCTTTATAATGAAAACAACGAGCATATTCAAATGCCTTTGGACGTCGCTGCGGCAAAAGTGGGAATCTCTAAG
>JADFMB010000161.1 GCA_022564115.1 Pseudomonadota bacterium
CGCCCTGGCATAACGGATTTTCCCGCGGCTGAGACCGAAGGCGCGCAGGTCATCGTCGGAAGCGCCAAGCACCGCCTTCGGCGTCACCCGGCCAAGGCCTTTTTCCAGGCGATCCCAGATCGTCCGGGCGGCATGGACCGACAACTGCTGATTGACGATGATCCGGAGCAAGCTTGAAAATCCCGGCGCCCTTGAGCGCGATGCCGAAAAGCCGGCGAGTTCAAAGGCGCGGGCCATGGCGGCGTCCTTTTCGATCAACGCCTCAAGGTCGGCCTGGAACGTATCCATGGCTGATTTCAGCGCAGTTCCTCGACCGGGGTGACGCCAAAAACCCTTAATCCCGAGGCAATCACCGTCGCCACCCCCTGAACCAGGGCCAAGCGGGCCAATGTCAGCGGTTGGTTATCGTTGACGATAAAACGCAGCCGGGCGTCGTCGTTACCCTTGTTCCACAACGCGTGAAACTGGGTCGCCAGATCGTTCAGGTAATAAGCCACGCGATGGGGTTCATGGGCCTCGGCGGCGTTTTCCACCATCCGCGGCCAAGCGGCCATGACCTTAATGACGTCCAGCTCGGCCGTGTCCGTCAACAGGCCGAGGTCGGCCCCGGCCAGCGCTTGCGCCGCGACCTTCTTGTCCCCCAGTTGTTCCGCCGCGTTGCGCATCACCGACCGGCAGCGGGCATGGGCGTAATGGACATAGAACACCGGGTTGTCGCGGGATTGCTCCACCGCCTTTTCGAGGTCGAATTCCATCTGGCTGTCGTTCTTGCGGGTCAGCATCATGAACCGGACGACGTCGCGGCCGACTTCGTCGATCAGGTAACGCAGCGTCACGAAGGTTCCGGCGCGTTTCGACATCCTGACCGGCCGGCCGCCCTTTTTCAGGTGCACCATCTGACAAAGCTTCACGTCCAGCGCCCCTTCGCCCCCGGTCACCGCCTCGACCGCCGCTTTCATGCGCTTCACGTAACCGCCGTGGTCGGCGCCCCAGACGTCGATCATGGTCTTGAATCCGCGCTGAAACTTATCCAGGTGGTAGGCCATGTCGGTGGCGAAATAGGTCCACGACCCGTCCGACTTCCTGACCGGCCGGTCCCGCTCGTCGCCGAAATCGCTGGCCCTGAACAGGGTCTGCGGACGCGGTTCCCAGTCGTCGGGCGCCTTGCCCATGGGCGGTTCCAGGACCCCGGTGTAGATCAGCCCCTTATCTTCGAGGTTTTTTATCACCCTATCGACGGCACCCTTTTCGACCAAGGCGCTTTCCGACGTGAAAACCTCGGGTTCGATGCCCAGGGACGCCAGGTCTTCGCGGACTCCCTCCATCATCATGGCCACGGCGAAGGAGCGGATTTCCGGCAGCCAGGCGTCTTCGTCCGCGTCCAACCATTTATCGCCGTCGCGCTTGGCCAGGGCTTCCCCCACGGGGATAAGGTATTCGCCCGGATATAGGCCTTCCGGGATGTCTTCGATTTTTTCACCCAAGGCCTCGCGGTACCGAAGGTAGGCCGAACGGGCCAGGGCATCGACCTGGGCGCCGGCATCGTTGACGAAGTATTCGCGGGTAACGTTATAGCCCGCCTTTTCCAAAAGCGACGCCAGCGCATCGCCGACCACCGCGCCCCGGGCATGGGCGACATGCAAGGGGCCGGTGGGATTGGCGGAAACGTATTCGACGTTGACCGCCTCTCCTTGGCCCATTTCGGAATCGCCGTAGGCAGGGCCGGTGTCGACGATTTCCTTTAATTGCCGGTGCCAAAAGCCCGCTTCCAGGCTTAGGTTGATGAAACCGGGGCCGGCGATTTCCGTTTCGCTGACCGCCTCGATCCCTGTTAGCCGCCCGGCCAGAACCGCCGCCAAATCGTGAGGCTTCATCCCCGCCGGCTTCGACAGAACCAGGGCCGCGTTGGTGGTGATGTCGCCGTGGCCGGCCTGGCGCGGGGGTTCGACCGCCACCCGGGCCGTATCGAGCGGGCCCGGAAGGTCGCCTGAAGCCGACAGGTCATCTATGATACGGACGATTTGGTCGCGAAAGTGTTGGTAAAGATTCATCGATCTTCGGACTCCAAGGCGATTCGGAAGAATGCCTGTACCCGCCCCGCCTGAGCGTTGATACTTGAGAGCCCAACGCCAATCAACCCGCGTTCGCCGACCTGGCAAAATCCCCGGACGCTGGGACTTGACCACGGGCGCCGGTGCCTGCCACTCTTATTAGTCTGTTCGGGGTCATGGGACTGAAATGGCCAAAAAGCGGAAAATCGACATTAAAGCTTACAAAAAGCGCCTGGCTGGAATGCGCGAGGAAGTCGAGAAACTTTCCGAGGTTACGGAAGAAGCGCGTCAACCGGTGGAGCTCGACCAGACCACGGTCGGGCGCCTGTCGCGCATGGATGCCTTGCAAACCCAGGCCATGCAGCTTGAAACGGAACGCCGACGGACGGTGGAGATTCAGCGCATCGACGCGGCGCTGAAGCGTATCGACGAAGGCGAATTCGGCTATTGCGTCAGTTGCGGCATCGGCATCGAACTTAAACGGCTCGAAAACGACCCCACAACGCCGACCTGTTTCGATTGCGCGGAATTGTCGGAAGGATAACGCCCCCCAGGGCACCCCAGGGGCGTCACGAACGGTGGCGCCACCAATAATCCTTGTTGATGGAAAAGACCGGCTTGTAATGCCGGACAGCCCGGGAATCGACGACTTTCTTGATCTGGTTATCCAACAGAAGCGACCGTTTTTTCCCCGATTTGGGGTCCTTCCAAAACACCACCAGAACGGCATGGCCGACCTTCAGGTTCAGATCCTTCACCGCCACCACGCGCAGGTCCCGTTCAGGGAAACCCAGCTTTCTCAGGGACAGGTATTTGATGATCGCGTAGTCCTCGCAATCGCCGAAATTGGCCATGAATTCCGCCGGCGACGACCAATAATCCTTACGCCCCCAATTGCTCCTGTCGGTGATGTATTTGGCCTTGTTCATGCGGTAGTTCACGGCCCTGATCTGGGTCAGCTTGTCCTTGCTCTTGAGGCCATCGAGAAAACCCTCCCAGTCGCCATAATCGCAGATATTGAGACGTTTGGAATCGCAGGACACTTTCTTGCCCGGTTTCTTCTGTTCCAGGGAATACCGCTTCAGCGCGGCGCGCCATTTCTTGAAGGGTTTGAGGTTCGACGAGCGGATTTCGACACTATTGAAATAGCTCGGATGGGCCTTTTTCGCCGCCTCCGCCGGGATCGCCCAGACAACGGCAAGAGCCGCCGTCAGCGCCGCCACCTGGAGCGCCCCGGGGCCGAATCGCCCAAACGATCTGCAAGGACTCGTTGCCATTATGCCGGCCATTATAAACGGAACGGGTGATCGGCGCAGTGATCGCCGACACACCCTCACCCCTATCGGGACTGATCAATAATAATGTTTCCAGTGACTTGAGGGCAACCCAACGCTTTTGCCCCCGGGATAGGACGTAGGGGTTTACGATTCCCCCTTGCGTCGCCAACCCAAGGCTCTAGGATTTTGGAAAATCTATTGTTTTCACGGGGGTAGGCAATGGCCGAGGCGGCCGAGGGAGATTCCAAACCGGACACCGTTGACGATATGGAAGCCGACGGGGAAGCGGAAGAAGAATCGGAAACAAAAGCCAAGCGCCGGGTCAGCAGGACGGCGATGGCGATCGGCGCGGCCATGGTGGTGGCCGTGGGGCTGGCCGTATTCGGCACCTTCTATTTCATCGAAGGCGAAAGGCAGCGCGAGGTCCAGGCGTGGCAGGTGCGCCTGGGCATCGTCGCCGACGGCCGCGCCGCCGCCATCAATGAATGGGTCGGGCAGAACTTCTCTCATATGAGGGAATTGGCGGAAAATGCCTCGTTGCAGCTCTATATGTCGGAGCTTGCCTTGGGCGGCGAGGAGCCCGAACTGGGCGCCAAGAAAGACAAGGATGAGGCGTTGGAGGCCGAGGCCGAGGAAGAGGCCGCTTCGGCGAGCTATCTTCGCAACCTTCTCGTCGCCACCGCGGAGCGCACCGGTTTCAAGGCGCCGCCGCCGGTCGGCGAGGTGGCCGCCAACATCGAGCGGGTCGGCGTTGCCGGCATCGGCCTCGTCGACAAGGAAGGAAAATCCCTCGTCTCCACCCCCGACATGCCGCCGATGACGGCCAAGGTCCGCGCCGCCGTGGCCAAGGCGCTGGACGGCGAACCGGCGGTCATCGACGTCTATCTGGGCGCCAGCGGGTTGCCGACCATGGGTTTCCTGCTACCCGTCTTCGGCATTCAGGATGACACCGAAGGGGCCAAGGGCATAGGCGCCGTGATCGGGCTCAGGACCATCGGCAAGGAACTCTATCAGCGCCTCAAGCAGCCCGGCGAGACGGCCCGGACCACCGAAACCTACATCGTCCGGGCCAAGGGCGCGGCGGTTGAATACCTGACCCCCCTGGCCGATGGAACGCCGGCCCTGAAACGCTCCATGTCGGCCGACACGCCCGATCTGGCCGCCGCCCATGCGCTTAAAAAGCCAGGCGGTTTCGCCATCAATCTTGACTACGCCGGAACCGAAGTCCTGGCCGCATCCAGGCCGATCGCCATCCTGCCATGGGTGTTGATCCGCAAGATTTCACGCCAAGAGGCGCTGAGCGCCACCGACACCCGGCTGACGACACTGCTGACCGTATTCGTTTTGCTGATCGTCGGCGTTACCGTGGCTATCGTCGCCGTTTGGCGCCACGGCAGTTCGGTGCGCGCCACACAGGCGGCGGCCAACATGAAGGTCGCGCTCGAGCGTTTCGAAAACATATCCAAGTTCATGCGCGTGGTTACCAACAGCCAGCGCAGCCTCATCGTCGCCGTCGACGGGGAAACAAAATACACCTTCGCCAACGAACCGGCGGCCATTGAAGCCGGCATCCCGGCCGGGGACATGATGGGCAAGACCATGTCCTCCATCCTGGGACCCGTCAGGGCGCAGGAATACGCCGCCATCAACAAGAACGTCCTGAAGAACTTCGAGCGCCAATCCCACACCCTTGTTTTCGGCGACGAGGACGATGAGGACGCCGTTGGCTCCGTTGCTTTCCAGGTCGTCCAGGGGGATTTCGTGCCCCTTCGCGGCGACCGCGACTTCCCCCCCGCCGTCCTGATGGTGCTGAGCGACATCACCGAATTGACCCATGAAAAACGGCGCAGCGAAAAAATGCTGCGCGGGTTGATCAACACCCTGGTCGGCGTCGTCGACCGCCGTGATCCGTTTTCGGCCAACCATTCCGCCCGCGTCGCCGAGGTCGGCTATGCCATCGCCAATGAAATGGGCCTCGATGAAATCAACTGCAAAACCGTGGACATCGCCGGCAGCCTGATGAACCTGGGCAAGATATTCATCTCCACCGAGCTTCTGACAAAAACCGACGACCTGACCGCGGAAGAACGGGCGACCCTGGGCAATGCCTATCTGGTTACCGTTGACCTGCTGCAAAACGTCACTTTCGAGGGTCCGGTGGTCGAAACCATCCGCCAGTTGGGCGAAACCTGGGACGGGGGCGGCCCCCTGGGCCTCAAGGAAGAGGAGATATTGGTCACCGCCCGCATCCTATCCGTCGCCAACGCCTTCCTCGGCATGGTCAGCGCCCGGGCCTACCGAGGCGCCATGCCCTTCCAAAAGGTGGCCGATATCCTGATGGAGGATACCGGCACCAAGTTCGACCGCAAGGCCGTCTCGGCGCTGGTCAATTTCCTGGAAAACCGTGGCGGGACGCGCCGCTGGGCGCATTTCAGCGAAGTGCCCCCGCCGGAATCTGAGTCTGAACCTGAGTCCGAATCCGGTTCCGACACCGCCGAGTGATCCCGTCCCCATCAAGCATCGACGGTGGGGTTCGGCGGGCGCTTATTCGACATTCCCCGGAGGATATACCAATTTGGCAAAGTCGAAGCTGGCAAAATTCAGCGGCGGCCCTGAAAGGGACCGCCGCAAATTTTATTAGCTCTAAACGCAGGATCGTACGCGATAGGGCTTATCCGGTGCTGTCGATGGTGATGGTGACCCCGGAGCTGTCCTGGGTGATCGTATAACCGTCGCTGGGATCGCCGTCGTTGTTGACGTCCAGGTCGTCCAGGGAGACGCCTTCCAAGGTCACCGACGTATCCACGCCCTGGAAGGACACGACCACGTCGCCGTCGCTGTTCTCGC
>JADFMB010000162.1 GCA_022564115.1 Pseudomonadota bacterium
GGCACGGCCCCCAGACTGCCCGCGTGAGCCGCGTAGGGGCGCGTACATATGCGTTGGGGGGCGTGCGAGTACCCAACCACCAGCCAGCCCCCGAAACGGCGCTCGGTGCTGACCTATTGCTTACCCGAAAAATGAAGGGGCCAGCCGGTTTTGGCTAACCCCTTGAAAAAATGGTCGGAGCGGCGGGATTCGAACCCGCGACCCCTACACCCCCAGTGTAGTGCGCTACCAAGCTGCGCCACGCTCCGTCCATGCCCCGGCCGGGCTCGGGACCGGCGCACTATACTGACGGCGTCCATTTCCGGCAAACATTTAGGCCGGGCATTTAGGCCGGGCATTTAGGCCGGGCATTTAGGCCGGGCGTTTAGGCGGTGAATGAAAGGTCGAAAATTCAGGCTCGTTCAGGCGTCGGCGTCCCGGAGCAGGGAACGGATGTCTTCCAGCTCGCTGACCACGCCTTCAAGTTCGCCCTTCAGGGCCTCATCGCCGGCGGTGCTTGCCATGGCCTCCGGCGCCGGGGTCGAAACCGAAGCCGGGGCCTGTTCCGCCACCTGTTCAGTCACCTTTTCAGCCGAGGGGGCCTGAAGCTTGCCCGAGCCTTCGCGCAGGAGCTTCCGCACGCCTTTGATGGTATAGCCATCGGTATAAAGCAGGTCGCGAATGCTTCTCAGGAGGGTAACGTCCTCGGGCCGGTAATAGCGGCGCCCCCCGCCCCGCTTCATCGGCCGGATAACGCTGAACTTGGTTTCCCAAAACCGAAGGACGTGCTGCGGCAGGTCCAGCTCGGCGGCGACTTCGCTGATGGTGCGGAAGGCGGAGGCGGATTTTCGGCCGCCTCCGGCGGGGGCGGGATTGTCGCCCGTTTCGGTCATGTCCCCGGTCTTTCTCCTAGGACGGCATGCCCGGAGTCATTCGCTCGTTGATCCGGCTTTTCAGGACCTGCGAGGGACGGAACACCAAGACCTTGCGGGGCAGGATCGGAACCTCTTCGCCGGTCTTGGGGTTGCGGCCGATGCGCTGGCCCTTTTGGCGGACGGAGAAACTGCCGAAAGATGAAATCTTCACCGTTTCGCCGCGGGCCAAGGCGGTCGACATTTCGGAGAGGACGGATTCAAGGAGTTCGGCGGATTCATTTCTCGACAGGCCGACTTCCTGATAGACGGCCTCGCCCAATTGCGCGCGCGTTATCGTTTTCCCAACCATGCCCGTCGAGCCCCCTATTGATTGATCAACCCAAAGCGTATCGTTACGGGAGAAATCCGTCAATATCAAAGGGATGGAGCGGAAACGCCCCTTTTCAGGGCCGGGGCGCCGGCGGCTCCGAAAACGACCCCTCTTGGCGGATCGGATTCCGCCCCCGGGCCCTTACCATCGCACCAGGCCGGCGCCCCAGGTCAGGCCGCCGCCCATGGCTTCCATGAGCACAAGGTGGCCCCGCTTGATGCGGCCGTCGCGGACGGCTTCGTCAAGCGCCAGCGGGATGGAAGCGGCCGAGGTGTTGGCATGGCGGTCGACGGTGACGACCATTTTTTCTTCCGGCAGGCCCAGCTTCTTGGCGGTGCTGTCGAGAATACGCTTGTTGGCCTGATGGGGGACCAGCCAATCGATGTCTTCCGGCGCCAGCCCGTTGGCGTCGAGGGCTTCGCCGACGATCGCCGCAAGGTTGATGACGGCGTGGCGGTAGACCTCGCGGCCGACCATGCGCACGTGACCGACGGTCTGGGTCGAAGACGGCCCGCCGTCCACGTACAGCAGATCATTGGTCGATCCTTCCGAATGCAGATGCGTCGATAGAATGCCGCGGCCCCGGTTATGGCCTTTTTCGCCGACATTGGCGTTAGGGTCCCCTTCCCCGGCCCTCAGCACCACCGCGCCGGCCCCGTCGCCGAACAGCACGCAGGTCGAGCGGTCCTCCCAATCGATGATGCGCGAGAACGTATCGGCGCCGATCAGGACGATGGTCTTGCTTTGCCCGGTCTTGATGAAATTGTCGGCGATCGCCAAACCATAGATGAAGCCCGAACACACCGCCTGAACGTCGAAGGCGGCGCCGTTGACCATGCCGAGCCGACTCTGGACCTTGGTCGCCGTCGCCGGAAAAGTATTGTCCGGCGTCGTCGTCGCCAGGATCAGCAAATCGACCTCGGCCGCCGGGACGTCGGCGTCTTCGAGGGCGCGTTCCGCCGCCTTGAAGGCCAGGTCCGAGGTGAATTCGCCATCCGCCGCCAAATGGCGCTGGCGGATGCCGGTGCGCGAGACGATCCACTCGTCGGTGGTGTCGATCTTGGCCGAAAGTTCGGCGTTGGTGACCACCCGTTCAGGCAGATAAGAGCCGCAGCCGATGATTTCAGAACGGATTCTCATTCGCCACCCACGACCCTTTTCAAGTCCGGCGCGTGACCGGAAAGTTGCTCGTAGTCTTCCTTGATGTGCTCGTTGAAGGAATTTTCAATCAATTCGACGGCGACATGAATGGCGTTGGCGAACCCGATGGCGTCGGTGCTGCCGTGGCTTTTGATGCAGATGCCGTTGAGGCCCAGGAACATGGCGCCGTTGTAGCGCCGGGGGTCGACCCGCATTTTGAATTTCTTCAAGGCGCCCCGGGCCAGGAAGGCCCCAAGCATGGCCATCGGCGATTCCGTCAGCGCCTGCTTCAGGAAATCGCCGAACAGTTTGGCCGTGCCTTCGGCGGTCTTCAACGCGATATTTCCCGTGAAGCCGTCGGTGACCACCACGTCGACGGTGCCGGCGCCGATGTCGTCGCCTTCGACAAACCCGTAAAACTTGATCGGCAACGACGATTCCTGAAGGGTGGTGGCGGCCTTTTGCACCGCTTCGTTGCCTTTCAGGTTCTCGGCGCCGACGTTGAGAATACCGATGGAAGGCTGCTCGATCCCCAGCACGTTGCGGGCGAAGACCTCTCCCATGACCGCGAACTGCACCAGGTTGTCGGCGTCGCAATCGACGTTGGCGCCAAGGTCGAGCATCACGCTCTCGCCGCGCCGGGTCGGGTAATAGGCGGCGATGGCCGGGCGGTCGATTCCCGGCAGGGTCTTGAGCACGAACTTCGCCATCGCCATCAAGGCCCCGGTGTTGCCGGCCGAAATCACGCCGCCGGCTTCGCCGCTGCCGACCGCGTTGATGGCCAGGCGCATGGACGAGTTCCGGCCCGCCCGCAACGCGAGGCCGGCTTTTTCCTCGTTCGAGATCACGTCCTCGGTGTGGCGGATTTCCGACACCTGGGCCACCTTGGGATGGCTTCGCAGAAGCGGCGACAGCTTCGCTTCGTCCCCGAAAAGCAGGAACTTTGTCTGCTGCGGGCCTTTCAGCGAAGCCTCGATGCCTTCGACGACAATTTCAGGCGCCTTGTCGCCGCCCATGGCGTCGATGGAAAGCGTCAGGGGCTCTGTCAATGGGGCCATCCTTGGGGCCGGTAGATGGGGATTAACATTTGGCCCGCACTAAAGACGTCAGGCGGTATCCCTGGCTTCCATGACTTCGCGGCCTTTATATGTACCACAGGACTCGCAGACATGATGGGGGCGCTTCAACTCACCACAGTTGGGGCATTCTTCGTAAACGGAAGAACCCAGGGAATCGTGTGCACGGCGCATATCGCGGCGTGATTTCGAAACCTTCTTTTTAGGGACTGCCATCGTTAGATACCTCGTTCGATGCGCTCTCGCAGGCGCACGCTTACTTAAACCAATTACCCCCCCTGGGGCAAGAAACTTACAAGGGTTATTTCAGTTTCTTCCTAAGTTTGGCCAGGGCGGCGAAAGGACCATCCCGGGATTCGATATTTTCACCGTCGTCGGGGTCCGTCGAATAGTCGGCGAAAGACAGTTCGGGGTTGCGCGGAAACGGGTCGATTTCAAGCGCCAATTGTTCGGCCACCGCCTCGCCGACGTCGATTTTCCCCTCCGGGGCCGCTTCGGGGGGGTCCGTGGCCTCGATATCGAAATTTCCGTCGTCTTCCCGGTCCGCCGGTTCCGGGACGGTATCGTAAAGCCGCTCGAAGGAGCCCTCCAGCGGGACTTCCATCGGTTCATGGGAAACCACGCAGGTTTGAACGATTTCGGCCCTAAAGGCCCCTTCCAGCCGGACCACGGCGCGCCCTTCCTGGGGTGTCAGGCGAAGGGCCGCCGTCAGGCTGTCGAGGCCGGCGAGTCCGAACCGTTCCGCCAACAATGACCGTTCGTTTTCGTCGGCTTCGATGTCGAGGGACGAGCCTTCTTCGTCCAGGGTCTCGGCCAGGACGATGCGGGAAAATTCGGGCACCGGGGGGCCACGGGGGGTGTCCCCCCGGCTATCAATATGCGGGGGGCGTTCCCGCGACCTCCGGGGGGTCATTCCCGGTTTTCCTTCCCGAGTCCTTTTTTTTCAGGCTCCGCCGGGGCGGCGCCGAAATCAAGCTCGCCCTTCAACAGCCTGCCGGTGTCCATTTCGTCCAGACGGGCGGCCTCGCGGCGCATGTAATCCGAAACGGTGGATAGCTGGGAATCGTCTGGTTCCGTCTTGCGGTAAAGGTTGCGCCTAAGCGCATCGACAAGCGTCGTCTCTTCGCCCCCCAAGCCGTCCTCATAGGCCTGGATGCGTCCGTAAAAAGCCGCCGCCATGCCCTTGACGCGTTTTCCCACGGCCAGATCGCCGAGGCCCATTTCACGGAGGTTCTGATCCATGTCGGCAAACATCAAATCGAAGAAGGCCTGACCCAGGTCCGCCGTGCGATCATGGTCCCGCTTGATCCGCCTGAGCAACAGAAAGGCGTGCAGCAGGATCATGTCAAAACGCCCGTCGACGGTATCCGGCACCCCGCAGGAAAGATAAAATCCCGGCTGACGCGCCTGTTTGACCACGGAAACGTAGAGCCTGCGGGCGGCGTCGTCCCTGGGTCCGGAGCTGAAAAATTCTTTCAGTTTCATCGAATTTCCAAAACGGTAAGCGTGGAACCCTGAAAATCAACGGGTTATCAAAGACCATGAGGGTGTAATTGACAATTGGCGTTTTGAGGTGCAATTTCCTCTCAAAGCCAGACACCCGACCGCCACCGGGCGGAAGCACCAGCCCTTTTCGGTGTGGAGCCAGCCCTTTTCGGTGTGGAGCCAGCCCTTTTCGGTGTGGAGAGAGTGGATGCCGGTGAAAAAGCTCCTGTTAATGAAATCTTGCGGCCCGTCTTGGGCCATAGTTCTCTGCGCCGTGGCCTTGGGGCTTTCGGGCTGTGCGTCGCGCTTGGATACCCGGGGCAACCTTCTCGATCCTGACAAGGTTTTGGAAATCCAGCCCGGCGAGTTGACCCGCGATGAAGTTGTGGAAATCCTCGGCTCGCCGTCCTCCATTACCGCCTTCGGCAGCGACACCTGGTATTACATCGCTCAGCGCACCGAAACATTTGCGTTTTTTGCCCCCAAAGTGACGGAAAGACAAGTCCTGGTGGTGAAATTCTCCAAGGACGGCAAGGTCACGGCGGTCGAAAAGGTGGGCCTGGAACAAGGCAAGGAAATCGTTCCGGTGGACCGAAAAACGCCAACCCACGGCAACAAAATGACCGTTCTTGAACAGATCGTCGGCAATCTCGGCCGGTTCAGGAACAAGGCTGCTGAAAACGCCGAAAGAGAAAGGGAAGACGACCAGTATTAGCCTTCGGCGTTTTTTGGTTCCCTCCCTCCGATTCCTTGATAACGCCGGGGATGACGCCGGGGATGACGCCGGGCCCTTCCTCGGGCCCCTTTTTTTTTAAAGTCCCTGTCCGGGACCGGCCTCCCCCGATGTTTTTTTCGGGGGCCACCCCCGGCCCCATGGCCTCCCCGGGGTCTCTGGTTTTCAGGTTCCCTTGCCGTCCGCCTAAGCCAGGATCGCCAACAGCAAAATGGCGACGATATTAATGATCTTGATCATCGGGTTGATCGCCGGTCCCGCCGTGTCCTTGTAGGGATCGCCGACCGTATCGCCGGTGATGGCGGCCTTATGGGCATCGGAGCCCTTGCCGCCGAGATTGCCGTCCTCGATGAATTTTTTCGCGTTGTCCCAGGCGCCGCCGCCCGAGGTCATCGAAATGGCCACGAACAGCCCGGTGACGATGGTTCCCATCAGCATCGCGCCAAGCGCCGAAAACGCCGCCGCTTGGCCGGCGATGAGGTTGATGACCGCATACA
>JADFMB010000163.1 GCA_022564115.1 Pseudomonadota bacterium
CGGCGTCGTACAAGTCCTCGAACACCTCGGACCGGGACGACCGCGGGAACGAGCAGATGATCCTGGCAACCCGTCCCGCTTCCAACAACGCCGCCAGGCCCATGTGGCCGTTGCCGGCATTGTTGTTGACCACGGTCAGGTCCTTGGTCCCCTGGTCGATGAGGGCGTGGATCAGCTCCGTCGGGTTGCCGGCTTCGCCGAAACCGGAAATCAACACCGTGTCGCCGTCCTTGACGCCGGCGACCGCCTCGGCGGGCGTTGGGATGCGTTTATCGATCATCAGGGGGCCAATGAACGCCGGTTTTCGGCCAAGGTCAATCCCCCCGGGCGGTGGCGGCAAAGCCTCGGGTCCACCCTACTTTCCCGCCATTTCCCCGCTTTTCGCCGGCGGCGGGGCGAGGCGTTCCCGGGCCCCCTTGTCGGCCCCCGAGGGCAGCGATGAGTCGGGATCGGCGATCCAGTGGGCGATGTCCCGCCACAGGGTCTCGGCCTGCAAATCGCGCAACAACATGTGATAGCCGTTTTCGTAAACGGCGACGCGTGGACGTCGGTCAGCCGCCGCGGCCACGCGGTCGAGCATGATTTGGGTCGGTTTCCTGGGGATGATCTCGTCCTTTTGGCCGTAAAGGATCAGCGCCGGGCCTTGCAACCGGGAGGACAGTTCCAGGGCCCGGTCCATCAGGTTGGTCAGTCCGTAAATAGCGTCGATGCGGGTCGCCTTGATGACCAGCGGGTCGCGGCCGAGCGCTTTCAGCATCTCGATGTTGTCCGACGGCGTGATCTTCAGCCCCCGGCCCGTGACCTCGGCCCCCGGCATCAGGTGGACGCCGATCCACAGCGCCAGGCGCTGATACCAGGGCATGGTGACGCGCCCCCAGACGGCGGGCGCCGCGAGAATGACCCCGTCGGCTTCGGGGGCGTCCTTATCGGCGGTGGCGACCATGATCACGGCGCCGCCCATGCTTTCCCCCAACAGGTAAAGCGGCGTTTGCGGATGCCGGTCCCGGACTAGGCCGGCGAACGTCTTCAGATCGGCGACCAAGGCGCCGGTCCCCGGCCACAGCCCGTGTCCCGGCGCCGCCCCGAACCCCCGCTGGTCATAGGCATAGGACGCGATGCCCCGGGTGGCGAGGAAGGCGCCCGGCGCGGCGAAGAAATTGGAATAATCGTTGAACCCGTGCAGCGCGATAAGGACCGCCCGGGGCGGGTCCTTTCGCGGGCGCCAGCTTTTCACCGGCAGCACCTGGCCGTCGGCGGTGTGAAAAAAATCGCCCGCCAACAGCGGCCGGTTGATGGGCTCCCCCGGCGGCCGGGTGATCGGGGCGCAGGCGGCGGCTCCAACCAGCACCGCCGCCAACACCGCCGCCAAGGCCCGGGCCCGGTTATTCACCGTCCCGTTCCCGGCCGCCGGTGAGGCTGAGGAAGATGTCCTCCAGCTCCGCCTCGCGGGTCGTCAAATCGACGATGCCGAGCCCGGCCGCCGAAAGGGCGTCGAGGATTTCGCCGGAATGGGTCTTCGACGGCGGATAGGAGAACTTGAGCTCACGCCCGGTCTTGAACTCGACGTTGTAGGGCTTCAGCCCGGCCGGCACTTCGGTGATCTCGCGGTCCAGGGTCACCGTCATTTCCTTGGCGTCGATGCGCCGGAGCAGGCTTTCCGTCGACTCGCTTATGATCAACCGGCCGTGGTCGATGATGGCGATGGTGTCGCACAGCGCCTGCGCTTCCTCCAGGTAATGGGTGGTCAGCAGAACGGTGGTGCCCTGGCGGTTCATTTCCTTGACCCGGTCCCAAATCCGGCGGCGCAAATCGACGTCGACGCCGGCCGACGGCTCGTCGAGGACCAGCACCGGCGGCGAATGGACCATGGCCTTGGCGACCAGCAGGCGGCGGCGCATGCCGCCGGAAAGGGACCGCGCATAGGCGTCCGCCTTGTCGGCCAGGCCGACGGCGTCGAGCACCTCGGTGGTGCGGCGCTCGGACTTTCTGAGCCCGTAGAACCCGGCCTGAACCTCCAACAGCTCGCGCGGCGTGAAGTAGGGGTCGATGTTCAATTCCTGCGGCACGATGCCGATCGACAGCCGCGCCTGGCGCATGTCCTTCTCGATGTCGTGGCCACAGATCCGGGCCTCGCCGGAAGTCTTGATGACGAGGCCGGCGAGGATGTTGATGAGCGTCGACTTGCCGGCCCCGTTGGGGCCCAAAAGCCCGAAGAAGGAGCCCCGGGGAATGCGCAACGATACGTCCTTCAGCGCCGCCGTCCCCGGGTCGCTGCCGTCGGAGGCATAAGTCTTCGACAGGCCGACGGTCTCGATAGCGAATTCGGCGGCCAATTCGGGGGCGCCATCCGGCGCCGCGGCAGGCTTGTCTGAGGGCATCCAGGTTCTCTTCAATCCGGCATCAGCCGGCGATTGATTGTCCGGCGGCAATCGGTATCATCCGGCGCAAGGACCGGTCAACGGTCTTGGGAGTTTATCGCCGTGGCGGACATGGAACAAATAGAGGAGCGGATCGAGGTCAAGACGGCCACCGTCGGTTGCGACGGCGGCGGCGGAGACATGGGCCATCCCATGGTCTACCTGAAGATCGGCGCCGACGGCGGGATCGTCTGCCCCTATTGCTCGCGCCATTTCGTGTTGGCCGACGGCGCCCCGGCCGAGGCCGGGCACTGATCCCTGGTCGTACCCACCTGGTTCAATCCCGCCCTATGCCTATCACAGTTCATCTCCATTTATGAGTTCATGACCTAAGTTATTTCTTCTTCATCCCGAGCCTCAACTAAAGAGGCATTGCCAAGGTTTTCCGTCAGAATCATTAAATTATCGCCAGAAAAACGAGCACTTGGGGCAAGGAAACCGTCATACCCCAAGAGATTTGCCGCGGCACCAATTTCCTGGCATATGTCCCAATGCTCTTGGTAATTGTCGATATCGACACCAAGAAGTGAAAGACGGTCTTTCTCCGTTAGATCAAGGGTGGACTGTAGTTTTATCTCAATTCGGCAAACACGCCTTTTCTTGCTGGGTGATATGCTGAATTGGGAGATTATGAAATCCGCCTCGGCGATCGCGGCTTCTCGGTCCAGTGAGGAATACAAAACGGCGAATTCTCCTTCCGGCGCCCATTGCCCGGCCCGATATGAAGGAATTGTCGGGTCTCGTTCTCCCAAAACGCGCCGCCAAACCGAACCCTCCCAGGGAGATGCCCCAAATTCCTCCAACAGGTCCGTAACCTTGGGATCGATGATCATTCGACTTAGAGGTAGACCCCGTCCGCGAGTTGATCGATGGCTCTCACGACTTCTTCGGTTCGGCCTTCCAGGATGAGTTTCGCGGGCTGTTCGTTATTTAGCGCTTTGTGCCGACTGAAAATCCAAAGTCTCGCTTCTTCAGGCGAATAGAGTTCTTGGAGACGTTGGATAATAAACTCCAACTCCAGAAGCTTGAATAAGGTTTTACCCTGAGGCTGATTCCGTCCTTGATTCCATCGGGACACTGTTTCGGGCCGTGTACCCAGGACTTGGGCAACGTCAATTCCTTTCATCCCTCCGTCTTGGATGACTCGTAATTTTTGCGCAACAACGCTGGACATCGATATTGCCTCGCCTCTTTAGACTTCACGCGTGGCACGTACCTTTATCGACAAACCAAACATCGCACCGTAGCGGAAGCAAAAGAATCACTCATGACATGATAAATCCAATGATGTTTAGATTGACATCAATGTATTTTACATCAATAGATATGTCAATATATCCTTTTTGCACTTCTTACCCGCGCTTCCTTAATCGGGCTTAATCGGGCAGGAAGAGAACAGAAGCCTTACGCTTGCCGAAGGGTGAGAAGCCCCCGACATCCTCACCCGCCCCTTTACCCGTAAGACACGCACGCCTTGCACACCGTCTGGCGCACGTCGCCCAACAGGTGGGCGCGGCGCAGTTGCTGGAATTTTTCCGACGTCCAGGCCTCCATGAACCGGATTTCGTTCAGATCGCCCATGTGGAAACGGCCGTCGTGGTCGAAGCAGCAGGCCGACAAGTGGCCGTCGTGGGTGACCCGGGCCTCGGTGAACAGCGACCAGCACGGCACCGGCTCGCGCATGTTTTCGAACCGCCCCGGGTTGCCGCCCTTGATCGCCCAGCCGCGTTCGTTCCCGGCGACGCTGACCAGGTCGGCCTGGGAATACAGGGGCAGCGAATAGATCTGGTCGAGCAGCGGTTCGACCTCGGCGACCACCTTCTTCATGCGCCCGCCCTGTTCGCCGTCGTAGTTGATGTAGGACGCATAGACGCCGCAGTCGTGGTTGCCGGCGTCGCGCGCGGCGATGGTGGTTTTGATGTTGTCGATGATGTCGCGGTAGATCGAGCCCTTGACCCCGGCGATATCCGAGAACTGCTCCTCGTCGGCGTAATTAAGCGAAAACTTGAGGCTATCGAGCCCGGCTTCCATGCACGCCGCGACCCGTTCGGGATCGGCCAGGGACCCGTTGGTAGTGATGAAAACGTAGGGGAAGCCCTCGTCCTTGGCCGCCCGGATGGCGTCGGGCAGCCAGTCGAGGATGAAGCTTTCGCCGAGATAGAAAACGCCTATTTCCTCGACCCCGGCCCGGCGCAGGTCCTTGAGCAGCTTGAGGTAGAAATCCCAGTCCATGTCGCCCTTGACGCGGAGCTTGTAGGCGGTGGCGCAGAACGAGCACTTGAAATTGCACCTGGCCGTCAGCTCGATCTTGCAGCTTTTCGGGCACGGCGGCGCCGGAACGCGGCGATGGCCGTCGATGCCGGTGATGGCGTCGACGCGCTCGGTGATCTTTCCGATGGCCATGGCTTGGTCTCCCTTAGGGCATCGCGTTTAGGACCCCGGCATTGTCGGCCAGCCGGGGCGGCGGCGCCTTGATTTTCGTTAAGCGCCAGGAGCATTGTCCACCCAGCTTGAATCACCCTGACAGAGCCATTTCGGGCCGATCCCCGGCCCCAACGAATTTCCCCATTATCGGTTATTATTTCTGATAATAGGAAAAAACACTTGAAATATGAGAACAAAACAAGTATTATAATGTTGAAATTTATCCCGACGTCAACCAAGGAGGAGCCATGGAGACAGTGCCGAAAACCGGGGCCGAAAGCCGGTAAACCGGAGCCGGAAACGGGGAATGACGACAAATGACGACTTCCCCGCCGTTTTTTCGGGCCGAAAGTATGCGAAACCAATGCCTTAGGTCGAAAACACCCGGCAAAAATGATGACTCAATGACGACTTCATGACGACATGGGGACGACATCAGGACGACTTCATGACGACAGGGAGACGACATCAGGACGACATGGGGGTGACATCAAGAAGACCGGGCGAGGACCGGAAAACGACCGGCTGACGGCCAGGGGACGCCCGGGGGACGACGCGTAAATTTCCCCCCGGCGGTCCTTCGTCGGCCCTTCGACTCCGGTTCCCAATGGGGGTAATGTGAAGCACGGCACAAAAAAAATTCTTATCCGGGGCGGCGGTAAAAAGTTGAGCAAAAAGCCCGAACACGTTTTCCTGATCGACGGCTCGGGCTTCATTTTCCGCGCCTACTACGCCCTGCCGCCGATGACCCGCCCCGACGGCACGCCGGTCAACGCCGTCTTCGGCTTCACCAAGATGGTGATGAAGCTGGTCGACGACACCGACGCCGACCACATCGCCGTCATCTTCGACCGTGCGCGGAAAACCTTCCGCAACGACATCTACGCGGATTACAAGGCCAACCGTCCGCCGCCGCCGGAAGACCTGATCCCGCAATTCGAGTTGGTGCGCGACGCCACCCGGGCCCTGAACATCGCCTGCATCGACATGGACGGCTTCGAGGCCGACGACCTGATCGCCACCTATGCCCGGCTGGCCATCGAGGCGGGCGCCGACGTCACCATCGTGTCGAGCGACAAGGACATGATGCAGTTGGTCCGCCCGGGCGTCATCATGATGGACGCCATGAAGAACAAGATCATCGGCCCCGACGAGGTGATGGAAAAATTCGGCGTCGGGCCCGACAAGGTGATCGAGGTGCAGGCCCTGGCCGGCGATTCGTCCGACAACGTGCCCGGCGTTTC
>JADFMB010000164.1 GCA_022564115.1 Pseudomonadota bacterium
CCACCACAACTGAGCGGCGGTCGGCGGCATGGGCGCCGCCCCGCGGTTGCCGGGCCTTTGCCTCGCGGCTATACATGGCTGACGGCGAACCCGATTCCTTTTATCCTGGCTGCGTTTTTAAAATGGCCCCGGCGTTCCTTCCCTCCGCTTGTCCTCACGATGGTCCCGCCGCCTGGCTGCGCCGGGAACCGAAGGCGGAGGCATGAGCCGGTTAGGGGCCCATATGATCGTCGTCGGCAACGAAAAGGGCGGCAGCGGCAAGTCGACCACGGCCATGCACCTGATCGTCGGGTTGATGCAAATGGGTTTTTCGGTGGCCAGCGTCGACGTCGATTTTAGCCAGGCGACCCTGACCCGGTACCTGGCCAACCGCCGCGCCTTCGTCAAGGCCGCCGGCAGCGACGTCAAATCGCCCAATCACTTCACCATCGGGCCGCCGCAGGGCCCGGGCGAAAATGATCGCGAAGACGGGCGCGACGGGGGCGACGAGGACGACGGGGCCAAGGCCGAACGGCTGAGGCTGTTGCTGGAAGGCGGCATCATCAATCACGATGTCGTCGTCGTCGACACCCCGGGCAGCGCCGGGCCGCTGTCGGCGCTGGCCCATTCCTACGCCGATACGCTGATTACGCCGATCAACGACAGCTTCCTCGATCTCGATGTGCTGGCCCATGTGGACGGCGCCCGCATGGCCGTCATGGGACCCAGCCATTACGCCGAAATGGTATGGAAGCAGAAACAGGTCCGGGCCCGGCGCGACGGCGGCTCCATCGATTGGATCGTCATCCGCAACCGGCTTTCCAGCCTCGATTCCCGCAACACGCGCAAGATGGACGAGGTGTTGCGGGACTTGTCCCGGCGCATCGGGGTCCGCGTCGTGCCCGGCTTCGGCGAGAGGGTGATTTTCCGTGAGCTGTTCCTGTCCGGGCTGACGATCATGGACCTCAAGGACGCCATCGGCCCGCAGGCCCTGGGCCCGTCCCATCTGGCCGCCCGCCGCGAGGTCGAAGACCTGATCGGGGCGATTAATCTGCCGGAAGTTTCCCGGACTGTCACGGAATCCTAAGACCGGGTAGACTTAGGCCCCATGGCAAAGGGTAGGGGCAAGGTTCCCAGCAAAAAAGCGTCCCAGGCCGACGTTGGCGCGTTCCTGGAAAAGGTCCGCCTGACGCCGGTCGGCAAAAAAACCGGCCGGCCGGGCCAGGCGGGACGGTTGTTGTTCGCCATGGACGCCACCGCCAGCCGCAAACCGGCCTGGGACATGGCGGCCCATATCCAGGGCGAGATGTTCCGGGAAACGGCGGCCTTGGGCGGGCTGGAAATCCAACTGGCCTATTACCGGGGGTTCGGCGAATTCAAGGCCGGCCCATGGACCACCGATGAGAAAGTGCTTCTCGGCCAGATGACATCGGTTTTCTGCCTCGCCGGCCAAACCGATATCGAAAGGGTGCTCGCCCACGCCATCAACGAAACCAGGGCGCGGAAAATCGACGCCCTGGTCTTCGTCGGCGATTGTTTCGAGGAAGACATCGACCAGGTGGGAAAAACCGCCGGCGAACTGGGACTGATGGGGGTGCCGGCCTTCATGTTCCACGAAGGCGCCGACCCGATCGCCGCTTTCGCCTTCCGGCAAATCGCCAAACTGACCAACGGCGCCTACTGCCAGTTCGACGCCAACAGCGCCCAGGTGTTGAAGGATCTTTTGGGCGCCGTCGCCGTCTATGCCGCCGGCGGCCCCTCGGCGTTGGACGACATGGCCAGGATACGCGGCGGCGAGGTGTTGAAGATCGCCCACCAGGTCAAGGGCGGCTGAACGCATGTTCCCCCTGTTCATCCTTGGTCTTGCCCTCCTGGCCGGATTGTTGCTGGCCGGGCGTTGGTTCACCACCGCCGATCCCAAGACCCTGATCAAGGTGCTGAAGGGACTGCTTTTCGGGGTCATCGGGGTGGTGGCGTTGTTTTTCGTTTTCACCGGCCGGTTGGCGTGGGCGTTTTTCGCCCTGCCGGCGCTTATTCCCTGGTTCATGCGGGCGCGCCGGGCACACCGGATGTACAAGACCTTCTCGCGCATGGCTTCGGGCGGCCCGGGAAGCGCCGGAAAGGGAGGGGCCGGGCAGTCGTCCGACGTGGAAACCCGGTTCCTGCGCATGGCCCTGGATCACGCCACGGGGCAAATGACCGGCCAGGTGCTTGAAGGCGATTTTGCCGGCCGCGCCCTGGACAGCATGTCGGTGAACGAACTGGTCGACCTTTTGAAGACCTGCTGGGTCGAGGACACGCCCTCGGCGCAGGTGCTGGAAACCTATATCAACCGCACTCATCCCGATTGGCGGCAAGCCACCCAGGACGACGGCGAAGGCGCCGGTTCCGGCGCCGGCCCGATGACCCGGGCCATGGCCCTGGAAATCCTGGGGCTCGGGGAAGGCGCCGGCGAACAGGAGATCAAGGACGCCCACCGCCGTCTGATCGCCGGCCTGCATCCCGACCGCGGCGGCTCGACCTACCTGGCGGCGCAGATCAACCGCGCCAAGGACGTGTTGGTAGGCGATTGACCCGTCAACCTTGCCCCCGTGATCCTTGCTAGGCGGCTGTCCCTATGGCAAAAAGGCCGCCGTCAACGGTTTTTCGGGTACGGTTCATGGTCAAGGCTGTCACCAAGGCGGTGTTTCCGGTCGCCGGTCTGGGGACCCGGTTTTTACCGGCCACCAAGGTAATGCCAAAGGAAATGCTGCCGATCGTCGACAAGCCGCTGATCCAATACGCGGTCGAAGAGGCGATGGAAGCCGGAATCGAGGAGATGGTGATGGTCACGGCGCCGGGAAGAAGCCTGATAGAGGACCATTTCGCGCCCGCCCCCGAATTGGAGGCGGCGCTGAAAGCGCGGGGCAAGGAAGCCGAACTGAAAGCCCTGCGCGACGATTTCCCGAGACCCGGGAAAATTTCCTTCACCCACCAGGAACAGCCCCTGGGGTTGGGCCATGCGGTCTGGTGCGCCAGGGAATTCGTTTCCGATGGGCCGTTCGCCGTGCTGCTGCCCGACGATCTGATGCAGGCCCGGCCGGGATGCCTGGCCCAGATGGTCGAGGCCTACCAGGACACCGGCGGCAACCTCATCGCCGTCGAGGAAGTGGCTGTCGAGTTGACATCGCGTTACGGCGTTCTCGACGTCGAGGAGGACGACGGCCGCCTGGCCCGCGCCCGCGGGGTGGTCGAGAAGCCGGACCCGGCCGAGGCGCCGTCCCGGCTCGCCGTCATCGGCCGCTATATCCTGCAGCCGCAAGTCTTCGATCACCTGGACAAGAAGGTCGAAGGCGCCGGCGGCGAGATTCAGCTCACCGACGCCCTGGCGGCGATGATCGGCGATTTTCCCCTGCATGGGCTGCGCATCGACGGCCGGCGGTTCGATTGCGGCACCAAGCCGGGGTTTGTCGAGGCCAACGCCGCCTTCGCCGCCGAACGGGCCGACCTGGCCGGGGCGGGATAGGCGCCGGATAGGCGCCGGATAGGGGAATGCCATGCACATCGCGATAATCGGCGCCGGCTATGTGGGATTGGTGACCGGCGCGTGCTTTTCCGAGTTCGGCCACGACGTCACCTGCATCGACCGGGACGAAACCCGGATCAAGAGGCTCGACGCCGGCGACATGCCGATCTACGAGCCGGGCCTGGAGGAACTGGTCGCCGGCAACGTCAAGGCCGGGCGGCTGTCCTTCGCCACCGGCCTCGGCGACGCGGTCAAGGGCGCCGACGCGGTCTTCATCGCCGTCGGCACGCCGAGCAACGAGGACAACGGCGACGCCGACCTCGGCAACGTTTTCGCGGTAACCGGGGAAATCGCCGCGGCCCTGGACGGCTATACGGTGGTGGTGACCAAATCGACGGTGCCCGTGGGCACCGGCCGCGAGATCGAGAAGATCATCCGGGACGCCAACGCGGAAGCCGATTTCGACGTCGTCTCGAACCCGGAATTCCTGCGCGAGGGCTCGGCCATCGGCGATTTCCTGCGCCCGGACCGGGTCGTCATCGGCACCGGCAGCGAACGCGCCCGCGAAGCCATGCGCCGCCTTTACCGGCCGCTTTACCTGATCGAAACGCCGATCCTGTTCACCACCCGCCCGACGGCGGAAATGATCAAGTACGCGGCCAACGCCTTCCTGGCGACGAAGATCACCTTCATCAACGAAATCGCCGATCTTTGCGAGGTCACCGACGCCGACGTGCAGGACGTGGCCAAGGGCATCGGCCTGGACGGCCGCATCGGGCCGAAATTCCTGCACGCCGGGCCCGGGTACGGGGGGTCGTGCTTCCCCAAGGACACCCTGGCCCTGGCGCGGACGGCGGCCGAAGCCGGCCATCCGCTTCGCATCGTCGAGGCCGTCTGCGCCGTCAACGACGAACGCAAGGGACGGATGGCGGACAGGATCGCCGCCGCCTGCGGCGGCTCGGTGGACGGCAAGGTGATCGCCGTCCTCGGCCTGACCTTCAAGCCCAACACCGACGACATGCGCGAAGCGCCGAGCCTCGGCATCATCGCCGGCCTGCAGGCCGGCGGCGCCAGGATACGGGCCTTCGACCCGGAAGGCATGGACGCAGCCAAGGCGCTGCTGGATGGGGTCGAATGGTGCGCCGACGCCTACGACGCGGTGACCGGCTCGGACGCGCTGACCATCGTCACCGAATGGAACGAATTCCGGGCCCTCGACCTGGAACGCGTCAAGTCGCTGATGAAAACGCCGGTGATGGTCGACCTGCGCACAGCGCTGACAAACTGCAATCGCGACAAATACACTTAGCCGTGTAATGTTTTCGTCTCCTGCCCGGTCTGTGTATGGCGATTTACATAATTTAAGCAAGGTTGCAGGTCATGTGCCGATTAGTATCGTATCGGGATGCACCGATTCGTTTGAGTTCCCTGACAACCGGTAGGGCGCATTCCAACATCAACCAGAGTTACCACAATAGCGAACTCGCTGACTGGCGCCAGTTGTATCCCCCCGTACCTGAAAGCTCATGCTTTCCTGGCGCTCGTCGGCGAACCACTTGGTAGCAATTTCTAATTGGCACGCCGGGTCGCGGTGGTTTGCTTAGATGCCGCTTGCTTGTAATAAGTGAGACTCCGTGTCGATCCTTAGCAGCTTATGCATCTCCTTTTTGCCCAGCACCGATCAAGTTATGCGTAATTCCATAATGGTATATTTGCTTATCATAGTATTTTCGCAATATGCCTCGGCTGCGGATAGCCTGGTTGCTCCGGACTGGACGCTCGTGGCGGCTGACGGGCAGGCCATCAACCTGAACGACGAGTCTCAGAAACAGACCACCGTCCTGCTGTTCTGGGCAACATGGTGTCCGTATTGCAAAGCCCTGATGCCGCATCTGCAAAGTGTGGTACTGGAGTACGGCAACAACGTAAAAGTTCTCGCGATAAATATAATGGAAGATGGTGATCCGGTTGAGTTTATTGAGAATGCCGGCTATGACTTCACGCTATTGCTGAATGGCGATGATGTAGCCGACACTTACGAAGTAACCGGCACGCCGGGTGTTTTTGTCGTCGATCACAACCGGGTCATACGCTTTGATTTGCGCAAACTGCCAATTATCGAGCCGCTATCGACGGGCAAGGCGGCAAGTAATAGGAGACGAGCAGCGTATCTTGCGCCTTATTGGGCAGCTAAAATTCGACAAAGCATCGACGCAGTTCTCGAAGATCGGATGCAGGCTGAGATAAGTGGTGCCCATTAAGTTTCGATTCGCTAAATCCTCGTTCTTATTCACGAGATGAGTTTGCTCGACAATCGGAGCAGTAACGTGTTTCTCAATGAGAGCGTCGAGGTTGTCTTTAGGTGGCTCTGCCACAGCAGTAGGTGCAGGCGTTACTTCCTGATCGACGCCGTGCTTCTTAAATAACTCTTCCAGCCTATGTTCCGGGGTATGGGGCATTATGTTAAGAATGTGGTTCTAGGATTGAATCGCTGCTGGCCCCCGCCTGGGCGTTGTGCCTGAGGGGTC
>JADFMB010000165.1 GCA_022564115.1 Pseudomonadota bacterium
GCCTTGATCAGCATCGGGAAAACTCCTTCCGAGGGCGGTGACCGCCAACCTAGCCCATCGCCTAAGGCGGGCCAAGGGCGCCAGGGGCGTCACAAGGGCGGGAATCATTGACTTGCAGCCCGTAACCCCTAAACTTCCGGCACCTTGACCGTGAACAAAAAAACCCGGGCCGGCGGCCGTACCGCCCCCTGCCGGAACCGACTTTCATGAGCTTCGAAGAATTGGGCTTGAGCGACGAAGTCCTGCGCGCCGTTAAGGACGCGGGCTACACCGAGCCCACCCCGATCCAGAAACAGGCCATCCCCGTGGTTTTCATGGGCCGCGATATTCTCGGCTGCGCCCAGACCGGCACCGGCAAGACCGCCGGTTTCACCCTGCCGATGATCGACATCCTTGCCGCCGGCAGGGCCAAGGCCAGGATGCCCCGGTCGCTGATCCTGGAACCGACGCGGGAACTGGCGGCCCAGGTGGCGGAAAGCTTCGAGACCTACGGCAAATATCACAAGCTGACCAAGGCGCTGCTGATCGGCGGCCATACCTTGACCGAGCAGATCAAGATCGTCGAAAGGGGGGTCGACGTGCTGATCGCGACGCCGGGGCGCTTGATCGACCTGTTCGACCGCGGCCACCTGCTGATGCACGACGTCAAGATCCTGGTCATCGACGAGGCCGACCGGATGCTGGACATGGGGTTCATTCCCGACGTCAAGCGAATCGTCGGACTGTTGCCGCCGATCAGGAACACCCTGTTCTTTTCCGCCACCATGCCGCCGGAAATCCGCCGCCTCGCCGACGACTTCCTGATCAACCCGAAGGAAATCCACGTCACGCCGCCGGCGACGACGGCGGATAACATTGTCCAGGGCATGGTCGTCGTCAAACACGGGGACGGGCGGCGCCCCGGCGGCGGCCAGAAGGAAAAGCGGGCCGCGCTCCGCCAGTTGATCCGCCAGGAAAAGCCCAAAAACGCGTTGATATTCTGCAACCGCAAGCGCGACGTCGATACCGTCTACCGGTCGCTGACCCGCCACGGGCTCAAGGCCTTCCGGCTGCACGGCGACATGCCGCAACCGGTGCGCACCGAGACCCTGGGCAAATTCAAGACCGGCGATATCAAGCTTCTGGTCTGTTCCGACGTCGCCGCCCGCGGCCTCGACATCCCGGAAATGAGCCACGTCTTCAATTTCGACGTACCGACCCATGCCGAGGATTACGTGCACCGCATCGGCCGCACCGGGCGGGCCGGGCGCCCCGGCCGGGCCCTCACCCTGGCCACGCCCGAGGACGGCAAGTACCTGGACGCCATCCAGAAATTGACCGGCCAGATTATCCCCAAGATCGAGCTTAAAGGGGTCGAGGGCGACGATCTGCATCCGGCGCATGAAAAACCCCCGGGACGGGGACGGGACCGAGGCCGGGAACGGGGCCGCGGGCGGGGCCGCGGACGACGGGGCGGCGGCCGGGGACGCGAGCAGCAGCCGGACAGGCCGGCCCCCGAACCCGCTTCCGCTTCCGCTTCCGCTTCCGCTTCCGCTTCACCGCCGGCGGCGACCGAGAATCCCGTAGCGCCGGAAACCGCCCCGGTTCCCGAACCGGCATCTCCGTCCGCGGCGCCGGATTCCGCTCCGGCGACCGAGAAGTCCGCGGCGCCGGAACCGGTCCCGGCCCAAGCCCCCGCCAAGGCGGCCAAAAAGGATCGTCACGGAAAGCCGAAACCGGCGCAAAACCGGGCAGACGCCCCCCGCCAACAGGACGGCGGCGGCCCGGTCAAGGGTCTCGGCGACCATATGCCGGCCTTCCTACGGGTGACGCCGCCGAAAGAGAAATAGCCCCCAAACGGACAGCCTTCCGGTCCTTTTTTACGGGAAAATTCAGAACTCGATAATCGTGCTGTCGACGGCGACGGCGATCAGCATCACCGCGTAAAAGACCGCGGCGACGCCGGCGATGGTGAAAATCCTGGACGTCACCCGCAGGGGATAAAGGGTGCGCGGGCGGCCTGGATAAAGCGGCGCCGTTTCGACGCTCATCTCATGGCTGATTTTTGGCTCGACGTTTCCGATATTCATTTTTCCGTCCTTCCGGCCCCGAGGCCGTGCTCAAGCCGCCTTCCGGCCGTCCCAGCGATAGGCTTGGAAGGCTTCGTCCAAGGGGATGTCGGCGACGTGGTTGGTGTAGTTGCTGATCAGCTTGAAGGCGGCGGCGAGGATGACTTCCAGCACCTGGGCCTTGGTGAACCCGGCGTCGAGGAAGGCTTTCACCTCATCCTCGGCGACCCGGCCCCGCTTTTCGACCACCGCCTGGGTGAAATCGCGGAGGGTCGACAAGCGCCCGCCGTCGATCGGTTGGCCGTCGCGGACGGCGTCGACGGCCTGTTGCGGCACGCCTGACTTGACAGCCATCATGCTGTAGGCCGGCACGCAGTAGGTGCAGCCGTTGTCGACGCTGATGGCAAGGGCCATGAAATGCTGTTCGGCGGTCGAGAAGCTGCTGGTGGCCAAGGCGCCCTGGACCGCCTGATAGCCTTCCAAAGCGGCCGGGCTTTCGGCCAGAACCGCCATCATATTGGGGATGAAACCGAGTTTTTGCTGGGCCGCGCGGAGCCCGGCCCCGGCCCGTTCGGGGGCCGTGTCGATGGTGTGGATGGTGAAGTCGGTCATCAGATATTTCCTATTTTGATTCAAGAGATTAAGCGGTGTTATTGAGAATTTGATTCAGGCCGCCCGGGGCAGTTTTAACCCCCGGCCCAGAAGTTCGTCGAGGAGGCCGTGGTCGTCCAGCGCCGCCAGTTCGTCGTAACCGCCGATGGACTCGCCGTCGACGAAGATCTGCGGTACCGAGGCGGCATGGGCGCGTTCGATCATCTGGCGCTCGCGGATGTCATCGTCGGTGATGTCGATATCCTCGAAACGGACGCCTTTTTCCCTGAGCAACGCCAAGGCGGCGCGGCTATAGGAGCACCAGGTCTTGTGATAGACCTCGACCCTGGGTCCCGCCTCATTGGCGGCGGCTAATCTGGCGGCATCTGCTTGCTTTTTCATGCTCTGTTTCCTTCTTTTTTGGACCATTTGGTCCTAAATATTCAAAAAAATGTAATTAAAACAAATAATTAATCCAGAACCGTTAGCGCCGTCCTGGCCACATCGGAAAGCGATTCCGGGTCCGGATTGGCCTTGCCGACGACCATCAGGCCGTTGAGGCTGCTGGTCAGGTACCGGGCCAGCGCTCGGGGGTCTTTATCCGGCGCGATCCCGCCTTCCCTCTGGCCGCGTTCGACGAGGGCGAAGAGGGTGTCCTCCATGATGGCGAAGCCGCCGCCGATCAATTTCGCCGCCGCCGGGTCGTGAAGGGCGACCTCGACGGCGCAGTTGTTGAGGAAACAGCCACGCTGCCCGCCTTCCTCGGTCATCCGGCTGACGGCCCGCTCGAACAGCGATTCGATCAATTTGCGGGCCGGGGCGTCGAGGCCGGAAACGGCGGAAACCTGGGCCGTTATGGTCTTCTTGTAATGCTCGATGGCGGCCAGGAACACATCATGCTTGGAGCCGAAGGTGTCGTAGAAGCTGCTTTTCGAGAGCTTCATGGCGCCGATCAGGTCGCTCAAGGACGTCGCCTCGTAGCCTTTCGACCAGAACACCTGCATCGCCTGGTTCAGCGCTTCGGTGGTATCGAATTCCCGTGGCCGTGCCATGACGTTTTCGCCTTCTGTAAAACCGGGCGGTAAAACCAGGGCCGCATGGGGCCCCGAATCCGGCCCGAATCCAGATTGGCCCCCCTTATACATGTTTTGGACCAATTAGTCCATAATAATTTCGCATGCCTGCCATGCGGACCGCGCGGGGCCGCCGAAACGTTTATAGGCTAAGGAATTAGGGTCCGGTCTTTAAATCAGCCCGGCCAACGGCGAGGTCTTAGATCAGCCCCGCCAGAGGCGAGGTCTTAGATTAGCCCCGCCAGAGGCGACGTTTTAGATTAGCCCCGCCAGAGGCGACGACGGATCGGCGTACATTTTCTTCGCCATCCGTCCGGCCAGATAGGCGTCGCGCCCCGCCTCCACCGCCGCCTTCATGGCCCGGGCCATGCGTACCGGGTCCTTGGCTTCGGCGATGGCGGTATTCATCAGAACCCCGTCGCAGCCCAGTTCCATGGCGATGGTGGCATCCGAAGCGGTGCCGACACCGGCATCGACGATCACCGGCACGCCGGACTGTTCCTTGATGAGCCGGATATTGACCGGGTTCTGGATGCCGAGGCCCGACCCGATGGGCGCGCCCAGGGGCATGATGGCGACGGCGCCAACGTCTTCCAGGCGCTTGCACATGATCGGATCGTCGGAGCAGTAGACCATCACCTGGAACCCCTCTTTGGTCAGGGTTTCCGTGGCCTCCAGGGTTTCCGGCATCATCGGATAGAGGGTCCGCCGATCGCCCAGGATCTCGAGTTTTACCAAATCCCAGCCGCCGGCCTCGCGGGCCAGGCGCAGCGTGCGCAGCGCGTCGTCGGTGGTGAAGCAGCCGGCGGTGTTGGGCAGGTATGTGTACTTCTTCGGGTCCAGGTAATCGACCAGCAGCGGCTTCGACGGATCGTCCAGGTTGACGCGCCGGATGGCGACGGTGATTATCTCCGAGCCTGCGGCCTCGGCCGCCAGGCGGTTGATCTCGTAATCTTCGTATTTGCCGGTGCCGATGATCAGCCGCGATTTGAACCGCTTTCCGGCGACTTCCCAGGTATCGTCGTCGGACAGGGATTGGGGTTCCTTGCCCATGTCATTTCTCGACGCCTCATCCGGGGCGCCGCCGCCGATGAAATGGACGATTTCCAGCCTGTCGCCGTCGTCCAGCGAGAGGCCGGCGTAATGGGACTTGGGCACGATCTCCAGGTTGCGCTCGACGGCCACTTTCCGGGGGTCGAGGCCGATCTCGCCCAGCAACTGCTCGACCGTCATCGGAGGGTCGAAATCCTTTTGTTCGCCGTTTATGGTCAGGTGCATTGATTGTTCCGTTTTTAAGCTCTCGGGGGTATCGCCCCCAAGCCTTAAGTATGGGGCGGTGCGGGGGCCCTTTCAACCGGACGGATGGGGAAAACTGGAAGTTTCTTCATTGAGCGTCTATAAAGCGCCAAACCACCAGGATGACCCCTTAAAAACAATGACCGCAAGCGTGCTGGTCCTCAATGGACCCAACCTCAATCTGCTCGGCACCCGCGAGCCCGATATCTACGGCTCGGACACCCTCGACTCCATCGAGGCGGCGTGCCAGAAGCGGGCCAAGGACTTAAGCCTCACCGTCGAGTTCCGGCAGACCAACAACGAAGGCGAAATGGTGGACTGGGTACAGGAAGCGGCCGGTTCGCATCAGGCGCTGATCGTCAACGCCGGCGCCTATACCCATACCTCGGTAGCGCTCCTGGACGCGTTGCTGGCGGCCGGGCTGCCGGTGATCGAGGTCCACCTTTCAAACATCTACCAACGCGACGAGTTCCGCCAGAAGTCCTACGTTTCCAAGGCCGCCGACGGCATAATCTGCGGCCTCGGCGGGCTCGGCTACGAATTGGCCCTGGAAGCCCTGGCCCAGCGGCTCGGCACCCTCAAGGAAGCCTGAATAATAAACAGCAGACCATGGCAAAAAGTCCGAAAAACGAAATCTATTTTTTCATTAGGTCGTAATAGAGCAGCACTTCGTTGATGAGATAGTGGTAAATCTGTTTTCCTTACTATTGCAACATTACCTAAAGTACCAACTATAGAAAGTAAAATATCATCTTCTTGTAATTGATAGTTTTTTTGAATTTTATTATAGTCATCTTTACTGATAAATGTAGCAGAATCAAAATTAATTATAAAATCCAGAGTTCCACCAGTAATAAAATTAATTCCTTCTTTAACTCTGGGTGGTGGATTGTGACTGCCGTCTCTCAATAAAGAAAGAGCCTCTTTAAGTCTAATGATTTGGAATCCTTTTGGGATTTGCCCCAACTCACTATCAACAAATACAGT